>JAIMBB010000006.1 GCA_023511655.1 Anaerolineae bacterium
GAGAGCCGGGTGAAGGGCTTCATCTACAACGCGCATCGCTAACTACATCTCCATCCAGTCAGGTTTTCAACTGAGCAAGTTACATTCAATAAGCATTCTCGTGCTCGCCGGAGAGGGTCTGCCAGATCGTCATCAGGATGATCTTGATGTCGAGCCACACCGACCAGTTTTCGATGTACCATAGGTCGTATTTGGTGCGCTCCTCAATGGAGGTATCACCGCGCAAGCCGTTCACCTGGGCCCAGCCGGTCATACCGGCCTTTTCGCGGTGGCGCTCCATGTAGCGTGGGATGCGCTTGCGAAACTCCTCGACGTACATCGGCCGCTCCGGTCGAGGGCCGACCAGGCTCATATCTCCCAAAAGCACGTTGATAAGCTGCGGTAGTTCGTCAATGTTCGTCCGGCGCAAGAACGCCCCCAGGCGCGTCTTACGTGGATCGTCGCGCCTGGTCCAGCCGGGACCGCTCTGTTCAGCGTCGGTGCGCATGGTTCGGAACTTAATGACGTGGAAGCGCTTGCCGTCCAGGCCCATCCGCTCTTGCGAGTACAGCGCCGGGCCGGGTGAATCTAGCTTGATCAGGATGGCGACAAGGAACATGAACGGCGACAACAGCACCAAACCGACCGCGCTGCCGACCAGGTCTATCGCGCGTTTCAGCGAGAGCTTCCAACCGCGCAGCGCCACATCGCGCAGGTTCAACAACGGCAGGCCGCTCAACTCGCCGATGCTCAACTGGCCGGCCATGATTTGGAACTGGTCCGGCAACACCTTGATGCTGATCGTGCTGCGATCGCACCGAGAGATCACGTCGAGCAAATCGTCGCTGCTGGCATCCGGCAAGGCGATGATGACCTCGTCCACCGCTTCGCGCGAGACGAGCTTGGAGAGATCATCCAGCGAACCCAGCAAGCGCACCTCGTACCATGGGCGCTGGCCGTCATACGGCACCAGGCCGACGATGTCGTAACCCAGGCGCGGATTTTGGGCGATGCGCTGCAGCACTGTAGCCGCCGGCTCGCCGGAGCCCACCACCACCACACGCGTCCGGCCGATTCCCCGCATCTGCAGAGCACGCTGGATGCGCGCTTGCAAGCCGCGTCCTACCACTACGGTCCCGATGGTAAGCAGCCAGGCATAGATCACCATTACCCGTGGAAAGTCCATGATGGCGGCATCGCCCTTGAAGGTAAGCGAGACCAGCGCGACGCTGATCAAAGTGCCAACCGACACGCCAGAGAAGATCGTAGTCAGGTCGTCGGTGCTGTAACGCGTGCGGCGCCGGTGATACATCTTGCCGAAGAAGAAAGCGCCGACGATTGCGACGATTTGCACGGCGAGCAGGGGCAAAAACTGGCTGAAGCCCGGCACGCTGCGCGCCGGCTCGGGCAGGGGAATCAGTAAACGCAAACGATAGGCGATGAGGAAACTGACAGCTATGCTGAACACATCCACAGCCAGCAAAGACAACGTGATGACGGTCTGGTAATGCTGGCGGAGAAAGCCCGGCCGCGACTTGGCCTGGAAGATCGTGGTAGTGTGCATGCAACAAGCTATCTTTACGTCGAGGCGCGTCCAGATGCTGCACTTGGCTGCTACGTCTGGTCAACGTCCATCCGCCTCGGGCGATCAAACCGCCTGCTGCGATTATATGGGGTTGGACTTGCCGGGAAGCGTCGAGCGCCGAGCGCGACCCACCCCACCGCGCCCGTTGTAGGGTCGACCCTGTGTGGTCGCCCGCATGGCATAGTCGCCTGCGCAATCGCGCGTGCGCAAACGGGCGGCGGCGCAGAGCCGCCCCTACATCACCCCCCGCCGCCCGTTGTAGGGGCGACCCTGTGTGGTCGCCTGCATGGCATAGTCGCCTGCGCAATCGCGCGTGCGCAAACGGGTGACAGCGCAGGGCCGCCCCTGCGTCACACCTCAAAACTCGCCGCCGAAGTCACCCCCAAAATCGAAGCCGCCATCCATCCCGCCTTCATCGCTGGTTGCAGTCATGCCTTCCTGGCCGAGGAGAACTTCGCCCTGTTGTGACAGATCACCAAAGCCGCCCATGCTCATCATGCCGGGGAAGCCCCAGCCACCGACGCCCCAGAACAGCGACTGAGCCATCATGCTGAACATGAGCGCGTTGACGAAGCCGCCCATCATCATGCCGCCCGATGTTTCCGGCTGCATGCTGTAGGGGTCGCCCTGGCCGGGCGGCTGGTATTGCCAGCCGGCGAATTGCGGGCTGGTGAGTTCGTCAATGCGACGGCGCGCCTGCTCCCACTCGGCGAAGGGGAAGACCGTCTCAATCAGGTTGCACATCTTGACCAGCCCAATCAAAGCCATCGTCCGCTCGTCGGGCTGAGCGCCGTTCAGCACCACGTCGCGCAAGCGATTGCGCGTGCTCCGCTCGAAAGCGCTGTTCTCCTGGGGAAAACGGGTCTCTTTGATGACGAAGAACCGGCGCGACTCTTCGACGCGCAACGCACCCCGCTGCACCAGCTTTTGCAACACGCGATCTTCCAGGTCACGGATTTGATTGGGGAGCGCCTGCAGCCAGGACACCGCTGCCCGCGGCTGCCTGTCACGCGCAATTCGATTCATCACTTCGTCGAGCAAGCTATCGCCCGTCGGGACCGGATTCGCCACGACCACGTTTTGTCGCTCGTCGAAGCGGATCTTGCCGGTCAGCGTCAGCTCAGTCAAAGCTGCGCTCACCAGGCCCATCTTGAGCGGCCCTTGCGCATTTTGCACCACCGTGCCCTGCGCATCGTCCAACGCCAGCAACATCAACTCTTCTGGCAGCGTTAACATCCTTCATTCCTCCTGCATCGCCCGAGGCGGATCGCCAGATCCGCGCATCGAGCACCTGGTTTGCCACATTCGTCCCGTCGTCGGGTTGCGCGCACGCTAGCAAGTTCGTACTTGAAATTCATATGCACTGGCTGAAGCGAGGATGAGAACAGGCAAGCGTTTTGAAGGTTGATCCTGCCAATCCAAAAACGCGCCTCCACAACCTTCGCGGGAGTTTGACTTTGCGCACCACCCATGCGTCGTTAAAATCACTGCGCATGGCAACTGTCGTCCTCATCGGCACGCTCGACACCAAGGGCGTCGAGTATGACTTTGTGCGTAAGCAGATCAGAAAGGCCGGCCACGCTGTCATCCTGGTGGATGCTGGCGTGCTTGGTCAGCCGCAGGTCAAGCCGACGATCTCGCGTCGGGAAGTGGCGCGAGCCGCCGGCACAGAGCTGGACGTGCTGGTCGCAGCCGGCGACCGCGGGGCAGCAGTGATGACCATGGCGCGCGGCGCGGCCGAGATCGCCCGGCGTTTATACGCCGAGAAGAAGCTCGACGGCATCATGGGCATGGGCGGCAGCGGCAATTCATCCATCGCCGCCGCGGCCATGCGCGAGCTGCCAGTGGGCGTGCCCAAGCTGATCGTCAGCACGCTGGCCAGTGGTGACACGCGACCCTACGTGGGCGTCAGCGACGTGACGATGATGTATTCGGTGGTGGACATCGCCGGCATCAACCGCGTGAGCGAGCGCATCCTGAGCAACGCTGCCGCAGCCATCGCCGGCATGGCAACCGCCTACGCCGCAAAGAAGCGCGCCAGCGGCGCCAGGCCGCTCATCGGCGCGACCATGTTCGGCGTCACCACGCCGTGCGTGAACGCCGCACGGGCATGGCTGGAAGAGCACGGCTACGAAGTGCTGGTCTTTCACGCCACAGGCACCGGCGGACAGAGCTTGGAAGCGCTGGTGAAGGGGGGCTTTCTGGCCGGCGTATTGGACATCACCACTACCGAGCTGGCCGATGAACTCGTTGGCGGAGTGCTCAGCGCCGGTCCGGAGCGGCTAGAGGCCGCCGGCAAACTAGGCGTGCCGCAAGTCGTGTCGCTCGGCGCGCTCGACATGGTCAATTTCGGGCCGCTGGACAGCGTGCCGGAAAAGTTCCGCGCGCGCAATCTATACCAACACAACGCCACCGTGACGCTGATGCGCACCACACCGGAAGAATGCGCTGAGCTGGGCCACTTGATCGCTCGCAAGTTGAATTTAGCCACCGGTCCGACGGTCGTGTTCATCCCGCTAAAGGGCGTATCAATGATCGCTACGGAGGGCAAACCCTTCTACGACCCCGAAGCCGACACTGCACTCATCCGCGAGCTAAAGGCAAACCTGCGCAAAGGAATCCAGGTCAGGGAGATGGAGACGGACATCAACGACCCGCGATTCGCACAAGCGATGGCGCGCGCACTGCACGAGATGATCTCAACCACGAACCGGCGGAAGAAATAAACCACGAAGGCAATTGATGGTAGAAAGGACGCATGGATAGAGCAACGGCTTTGAGGAAGCTACAAGCAACCGTCGAGGCCGGCGGAGTGATCGTCGGCGCAGGTGCGGGCACCGGCCTGTCTGCCAAATGCGCCGAAGCCGGCGGTGTGGACTTGATCATCATCTACAACAGCGGGCGCTACCGCATGGCTGGGCGCGGCTCGCTGGCCGGGCTCATGCCCTACGGCGACGCGAACGCCATCGTCATGGACATGGCGCGCGAGGTGCTGCCAGTCGCCAGGCATACCCCGGTGCTGGCCGGCGTATGTGGCACCGATCCCTTCCGCCTGATGCCCGTCTTCCTCCGACAGGTGAAGGAGGCCGGATTTGCCGGCGTGCAGAACTTCCCCACCGTCGGCTTGATTGACGGGCTCTTTCGCCAGGGATTGGAGGAGACCGGCATGGGCTTTGGGTTGGAGATTGACATGATCCGGCTGGCCCACGAGATGGACCTGCTCACCTGCCCGTATGTCTTCGACGAAGATCAGGCCAGCGAAATGACACGCGCTGGCGCTGACGTGTTGGTGCCGCACATGGGACTGACAACCAAAGGCACGATCGGCGCGAAGACGGCGCTCACGCTGGACGAATGCGTGGAGCGCATCCAGCGCATGCACGACGCAGCCAGGAAGGTACGCAGCGATGTGATGGTGCTGTGCCACGGCGGACCGATCGCCGAGCCGGAGGACGCCCAATACGTGCTCTCACGCACGCAGGGCGTGGTTGGCTTCTTCGGCGCCAGCAGCATGGAGCGCCTCCCCACCGAAGTCGCCATCACCGAGAACGCCCGGCGCTTCAAGCAATTACAACGGCCGCATGTTGCGCGATAGCGACCTGAAGCGCGTAGTGCCGGCGCTGCCGTTCATGGCCAGCGCATCAGCCGATCTCGTGCGCGACTTTCTGAGCGAAGCGAGCATCCGCGCCATCCCCGCCCCCACACAGATCTTCGTGGAAGGCGACGAATGCGGTGCGATCGCCATTTTGCTGAGCGGCACGGTGCGCGTGTTCAAGGTCGGCGAGACCGGCCGCGAGATCACGCTATACCGCTTCGATCGCGGAGAGAGTTGCATCCTGACCGCCAACTGCATCCTGGGCAACCGACAGTTCCCCGCCATCGCCGTTGTGGAGCGTGACGCCGAGGCAATCGTGATCCCGGCGACGGCGTTTCGCGACTGGGTAAATCGCTACGAGCCATGGCGCGACTATGTGTTCGACCTGCTCTCGCGGCGGTTGGCCACTGTGATGGCGGTCGTGGATGAGGTGGCCTTTCGGCGCATGGACGCGCGCATCGCCGACTTCCTGGCCCGGCGACTCACCTCCGCCTCTCCGTCCCTGCGCATCACGCACCAGGAAATCGCCGCCGAGCTAGGCACCTCGCGCGAGGTGGTCAGCCGCATCCTGGAGGACTTTACCGAGGGCCGGCTGATCGAAACCGGGCGCGGCGCGATCAGGCTGCTGGATCACGCCGGGCTGATGAGACGCGCACGATCCGCCTGATTTCACGGCTCGTTGTGTGACATTGTCACCGACAAACCGCCATCGCTGCGTTACTCTTGTAGTCAAGATACGCTTTTACAACGGGAGGTAAACGAAATGAAAAGGAACATGGGTAACCTGGATCGCGGGATTCGCGCCGTCGTCGCCCTCATCTTCGCCGCACTCATCGTCACCGGCACCGTCAGCGGAGTGCTGGCCATCGTGTTGGGTGTGGTAGCTGCTGTCTTCCTGCTCACCAGCCTGATCGGCTTCTGTCCGCTCTATGCACCGTTCGGCATCAGCACCTGCCCACGCGAGAACTAATCCCCGCGTCTTCGCCTTCATCGTGACCATTAACCGGGCCGGGTTGCATCTGCAATCCGGCCTGCTGCGTTGTGCCGACAGCGCCGCGCGATTGCGCTGCGCGATTGCGCCGGTTCGGCCGACGTGCTAATCTCTGCCCAAAATCCACCACCGGAGGATGATCATGCAGAAGATCGGACAGGGCTACGTCGTTTACGGCGAGGATGTGGAAGCGCTGCAGTTCGATTGGGGCACGCTGAAGATGCACAACGAGCCGGCCGTGACCGGCTCGCAGCGATTCAGTTCGGGCGTGGTGATCGTCAACCCCGGCATGGGCCATGCACGTCACAACCACCCGGGCTGCGATGAGATCATCTACGTCATCAGCGGCGAGATCGAGCAGATGATTGACGATCAACCACCGGTGCGATTACATCAGGGCGCCAGCATCTTCATTCCCGCCGACGTGTACCACGCGACGCTGAACGTGGGGTGGAAGCCGGCCGAATTGTTCATCATCTACTCGCCGCCCGGACCGGAGCGCTTCTTCCGCACGTTGCCCGGCTGCAAAGTGACGCCGCCGGAGAACGCACCGCAGCCTTGAAGGCAACTTGAAAATCATGCTTGACACAGCAATTGCTTCATGTTACAAGGACGGCTGTTGATAATCTGATCGCTTGAACGATCGCACGGGGAGCTCGGTGTGACCGGGCTGAGAGGAGAGCTAAGGAGTTCTCGACCCGTTGAACCTGATCCAGGTAATGCTGGCGCAGGGATGTGGTGATCATCCTGTTGAGTACACCCTCTGCCCCGGCAGAGGGTGTTTTTGTTTGGAGGTTAGGTTAGCCATGACTGAACAACTCGTTATCCAAGATTCCGCCAAACTGCTGCAAGATTTGCGCCGTGAGCTGCACCCCCTGCTACAAAGCATCGTGACGCATCGTTACGTGCAAGCTCTGGAGGACGGTCGCGTGCCCCGCGAGGCATTGAAGACGTTGGCCACACAGCAATACCACATCGTGTCCCAGGGTCTGCAAAACATCGCGTTGCTGTTGGCTCGCTACGGCCATCTCCCCAGCCGCAAGAAGCTCAACGAGTTTTTGCAGGCTGAGTTCGCCGTCCGCGAAGCAGTGCTAAGCTTCGCCGAAGCGCTCGGCCTCAGCGAGGCTGAGCTACAGGCTGCGCCGAAGTTGCTCGAAGCGCTGATGTTCAGCTACTACGAGACGTTCATATGCCTGTACGGCACCGATGCGGACCTGATCACCGCGTTCTACTTCGACGCACAGGTGTGGATCGCGAATGCGATGCGCGTCAGCCGCGCGCTGCAAACGCATTACGGCCTCAGCCGAGAAGCCGTGCGCTTCTTCGAGATGTATGCCAACTATCAACCTAAAGATGATGAAGTGCTGCCCTACATCCAGAGCGCGCTGGAGCAGGGCGCTTCGTTGGGCAACTGTCCGGGGTGCAAGCCGGACGAGCTCAATTTGCAGCTCGTCCTTGAGCGTGGGGTAGCCGCTCAACAGATCCGCGAATCCACCCGGCTGCTGCTCGAGAGCGAGTGGCACTTCTGGGAAGCCATGGCCAGGGCTGCCGGCGTTTAGCATCTGTCATCGGCGGACGCCTCGACCGGCCTGCGCCGCGGGAGCTCAGCGCAACGCAATCAGGCGGTTGTGCGCATCGAACTCGGCCACCAGTTGCTGCGGCGCGGAAACGCCGGCCAACGTGCGCGGCGCCCTACTCGACGCGGCAACGACGCGGTGGTCATCTTCGCGCACATCCAGGTGATAGAACCGCAGATAGCTGATGAAGGCGGCGCGCTGATCGGTCACGAAGTGATCGGACAGGAACATGGGAAAGATGCGCAAGATGCGCTGGATGGGGCGCATGACCGAGCGTTTGTAGCGCGGATCTTTGATCAGCAAATGCACCGCGCCGCGCGGATATTCTGCGCGGAAGGTGCAACCGGCGCGCAACACGCCGCAGGCAACCATGGTGATGCGCTGTGGGTTGACCTGCGGCGTGATCGGTAATTCCGGCGTAGTGAGTTCGGGCACGTCAGCCGCTGCGCCAAACGCCTTCAACTCGTTGGCCAAGCGCAACAGCGCTTCCGGGATGCCGCTGGCGTTGGCCCATCCCCACAGCCAGGTGTGGCTATCCTCCGATTCGGTGCCCAGCACCTGGGCGTTCAGTTGCAGATCGCCTTCGTGCGGCCGGCGGAAGGCCAGCACCCCGCTGGCCAGGTCGAATGCCCAACCGCTCTTGCCGAGCATGGCGTCCAGATAGATCTGCTTATCGAACGACGCCGCGCCGTGTTTGGTGAAGAGTTCTTCGAATCGTTGTGAAGCCATCGGGCATTGCGTGTGGACGTGTTGCGTCTTCACGGAATACGCAACACGGACTGAACACTGCGCCTAAACTTTACCCCATGATGAGCGGAACCATCCCCAGACTGGCTGCCTTCCCCAAATGCTACATCGAGGACATCGCCTTCAAGCGCACGATGTCGCTGTTCGATTGGATCGCGATGGCCAAAACGTTGCCCGCCGAGGGACTGGAACTCTACGAGGGATTTTTGACCAGCCATGACGACGCCTATCTGGACGCGGTGGGCGAGGCGATCGCCGACGCCGGATTCGCCATGCCGATGATGTGTTGCTCGCCCGACTTCACCCACCCCGATCCCAATGCACGCCAGCGCGCTTTCGAGCACGAAGTAGAAATGATCCGCATCACGCGCCGGCTGGGCGGGCCGGGCGCGACATGCCGGGTGCTGAGCGGCCAGCGTTACCCCGAGGTGCCGACGGAACAGGGCATCGAGTGGGTGGTGGACGCCATCACCCGCCTGATCCCGATTGCCAAAGCACACGACGTGGTGCTGGGCATGGAGAACCATTACAAGGACGGCGCGTGGCGCTATCCGGAGTTTGCCCAAAAACAAGAGGTCTTCCTGCGCATCGTGAACGCCATCCCCGAACGCCGGCACTTTGGCGTGCAATACGACCCATCCAACGCCATCGTCGCCGGCGACGATCCGATCGCCCTGTTGCGCGAAGTGAAAGACCGCCTGGTGAGCATGCATGCCAGCGATCGCTACCTGGCCGACGGCGCCACGCTCGACGAATTGCGGCAAAGCGACGGCACGCTGGGCTATTCACCCAAGCTGCGCCACGGCGTGACGGGCAGAGGGTTGAACGACTACCACGCCATCTTTCGCATCTTGCGCGAGGTGAACTACGCGCGCTGGATCAGCATCGAAGACGGCATGAACGGCATGGATGAGATGCGCGAGTCGCTCGAGTTCCTCGGCCACATGCGCCGACTTTACTTCGACCGATAACCTGCGTTATCGCTTGCTTTAGCCCTTTCAAAATCTGCACCTAATGCCCATCAAGCGCGGCCATTAACCGCTGACGCTTCACAAACGTGCGCGCGTCTTTAAACTTCGCTGCGTAACTGCGGCGAGCGGTCAACGACGCTTGCCGCAGAGAGCGAAGTTCAAATCACCGGCGTGTTTCGCAGCGCGTCGCACATGTTGAGGAGTTACACAAAAGAGATGTTTGCGCATCAACGAACGAAGAAAATGGCGAGCGGTCTGGGTGCTGCCATGCTCGTCGTGGCCACACTGGTCGGTTGCAGCGTCCCCGTGGCAGCTCCGCCCACCCGGGCGGCGGATACGGTCGGACAAGCAACCGGCAGCCCGACTGGCGAATTGGTGGTTTACACCTCGCGCGCGGAATCGCTCTTCAAACCCGTGCTCGAGGAGTTCAACAAGGCCTACCCCAACGTCAAAGTGACCATGCTGACCGGCAACAATGGTGCCCTGGCTGCCAAGCTGCTGGAAGAACGCAATAACCCCCAGGCCGACGTGTTGATCAACTCGGATTTGCTCACGATGGAGAGCCTGGCTGCCGAAGGCATCTTTGCGCCCAACGACTCGCCCACAGTGAAAGCCGTGCCGGAAGCCTATCGCGCCGACGATGGCGCGTGGGTGGCGCTCACCCTTCGCCCGCGCGTAATCATGTATAACACGACCATGCTCGCGCCGGATGAATTGCCCAAGTCGGTGATGGACCTGGCCGATCCGAAGTGGAAAGGCAAGGTCGGCTCGGCTAACAGCACCAACGGCGCAATGATGGCACAACTGGTGGCTATGCGCCACCTGCTCGGCGAGGCGCAGACCGAGGCGTTCATCAAAGGCCTGGTGGCCAACGAGACTCAGTTCTTCGGCGGACACACCGAGGTGCGCAAGGCCGTCGGCGCTGGCGAGTTTCCGCTCGGCCTGGTCAATCACTATTACTATCACCTGTCGAAAGCCGAAGGCGCGCCGGTGGGCATCATCTACCCCGACCAGGACGGCATTGGCCTGATCGTGAATAGCACCAACGCGGGTATCGTGAAAGGCAGCAAAAACCCGGAGCTGGCTCGCCTGTTCGTGGATTTCATGCTCTCGCCGGCCGGGCAGAAGGTATACGCGGAGAAGAACTTCGAATACCCCATCGTGCCCGGCGTTGAACTGGCCGAAGGCGTGCCACCTCTCAGCGACTTCAAGCTGGCCAATATCGCTTTCAAGACCCTGTGGGAAGAACTGGAGCCGACCAAAGCGCTGGCCCAACAGGCAGGGTTGCCTTAGGCCACTGCCGACTTCCTCCATCCTCCATGCCCCCTTCCCGCAAACTCGTCGTCGGCACACTGGTGGTCAGCGGTTTATCGCTGCTGCCGCTGGTTTACATTGTGGTGCGCGCGCTGGGTGCCGATGCTGGCCTGTGGTCGCGGCTGTGGACGGGCCAGATTCCGCCGCTGTTGAGCAACACGGTTGCGCTGGTCATCACCACCGTCGCCTTCACCGGCCTGCTCGGGGTGACGTTAGCCTGGGTTGTCGAGCGCACCGACCTGCCCGGCCGTGACATCTGGCGGTGGGTGTTGGCGCTGCCGCTGGCCGTGCCGGCTTACGTCGCGGCCATCAGCCACATCATCATCTTTCGACGTGGCGGCCTGCTGAACAACACCTATACGCACCTCATGGCACTGATGGGGCAATCCCAGCCAGCGCCGCTACCTGTGCCCGACATCTACTCACTCGGCGGGGCGACGATCATCATCGGGCTGTGCGTCTTCCCTTACGTGTATCTGCCGGTAGCGGCCACGCTGCGCGGGATGAGCCGGACGGCTGAAGAGGCAGCGCGCATCGCCGGCCGAAGTGCGTGGGGGGTCTTCCGAGAGGTCACCCTGCCCGCCCTGGCGCCGGCTATCGCCGCCGGCGCGTTGCTGGTGGCTATGTATGTCCTGTCCGACTTCGGCACGGTGGCCTTGCTGCGCTATCGCACCTTCACCACGGCCATCTTCAGCCAGTTCGCCGGCCAGATAGACCGCGCTGCAGCCAGCGCTCTGAGCCTGGTCTTGATCGCGTTGACGCTTCCCCTGCTGTTTGGAGAATCGCGCGCTGCCCAGCGCGGGCGACGCTTCGCCGGCGGATCGCTCTGGCGACCGGCCCAGGTTCGCCCTCACCCACGCTGGCGCTGGCTAACCTTCGCAGCGGCGGCGTTGGTCGCTGCGCTTTCGCTCGGCCTGCCGCTGGCGGTGCTGGGCGGCCTGACGGTGCAGGCCATCGCCCTCCCCACCGAAGCCGATCGCATCTGGTCGGTCGGCAACGAGGGCGTGTGGCAACATGGGATGAACAGCCTGCTGGTGGCCGCCATTGCTGCGACGCTGGCGACGGTCGCCGCTCTGTTGCCAGGCTATCTCTCCGTTCGCTACCCGCACCGCCTGACAACGGCTCTGCTGGCATTGACCAAAGCACCTTACGCCTTGCCCGGCCTGATCGTCGGTTTGTCGTTCGTCATGATGCTCAACCAGTTCGCCCCGATCATCTACGGCACAGTCACTGGGCTGATCGTGGCTTTCATCTTTCGGTTATTGCCGCAATCCATTACCACTGGCGAAACCGCGCTGCGCAACGCGCCGGCGCGGCTGGAACAAGCAGCGCGCGTGATGGGCTGCAACAGCCAATCGGCCTTCCGACGCGTGACGCTGCCAATCGCCACGCCAGGCATCGCGGCCAGTTGGACGTTGGTGTTCATCACCGCGATGAAAGAGCTGCCCACGGCGATCTTGCTTCGCCCACCCGGCTTCGACACCTTGCCAGTGCGTATCTGGGCTGCGGCCAGCGAGTCGGTCTATACCCAGGCTGCCCCTCCCGCCTTCCTGCTGATCGTGTTGACCTCAGCGACGTTGGCCTTGCTCTATGCACGCGGTATGATGCTTGCCGGTTGGCGATCGGAGGTCACAGATTGATCGGCCACGTGTTCGAGACGCGCCCGGTTCACCAGGGACAATCGTCGAGCGGCCAGCTGCACGTTCGGCGTCGCGCGCCATGAATGACATCGTCATCAAAGTCAAACGCGTCTGCAAACAATTTGCCGAAGGGATCTATGCTGCTTGGGACTTGTCGTTTGAGCTGCCGAAGGGCACGCTCCTGGCGCTGCTCGGCCCCAGCGGCTGTGGCAAGACCACCGCGCTTCGGTTGATCGCCGGGCTGGAAACGCCGGACGCTGGCGAAATCTGGCTCAACGGCCAATGCGTGGCCGGCCCAACATGTTGGGTGCCGCCCGAAGCGCGTCGCATCGGCATGGTCTTTCAGGACTATGCGCTCTTCCCTCATCTCACCATCGGCCAGAATGTGGCCTTCCCGCTCAACAAGTGGAAGCCGGCCGATCGCGAGCGGCGCGTCGCCGAGCTGCTGGCGTTGGTGGGCATGGCAGGCTATGCCGAGCGTTATCCCCATCAACTCTCCGGCGGACAACAACAGCGCGCCGCGTTGGCCCGCGCGCTGGCGGCCAACCCGGCCGTGGTGCTGCTGGACGAGCCTTTCTCGAACCTCGACGCTGCACTGCGCAAGACGATGCGCGAAGAAGTGCGATCCATCCTGCGCGCCGCCAATGCAACGGCCATTTTCGTCACCCACGACCAGGAAGAGGCGCTGAGCATTGCCGACCAGGTAGCAGTCATGGATCGCGGAGCAATCCAGCAGATCGGCACACCGCAACACGTGTACTTCCGGCCGGCGACGCGCGCCATCGCCTCGTTCGTTGGCGAGGCGAACTTCCTGCCCGGCATAGCCCGCGGCCAGGTGGTGGAGTGCGCGCTGGGCACACTTCTGCTTGCCGCGCCCCTGCAGGGCGAAGTTGCGGTGATGATTCGCCCCGAAGCGCTCAGGCTCAAACCCGAAGCCGATGGGCCGGCGTGCGTCGAGTCCATCACTTTTTACGGGCATGACCAGACCGCTCAGGTGCGGTTGAATGGCAGCGTGATGCTGCAGGTGCGCATGACACCCCGGCCGGATATCCTGCCGAATACCCGCGCCCGTGTGTCGGTGCAGGGGCCAGTGGTGGCCTACCCCGTTGGTCATGACTGAGCGGACGCGCTACGACGCGGTGGTCGTTGGCGCAGGGCCAAACGGATTGGCGGCCGCCATCACCATGGCCCAGGCCGGTCGCTCGGTGCTGTTGATCGAAGCGGCCGAGGTCATCGGCGGCGGATGCCGGTCGGCCGAACTCACGTTGCCCGGCTACATCCACGACATCTGTGCAGCTATCCAGCCGCTGGCAGTTTCGTCGCCATTCTTTCGCTCGCTCTCGCTGGAGCGATTCGGCCTGCGCTGGGTCTACCCGCCGGCCGCTTTCGCCCATCCGCTCGATGACGGCCGCGCGGTGGTCGTCGAGCGCTCGGTGGCGGCCACCGGCCAGTCACTTGGCCGCGATGAGCCGGCTTACCAACGCTTGATGCAACCACTGGTCGAAGCATGGGAGGGGCTGAGCGAAGACCTGCTCGGCCCATTGCCGCTGCTGCCGCGCCACTTTCTGCCGCTGATTGGCTTCGGGCTGCGCGCAATCTGGCCGGCCCGTGCACTGGCCAAGGCGTGCTTCCGCACCGAAGCTGCGCGCGCCTGGCTGGCCGGCCTGGCCGCTCACGCCGCACTGCCGCTCGAAGCGCCCATCACAGCGGCGTTTGGGCTGGTGCTGGGGGCTTGCGCGCATGCTGTCGGCTGGCCGATGGCCGAAGGTGGTGCGCAGCGCATCGTTGATGCGCTGGCCGCTTGCCTGCGCTCGCTGGGCGGAGAGATCGCCACCGGCTGGCGCGTTGAATCGCTGCGCGAGCTGCCGCCTGCGCGCGCAACGCTGCTCGACCTCACACCGCGCCAGATATTGCGCCTGGCCGACGACCGATTGCCGCCAACCTACCGCCGCCGGTTAGAAGCCTACCGCTACGGCGCCGGCGCGTTCAAGCTGGACTATGCGCTCGATGGGCCGATCCCCTGGCGCGCTCCGGAGTGCGCGCGGGCTGCGACCGTGCACATCGGCGGCACGCTCGAAGAAATCGCAGAGAGCGAAGCGCTGGTGTCGCGCGGGAAACATCCCGAACGACCGTTCGTCCTGCTGGTGCAACACAGCCTGTTCGACGCCAGCCGCGCTCCGCAAGGCCGACATACCTGCTGGGCCTACTGCCACGTGCCCAACGGCTCCACCACCGACATGACGGCGCGCATAGAAGCGCAAATTGAGCGTTTCGCGCCGGGCTTTCGGGATCGCATCCTTGCCCGTCACGCGATGCACACCGCGGCGCTCGAACGTTACAACGCCAACTACATCGGCGGCGACTTCAACGGCGGCCGGCAAGATTGGCGACAGCTCTACACCCGGCCAACGCTGCATCAGCCGCCCTACGCGACGCCGGTCGCAGGGCTGTACATTTGCTCATCGTCCACACCGCCGGGCGGCGGGGTGCATGGCATGTGCGGCTACCACGCGGCCAGTCTGGCGTTGCGACAAATGGCATAGGCGCGCCAGTCAAACGCTCACAGGCGCATTCATGCATAGGGGCAAAAGCTCGCAGACATCTGTTTTGCCCCCGGCCATGAACACACCCCTCGCTCACCCAAATAGCCATCGCGACCTATAATCGTCGCACATCCGTAGTAGCGGACGGAGATGCACCATGCAGCTACTTGAACATATCCAACACCTGCGTTTCCCTGCCCCACTCCCCGACACTTTGCTCGAGGTGCATCAGACCTTCGACGCGCCGCGCGTAGACGACGTAGTGAGGGCGACACGCCGCGCATTGGAGCACGGCGGCCTGCTGGCGAAGATCAAAGCCGGCGATAGCGTGGCCGTGGGCGTGGGCAGCCGCGGCATCGCCAACATCTTCACCATCGCCCGCACGGTGGTGGACCGCCTGAAGGAGCATGGCGCGCGCCCGTTCGTCGTGGCGGCGATGGGCAGCCACGGTGGCGCAACCGCAGAAGGCCAGCGCGAACTGCTGGCCGGCATGGGCATTACCGAAGCGAGCCTGGGCTGCGAGTTCCGCATCACCATGGAGGTGAAAAAGATCGGCCGCATCCCCGGCGGGCCAGCGCTACACCAAGACATTCACAGCGCTGCCGCCGATCACACCATCTTGATCAGCCGGATCAAACCCCACACCGACTTCCGCGGCCAGCTCGAAAGCGGCCCATCCAAGATGGAGGTGATCGGGCTGGGCAAACGCCACGGCGCAGAGATGATGCACGCCTGGGGCACGGCCGGCTTTCAGCGCTTTTTGGCGCCCGCCGCCCGGATATACGAGGCTAACACCAACGTGCGCGGCGCCGTCGCCATCATCGAAAACGCCTGTGACGACACTGCCGAGATCGTCGGTCTGACCGCCGACCAGATCGGCACCGAGGTCGAGGCGCAATTGCTGCAGAAGGCCAAAGCGCTGATGATGAGCCTGCCGTTCAAGAGCATGGACGTGCTGGTGATCCGCGAGTTGGGCAAGAACATCAGCGGCGCCGGGATGGATCCCAACGTGCTGGGGAAGCTGGAGGTGAACCGCCAACCGGAGCCGGAAGACCGCAACGACATTGGCGCGCTGGTGCTGCCGGACTTGACTGACGCCACGCACGGCAATGCTTCCGGCATTGGCCTGGCCAACGTGACCACAGCGCGCGCCGTGCGCAAGATTGATTTCGTCGCCACCTACACCAATGCCATCACCGCGACGACCTTTGGCCTCAAACGCTCGGTCATCCCCATCGTCATGGCCGACGATCGGCGCGCGCTGGAGGTAGCGGTGCGCTGTTGCGGCGTGCCGCCCGACCGCGAGCCGACTTTCATCTTTGCCCGCAACACGCTCACCGTCGAACACCTGTGGATGAGTCCCAACCTGCGTCCACAGATCGAAGCGCATCCTCGTCTGCGGATAGTGGGTGAAACGCGGTTGGCCTTCGACGAGAACGGCTGCATGACCTCGCCATGGCAGATGGAACCGTGACGCATGCATCTCATCACCCCATCGCGCGCCGATGAGTTTCTGGCCCACGCAGGAGATGCACTTGCGGCGCGTGAAGTTGCCAACAACCTGATGCTCGGTGTCGCATTGCGCCTGCAGGCCCACCCGGAAATCACTGCGCATCCCCCCTACTTCGCCGTCGTGCGCGATGAAGGCGGCCTGGTGGCCGCCGCGCTGATGACGCCGCCGCACAGCCTGATCGTGTATGCCGAACGCGGTGATGCGCAAATCGCCTTCGCGCGAATCGCGCATGACCTATGCGAGAAGTGCCTTTCGGTGAGCGGCGTGATCGGACCCAGCGACGCTGCCGACGAATTTCTGAGCCTCTGGCAAAAGCTAACCGGCACGACCGTTCAACGCCTGATCTGCGAACGCGTCTATCAGCTTGAGCGCGTCATCGAGCCAGCCTGGCCGAGCGGATACTTCCGCGCTGCGACCGCTGCCGACATCGCGCTGGTCGCTGAATGGGTAGCGGCCTTTCATGGCGAAGCTCTTCCCCATCAGCCCTTCGCCGACCCCACTACGTGGGCCAGGCTGCGTGTCGGCGAGGGCGATGTCTTCTTGTGGGAAGATGACGGCCGTCCCGTTTCGTTGGCGGCGCGCAGCCGCGAGACGCCGCACGCGCGCACCATCGGACCGGTCTACACACCGCCCGATAGGCGCGGCCGCGGCTACGCGTCGGCTGTGACAGCCCGGCTCAGCCAGATGATCCTGGACTCCGGCAAGCGCTACGCCGTGCCGTTCACCGATCTGTCGAATCCAACTTCGAACAGCATCTACCGGAAGATCGGATATAAGCCGGTGTGCGATTATCACCAATACATTCTCGGTTGACCATGTCTCACGCCTCACTCGTCCTACGCAACGCTCGAATCTACACCCAGGTGCGCGCCGATCCCTGGGCTGAAGCACTGGCCGTCCAGGATGACCGCATCGTCTGGGTCGGCCCGGACATGCATGCCTCCGACTGGATCGGGCCAGAGACCCAGGTGATTGACGTTGGCCGACGGCTGGTTTTGCCCGGCCTGATTGATAGCCACTTTCACCTGCTGATGGGCGCGCGCTACCTGCGCGACCTCCAGCTCGGCGACGCGCGTACAGTCGAGGAAGTTCAGGTGCGCTTGCGCGCCTTCGCCGCTGCACACCCGGAACGCGAATGGTTAGTAGGTCAGGGCTGGCAATACAGCCTCTTCGCCGGAGGCAGCGCGCCCACCCGCGCCCTGCTCGATGCCGTCGTCCCCGACCGGCCGGTGCTTCTGATAGCGTTCGACCTGCACACGGCCTGGGCTAACACTGCTGCTCTGCAGCGCGCTGGCATCCTCAACGGCGCGCCGGCGGCGCTCTCCTTCGGCGCAGTGGTGATGGGCGAGGATGGCCTGGCCACCGGCGAACTGCGCGAGCCGCCGGCCATGGACCTGGTGCGCCGGCTGATTCCACCCCTGACGCGCGAGGAGGAAACCGATCTCCTGCGGCAAGCGCTGCGCTTGTGCGCCGGCTACGGCATCACCAGCGTGCACAACATGGACGGCAATGCCTACTCCTTGGCGCTCTACCGCGACCTGGAGGCACGTGGCGAGATGACGCTGAGGATCTATGTGCCGCTGCTGGTGGAGCCAGGCACATCCGAAGACGCCATCGAAGCCTGGGTGCAGGCCACGCGCGATACGCAGCGAGCATCGAACGGTGAAGGGGCACATGCGGCCGCCGCGCCGTTCGTCCGCACCGGCTGCGTCAAGTTATTCGCCGATGGCGTGATCGAGGCAAAAACGGCCTGGATGCTGGAGCCGTACGACGACGGCAGCGGCGACTGCGGCCGGCCCAACTTCGACCCGGACGAATTCAAGAAACTGATCGTCAAAGCCGACGCGCTGAAGCTGCAGATTTTCGTGCACGCTATCGGCGACGCGGCCATTCGCGCCACGTTGGATGCTTACGAGCTTGCCCGCAAGCTCAACCAGCCTCGCGACTCCCGCCATCGCATCGAGCACATCGAGGTGCTCGATCCCGTGGATCTGACGCGCATGAAACGTATGCGCGTGTTGGCCTCGATGCAGCCGCTGCACGCCGATTTCGGCAGCGATCCCAACAACCCGTGGCGCCAACTGGTGGGGCCGAAGCGCTGGGCGTGGGGCTTCCCGTGGCGAACCATACTAAACGCCGGCGTGTTGCTCGCCTTCGGCAGCGATTGGCCGGTGGTGACCATGAATCCGTTCGAGGGGATGCGCGCAGCACTCACCCGGCCCAAGCTCGACTTCAGCGACGAACGCAGCCACTTCCCCGACCATCGCCTGACGCTGACCGAGTTGATCGCCGGCTACACGCTGGAAGGGGCGTTCTTCGAGTTTCAGGAAAGCGAGAAGGGCCGCCTGAAACCGGGCATGTTAGCCGACCTGGCGGTGCTGGACACGGACCTGTTCAACCTGCCAAGGGCCGACCTGCAAGCAGCCATTGCCAGCACCCGCTCGGCCCTGACCATCGTCGGTGGGCGGGTCGTTCACCGCGCCCTGGCTTGATGAGGCATGCGATCAGCGACCGAATCGCTCCGTGCGAGCCAGTCGCCGGCAAACGGCAGTCACCCCTCATCTATCCTGAGCACAATCTTGCCGATGTTGCGGTTGGCCTCCATGCGGCGGTGAGCCTCGGCGGCGTCGCGCAACGGCAGCACAGCGTCAATGATCGGGCACAACTCGCCTCGCTCGAAGCGCGGCATCGCAAATTCGACGAACGCCTGGGTGAGAGCCACTTTCTGCGCCAGCGGCGTCCGGCGCAGCGTGGTTCCGGTGACCGTGATGCGCTTGCTCATGATCGGGCCGAGGTCGAGTTCGCCCCTGGCGCCGCCCAACATGCCGATCAGCATTAGCCGGCCATGCATGGCCAGGGCGCGCAGATTGTCGTTCCAGTAGGGTGCGCCCACGAAGTCGAGCACCACGTCCACGCCGCGCCCGGCTGTGAACGCCAGGACGCGATCCGCGAAGTTATCCTGCCGGTAGTTGATGGCCAGCGCTGCGCCCAGCGCGCTGCAAAAGGCCACTTTCTCCGGCGTGCCGGCGGTGGCGATGACCTGCGCCCCGCCGGCGCGCGCCAGCTGGATGGCCGCTGTGCCCACGCCACTCGCGCCAGCGTGGATCAGCGCGGTCTCGCCTGGCTGCAGCTTGCCGAGCGTAAACAGATTGAGATATGCGGTGAGGAAAACCTCCGGGATCGCCGCAGCCTCTTCGAACGAGAAGTGATCGGGAATGCGCATCGTCATGCCGACCGGCACGGTCGCCAGTTCCGCATAGCCGCCGCCGGTGACGACGGCCATCACCCGATCGCCTGCGCGCCAGGAGCCGGCCGGCTGTGCCACCTCGCCCGCCAGCTCCAGACCAAGGATGGGCGAAGCATCCGGCGGTGGAGGATAGGCGCCGCGCCGCTGCAACGTGTCTGCACGGTTCACCGCTGTGGCCCGCACGCGCACCAGCAATTCGCCTTCCGCCGGTTGCGGATCGGGCCACTCGCCGAGGGTCAAGACCTCCGGTCCGCCGGGCGCGGCCATCACAATCGCCCTCATCGGCGCTCCTCCCTGGCGGCCCACAGCACGGCGATGACCGTCATAGCGTCGCGAATTTCGCTATCGAGCACCATCTGCAGCACATCTTTGAACGGCAAAATGCCGACCTCGATGAACTCGGTGTCGTCCGGCGTGATCTCGTGCGCGGCCACGGGCTCAAGATCGCGGGCCAGGAAGAGATGGGCCACTTCCAGACACACCGACTTGGAGGTGTAGTGCGTGTTGATAGGTTGGAGGAAGCCGGCGCGATGCCCGATCTCCTCGATCAACTCGCGCTGGGCGCTTGCTGCGGGCAACTCGCCCGGCTTGCAGCCACCGGTCGGCATTTCCCAGCGATGGTTTTCACCGAACACATAGCGGTACTGGCGCACCATCATCACATGCTCGTCATCTACGAACGGCAACACGCCAACGCAGGCGTTCATTTCACACACGCCGTAGATGGTGGTCCGGCCATTCGGCATCTCGACCAGGTCTTCGCGCAGACGAATCCACGGGTTGCGATAAATTTCGCGCGTGGTCAGGGTCTTCCAGGGTGAAGGGAGCATATCGCCTCAATCAATGTGCCAATCTGCGCGATTCTATCAATGGTCATAGAATCGGCACATGTTATTCACAACTCGCCCGGTAGTGCGCGGGCGCAACTACGCCGTGACCTCCGGCCACTACCTTGCCACGGTCGCCGGCCTGCGCATGTTGGAGATGGGAGGCAACGCGATAGACGCCGCCGCAGCGGCGTGCTTCGCCATTAACCTGCTGGAACCGCAGAACAACGGCATCGGCGGCGAAGTGCCCACCCTCGTCTACATCGCGGCCGAAAAGAAAGTGTATGCCCTCAGCGGACAGGGCTGGGCGCCACAAGCCTTCACGATCGAATGGTGCCGCGAACACGAATTGGACCTGATCCCCGGCGATGGTTATCTGCCCGCTTGCGTGCCGGCAGTCGTGGATACCTGGGCGCTGGCCGTCGCCCGCTGGGGCAGGCTCAGCTTCGCCGAAATCCTTGCCCCAACAATCGAACTCGCCGAGAATGGATTCCCGCTCTACGACGGCCTGCGACGCAGCCTGGTGGCGAACGCGCATAAATTCACCGAACTGTATCCGAGTACCGGCGCAGTGTATCTTCCGAATGGGCGTATCCCGCAGGTTGGCGAGCCAGTGCGCAATCCCGACTACGCCGCCATGCTGCGACAGTTGTGCCAGGCCGAAGCGGCGGCCAAAGGCAAGGGGCGCATCGCCGGCATCGAGGCTGCCCGCGATGCGTTCTACCGCGGTGAGATCGCCCAGCACATCGTCGCCTTCACTCAGGCCCATCCGGTGGCAGACGCCAGCGGCAGAGCGCACGCCGGCCTGCTGAGCCAGGCCGATCTGGCCGAACAGCACGCGACGGTGGAGGAGCCGGTGACGATCAACTATCGCGGCCTGGACGTGTATAAGTGCGGACCATGGACGCAAGGGCCGGTCTTCCTGCAGCAGCTCAGGCTACTGGAAGGCTATGACTTGGCCGCCATGGGCCACAACTCGCCGGACTACCTGCACACATTGATCGAATGCGCCAAGCTGGCCTTTGCCGATCGCGAGGCCTACTACGGCGATCCTCTGTTCGACGATGTGCCGCTGGCGACGTTGCTTTCGAAGGAATATGCCGCACAGCGGCGCGGACTCGTCGGCCCGATGGCGTCGGGGGAGATGCAACCGGGCACGATCGGCGAGGTCGCCCCCATCTGGGCGACGACGTTCGACGTGGCAGCAGACAACCGGCGCGGCCTAGAAATATCAGATCCCCTCGATGAATCCGGCCCGGCGCGCCCTTGTCGCATCAAACATGGTCACCTGGGCGACACCACACACCTGGACGCTGTAGATCGTGAAGGCAACCTGGTTGCTGCAACGCCTAGCGGCGGCTGGTGGGGCACGTCGCCGGTGATCGCAGGGCTGGGCTTCCCGCTCGGCACGCGCGGGCAGATGTTCTATCTGAATCCGGCGCGGCCCAACGCGCTCGCGCCACGCAAGCGACCGCGCACCACGCTCACCCCCACCTTGGTGCTGAAGAACGGCCGGCCGCACATGGCCTTCGGCACGCCGGGCGGCGACGCACAGGATCAATGGACGTTGCAGTTCTTCCTCAACGTCGTCGAGTTCGGCATGAACTGGCAAGAGGCGCTCGATGCGCCGACCGTGCACAGCACGCACTTCCCATCGTCGTTTTACCCCCGCGATGCCTATCCCAGAGTCGTCGAGGCGGAGAGCCGCATCGCGCCGGAGGTGGTGGAGGCGCTGCGACGCCGTGGACACATCGTGAGCGTCGGCGACGCCTGGGCGCATGGCAAATGCATGGGCATCCGCATCAACGAAGCTGGCACACTCGAAGCGGGCGTCTCGCCGCGCGGCGAGATCGGCTATGCCGCGGCGTGGTAGCGACAGAGACAGCCATGAAACGCACCCCTGCGCTCGATATCCTCGCCAGGTCCAACGTTCTGCACGAGGTGCGCGAATTCGCAGCGACGGAGTTCACAGTCGAAGAAGCCGCCGAGAAACTCAACCTGCCGCTGGACATGTGCTTCAAGACGCTGCTGGTTCAAGGGGAGCGCAGGGGCCTGGCTTTCGCGCTCGTGCCGGGCGATGCTCAGCTCAGCCTGCGCAAACTGGCCAGGGCAATGGGCGACAAGCGCGTGGAGATGACCGATGCGAACGACTTATTCCGGTTGACCGGCTACCTGAAAGGCGGCTGCTCACCGCTGGGCGCGCGGCGCAACTTCCCCGTCTACATGGATCAGTCCGCCATGCAGCACGAGCGAATCAGCGTGAGCGCGGGCCTGCGCGGCGTGCAGATGCTGATCGCACCGGCCGACCTGCAACGGCTCACGCGGGCGATCCTTGCCGACATCCGCGAGGACTGAGCGCGTTGGACGACGCCAGGCACTGGAACTCTTCGCAGCGCTCCAGCGTCAATCCCTGGATGGCACGTGAGTTGCCAAGTTGACCTTGCAAACACGAAGGAGTTTCGAATGCACAAACCAATGATCGTTGCGATGGCCTCGTTCAGCGTGACTACGCTTGCGCTGGCTGCGTGTGCGCTTCCACCCGCACCTCCTCCCCGCCGGTCGCCGTCGGCCATCGGCGCCACCGGCCTGACCGGATCGAGCTGGGTGCTGGAATCGCTATACGGCCAGCCACCCGTGGCAGATACGACCGTGACCCTCAGCTTCGAAGCGAACCGGGTAAGCGGATCCGATGGCTGCAACAGGCTGATGGGTTCCTACACGCTGGACGGCTTCAACATTACCTTCGGCCCCCTGGCCGGCACGATGATGGCCTGCCCAGAGCCGATCATGGAACAGGCCGATAAATTCCGGCAGGCGCTGAGCAGCGCAAAATCGTTCCAGGCCGCCGAAGGTCGGCTGACGTTGCTGGATGCCGAGGGCAGGGCAATCGCGACGTTCGTCGTGCAGGACACCGATCTGGCCGGCACTTCGTGGAAGGCGATCGGTTACAACAACGGGCGGCAAGCAGTGGTTAGCGTGATAGGCGGCACCGAGTTGACCTTGTCGTTCAGCGCGGATGGCCGGATCGGCGGCAACGCCGGCTGCAACGACTTCAGCGGGCCTTACCAGACGGAGGACGGCCACAAGATCACCATCGGCCCACTGGCTTCCACGCTCAAGGCTTGCGATGGTCCTGCGGGGGTGATGGATCAGGAAGCACAGTTCCTGGCTGCCCTGCAGACGGCTGCGACCTACCGAATCGAGGGCAATCGGCTGGAGCTGCGCACCGCCGACGGCGCCGTGGCAGCCAGCTTTCAGCGCGCGAAGTGACGCGGAGAAGGATACAAGAGGCGGGATACACAGCACCGAGGTGTTGCGTATCCCGCCAGTGATACACGGTCGGCGTCGCCGATTATGCCAGCGCTGCGCGAATTTCGTCCAGCGCCTGCTGCTCTTCTTTGCTGATCAATTTCCCGCCGATACCGAGGAAGCCACCCTCTTTAGACGCCTCGGCCACTTTTTGAGCCAGGGTGTTCAAGGCACCGATGAAGCCCTGCGCTTCGCCGGGCATCTTGGCTCTCACCGTCGCGGCCGCCGTCCGGATCATGCCGATCATGGTTTCGCGCGGTGACGTTTCGTCCAACGCAGGTCGGCCATCAGTGGATTGCAAGGCGCTGCCAAAAGCCACGTTGACGAGCGATGTGGCGTCGGCATCCTTCAGCAAATCGCGCATGACGTCGCCGGCTGCAGAGAGTTCCTTCATCGAGCCGACCAGGCCGGAAGGCGAAGCACTCATCACGTAGAAGGTGGTCGCCAGCGGCGACAGACGCACCGCAGTCCACTCCTCGGCAGTGAAAGCTTTTTGAATGGACTCGGCTTTGTTGGCCACGTCTTCGACTTCCTTCAGCGTGCCCAGCACTTCGGGTCTGGCGGTGCTCATGAAGTTCTTCTGCTCGGTTTGCAGCAATTTGGCAATGCCGGCCGAATCGAGGTTCTGCGACTTGGCAGCGCCGGCGATCGCACCCAGCAAAGCGGGGACGGCCGCGGTAAGCAGCGGGGTGACGTCGAAGCCCAGCTTCGCACTCAGCGACTTGCCGATCGCACTCACGGCTGGGCCGAAGATGCCGCCCAACATGCCGGCCCCGGCGGCGCCCGCCATCGGCCCCCCTTTGGTGAACATGTCCAGGATACCTCCCAGGCCACCACCGCTGTTCAAGCCCTCGAGCATGCGCATGATCTCATCCATGCCGGCAGTCGTTTGCGACTTCTTGGCCAGACCACCCTGGACGACGGGCCCGATCACCTCCAATCCCTGCTGCACGGTCGTTTCGTCCACACCGATTGCCTTACCGATAGTGCCGAGCATCTGAGGCGTCATTTGCTGAGCAACGGATTCGAGTAATGTTGCCATGTTTGTTCACTCTCCTGATCAAGAATCTTTACCGGAGCATCCCAAAGGCGCCTTCCGAGCACTATCAAGGGTCCCCCACCGCTTCCGAGGCGCAGGCCACTTTCATCGCGCTTGAACTGCGTTTTACTTCGGGACGCCTTACACACAAAAACAAACTACGAGCGCGCCGCGCTGCGCAGGCGGAACGCGAAGATGACCATCGCGATGCCGCCCACGGCAGCCAGGATGGCGATGACGAGGACCAACGCAGCAGCCGATGCACCTGGGTTTGCCAGGACGTAGATGCCGAGGATGATCGAGATCACGCCCCACAGAATGAGCCAGCCCTCGCCCTGAATTTCGTTGCGGGCGCGGATGGCCCAGATGATGTTGAAGATGCCGCTCACGACCGCGCTGACGCCGACCAGGATGGCCAGCGTAACCGGCAGGATGATGGCGCCCAGAACCGGTTGGCCAAGCAGGAACAATCCGGCGATGATGCTGATGATGCCCGCCAACAGCGCCCACAGCCAGCCTTTATCGGCATCGCGTCGGGTGAATGCACCGATGACGTCGAAGATGCCTCCAACAAACCAGAACGCGCCGAGGAAAATCGCGATCGCGACCAGCGTGGTCGCCGGATTGCTCAACAGCAGAACACCGATGATGATGGACGCAACGCCTTGGATGAGCGGGATCCACCACGTCTTTCGAACGACGCTGCGCATCGCATCCGCAGCCAGAGTGAGTTCATTCATCTTTCTCCCCCTTACCTCCTTTTGATCGTCCAATAGTCCGCTGCCAGACGACCCAAAGCATTCTAGACGCAATACGGCACGGCAACAATGGTTTGAAAACAACTGGCGCGCGCCGATGATGCGCAAGACCTCGTGCACAATTGAGGGCATGATCCCTGTCAAGACCATTGAGTGGAGGGGCGATCTGGATGGCGCCGCCCGCCTGATTGACCAGACGTTGCTGCCGAACGAGGTGCGCTACCTGGACGTGCGCGACGTGGAGACGATGTGGGAAGCCATCAGAATGCTGCGCGTGCGCGGCGCGCCGGCCATCGGCATCGCCGCCGCCATGGGCATGGTGCTGGCCGTGCGCGATTGCCCCCCTATCTGCCGGGACGACTTCGTCGCCGCGGTGAATCGCGCAGCCGCCTACCTCAACTCGGCGCGCCCGACCGCGGTCAACCTGTCCTGGGCCACCCGCCGCATGCAGGCGCTGGTCGCCGCTCACCCCGAGCTGACTATCGAAGACCTGAAAGAACGCATGTTGATTGAGGCCAAAGCCATGGTGGACGAGGACAACGCGGTGTGTCAGGCCATCGGCCGCTTCGGCGCCGCGTTGATCAAGGATGGCGATTCATGGCTGACGCACTGCAACGCCGGCGGCCTGGCCACCGCACAATGGGGCACGGCCACTGCACCGATCTACCTGGCGCATGCCGCCGGCAAGCGCGTGCACGTCTTCGCCGACGAGACGCGCCCGCTGCTCCAGGGCGCGCGGCTGACCGCCTGGGAGCTGCAGCAGGTCGGCGTGCCGGTCACGGTCATCACCGACAACATGGCCGCGACGGTCATGGCCCAGGGCAAGGTGCAGGGCGTGATCGTCGGCACAGACCGCATGGCTGCCAACGGCGACTTCGCCAACAAGATCGGCACGCTCGGCGTTGCCATCCTGGCGAAGGAATTCAGCGTGCCGTTCTACGTAGCCGCGCCGCTGTCTTCGATTGACATGCAACTGGAGTCCGGCGACCTGATTCCCATCGAAGAGCGCCCGCCGGAGGAGGTGAGCGAAGGCTTCGGCCGGCGCACTGCGCCGCCCGGCGTGCGCATCTACAACCCGGCTTTCGACGTCACGCCGCACCGCTACATCACAGCCATCATCACGGAGAGGGGCATCGTGCGCCCGCCATTTCGCGATGGCCTGCGCACCCTCTTCCAACACACCTCCACGCCCTGACTCGCGATTCCCCCCACCTCACTCGCTCAGCACATCCATGAAAGCCATCCGTCTTCATGCTGCGCGCGATTTGCGCATCCATGACGAACCGGTTCCTACCCCCTCCTCCGACGAGGCGCTGCTGCAAGTCAAAGCCGTCGGTGTGTGCGGGTCCGATCTGCACTGGTATAACGAAGCGGGCATCGGCGATGCGCGGCTGCATCATCCGCTGGTGCTCGGCCACGAGTTCGCCGGCGTGATCGCCGTGGGCGAACGCGCGGGGATGCGCGTGGCGGTTGATCCCGCCCTACCCTGTGGCCGGTGCGAATGGTGTCAGTCAGGGCATCCTAACCTGTGCCCACACACCCGCTTCAGCGGCCACGGCAAAGACGACGGCGCGCTGCGCGAGTTCATGGCCTGGCCAGAACACGCTTTATTTCCCCTGCCGGACGCAATTGACGACGCCGGCGGCGCCATGCTCGAACCGCTCGGCGTGGCGATCCACACGGTGGACCTGGCGCACGTGAAGCCGGGCATGCACGTCGGCGTGTTCGGCTGCGGCACGATCGGCCTGCTCACCCTGCAAGTGGCGCGCCTGGTCGGCGCGACGCGCCTGTTTGCGACCGATCGGCTGCCACATCGGCTGGATGCTGCCCACGAGCTTGGCGCGACGGCCACGTTGCTCGCCGGGGGCGAGACTCACGAAGAAAGCGCCGCCATCCTTACTGCTACCGCCAGGCGAGGTCTGGACATCGCCTTCGAATGTGCCGGCGATCAGGATGCGGTCAACGCCGCCTTCGACGCCGTGCGCATCGGCGGCACAGTCATCCTGTGTGGCATCCCCTCCGAAGACCGCACGTCGTTCATCGCCTCGGTGGCCCGCCGCAAAGGGCTGACCATCAAACTGGTGCGCCGCATGAAACATGTCTACCCACGTGCCATCGAGCTGGTCGCGCGCGGTTTGGTCAACGTGCACGCGTTAATCACGCATCGGTATAAACTTCAAGATGCGCCTACGGCATTCGAAGTCGCCAATCGTCGCGAGGGCGTCAAAGTGATGATCGAAGCTTGAACGCTCGTATAACCGGAACTATCCCGGACGCTTATCCATGTCCAGAACTCGCAACGAGCTGACGGCGTCCGGAACGGATAGGGAGCACAGCCGACCACAGGTTGCACGCTACAGGTCACTCATGCCACAAGACACAGCTAATCGCCCTACGGATGCGCCATCATTCGCCGGCGGCAGCTACACGGCCGAGCAGGCCGCAGCGCTCATCGCCCGCTACCAGGCGATCCGCAAACCGCGCCCGTTTGACGGGCGTTGCCCATACGTCGGCGCAACGCCTTTTCGCGAGTCGGACGCCCGCCTGTACTTCGGCCACGAGAACCAGCTCGAGGCGGTGCTGGAGCGCATCGAGCGTGGCGCGACCCTCGTCTGCATCAGCGGCCCGGAGCGCACCGGCAAGACCTCGCTGATCCAGGCTGGCGTGATGTTCGCGCTGCGCAACGGCGCCATCATGGACAGCGATGCGTGGCTGATCCAAACCTTCACGCCCGGCCGCGAACCAATGCAACGGCTGGCCGATGCTTGCGCCGAGCTGGGCACGCGCGCCGGGCTGGCTGCCGATGTGACCGATGCCATCCTCCGCGGTGGGCTGACCGTCCCCAATGCCATGCACACCTTCACCGATCTGGCGCTGGGGACGAATCCGAAGCGACGCGTGGTGCTCATCGCGGACCAGTTCGAGGAGATCTTCACAGTGGCGAGCGAGGATGAGCGGCGCGCCTTCCTCGATTTCGTCGTCCGGCTGGTGAACCAACCGCCGGCGCGCCTGACGCTGATCCTGGTGATGCGCTCGGAATTTCGCCCTCAACTGGCGCGCTATCCGGCCCTCGACAAGCACTTTGCGGCGCACGCGATCGAAGTGCCGATGATGGAACCAAGAGAGCTGGCGCGCGCCATCGTGCTGCCGGCCCTAGAGGTGGGCGCGACGATCGAGCCGGAGCTGGTCGCGCGGTTGGTCAACGACGTGGATGGCAACCCAGACATGTTGACCAAGTTGCAGACGATCCTGCGCGATCTGTTCATGGCCGTGCCGGTCAAACGCGGCGACCAGAAAACGCTTACCCTGGCCGACTACATTGACTTCGGGCCGCTGCAGGCGCGCGAAGGAGACCAGCCGGCCGTGACGATTGCCGATGACGCGCCGGCCATTCGGCAACCGCTGCGCCAGGCGCTCGGCGAGAAACGCGCCCTCTCGCATTTTGCGCAGCAAGAAGCGCGGCTGCGACGGATGAAAACCATCACGACCGTCGCGTTGGCCGCGGGCGCACTCGCCCTGGCCTTCGGCGCGTTCGGTTTGTTTCAGCGTGCGCAATTCAGCCAGCGCGCCGACGCTGCTGCAACGGCCGAGGCCATCGCGCAAGCCGAGGCCACGCGCGCCGTGCAACTCGCCGACGCGGCCGGGCTCGCCCGCGCCACTGCCGAGGCGCAGGCAACACAGGCCGGGCAAGCGCAGCAGGCCGCCATCGCCACGCGCACAGCCGCCGAAGCGGCAGCCACGCAGGCAGTGGCGGAACAGCGTCGCGCCCTGGACGAGCGCGCCACTGCCATTGCCATCGCCACCGGCGTCGTCGGGCGCGAGCAAAACGCCGTGACCCTGGAAGCGACTGCCCGCGCTCTGGCCACGCGCGCCAGCGCCGAAGCAGCCGGCGCCCTGGCCGCCCGCGCGACGGCCGAGGCGGAGTTGAAGACAACGCGCTCGCGCGAGCTATCCGCTATCGCGCTGGCTCAACTGACCGGCGACCCACAACTGGCGCTGCTCATCGCGATCGAAGCGGAGAGCACGCAGCACACGCCGCAGTCGGAAGACGCCCTGCGCCGGGCGATGTCCGTCGCCTTTCGAGACGAAGGCGTGTTCAGGCATCCAGCCGCGGTGACCGATGCGCAGTTCTCGTCCGACGGCAACTACTTGCTCACCGCCAGCCGAGACGGCGTGGTGCGCCTGTGGGAGATCGTGTCCGGCCAGGTCATCACGGCGTTCCGCGGTCACCTGGGGCAGGTGACGAGCGCGACGTTTTCGCCCACCGGCCGAGAGATCGCCACCGCCAGCACCGACCGCACGGCGCGGGTATGGAACCTGGACAGCGGTCGCACCATCACCGTGCTGGTCGGTCATACCGGCGTGGTCAACGATGCCGCCTTCTCGCCCGACGGCCGGCTCCTGGTCACCGGCGGAGCGGATCGCACCGTGCGCACATGGGATTTGGCCACCGGGTCGCCGCTCACCGGCCCGATCCAACTGACCGCCGTCATCAGCCGGGTCGCCTTCCTGGCAAACGGCGAAATCGGCGCGTTGACCGCAAACGGCGCGGAGCGCTTCGACCCGCGCACGGGTGCCAGCCTCGGCGCATGGACAGATAACGACTCGCTGCCAGCGCGACCGGCAAATGCGCCGGTAAATCTGTATGGTCACAGCGCGCCGGCGGCCATCGCCGATGCGCGCGCAGACAGGATCGTGACCGTGAGCGCCGACGGCACGGCGCGCATTCACCTGCTGAGCACAGCAGAGTTAATTCGCCGGGCGCGGACGCTGCTCAACCGCGAGCTGACCTGCGACGAGCGCGTGCGCTACCTGAACGAAGCGCTCGATTGTCCTGCGCCGACGCAGTAGTGGGTGCACATGACCGGCTGCTATCCTCGCACCACGCCCCCACAGGTGAGGAACGGGGATCGAGGAAGAATGACGCAACGCACCCGAACTGCAATTGGGCTCACTTCATGTATTTGCGCAGCGTCTTGATGGACACTTCCACCAGCCACGAGTAGAACTCTTCGCTCAGCACGCCGCTGCCGTGATCCTCGATGAACTTGAGCTGTTCAGGCGTGAGGGTCTTATCGGCGGCAGCCAGCGCGTTCTTATAAGGGTTAGCCGGCGTGCGGTCAATCGGCGGGACGAACTCGACAGTGAGCGAGCCTTTGTAACCGATCTTCTCCAGCGTCTGGAACAGCTTGCGCCAGTTGAGCATGCCCATGCCGCAGGCCATGCGGTTGTTGTCGGCCACGTGCAGGTCGTAGAGCTTCCTGCCGGCGTTCTCGATGGCCTTGAACATATCGGCTTCTTCCTGGTTCATGTGATACACGTCCAGGCAAACGCCGACGTCCGGCCCGACCGCTTTGGCCAGCAACAGCGCCTGGTCGTGGCGGTTGAGGAAGTTGGTCTCGAAGCGGTTGAGCGGCTCGATGGCGATCTTGACGCCGAGCGCCTTGGCGTGATCGCGCACTTCCTTGAGACCCTCAATCGCCCACTGCCATTCCTCCTCGGGCGAAGCCATGGGCTTGACTTTGCCCACCTCGCTCGGCACGATGGACATCACGCGCCCGCCCAGTTCGTCCACCATCGTGACGCACTTCTTGAGGTAATCCACCGAGCTGGCCCGCACGGCAGGGTCGGCATGAATCAGGTCGCGGCCGGCAAACATCAGGCTGATCGAGCCGTAGCACTTAACCTTGTTCTCCTTGAGCATCTTGCGCACGGCGGCCGTGCCGGGCGCGCCAGGTGCCAGCTCGACACTGTCGTAGCTGATCTCGATAGCGTCGTAGCCATATTTGGCCAGGCGGCGAATGGTGGTCTCCACGGGCTCGGCCCGCATCCAGTTGTGCATTGAAACGAGCATGGTTGAACTCCTTTATTTGTGTGGATCTTGCCACAATCTCGACTTTCCACCGCCGACTCCGTAGCCCACACCCTCCGGTTGAAAGCGAGGAACAGGGGCGAGGAGTCGAAAGCTCACTCATCCGAGATAGACCGATTTCGCGTCGGGTCGTTCTCCTTGAATCACCGCCAGCATGTTCCGCGCGCAGAACAGGCACACCTCGCGATAGGTGCGGTCGGTCAAGCCGGCCACATGGGGCGTGAGCGTGACGCGCTCGCAGCGCAGCAACGGATCATCCGGGGCGGGCGGCTGCTGCGCCAGCACGTCGGCGGCAAAGGCGCCAAGCCGGCCGGCGTTCAGCGCCGCGACCAGAGCGGGCGAGTCAATCAGCGCGCCGCGCGCTGTATTGACCAGGATAGCCCCTGGCTTCATCAACGCCAACTCGCGCGCGCCGATCATGCCGCGCGTCTCCTCGGTCAATGCCACGTGCAGGCTGATCACATCGGCTTCGCGTAACAAATCGTCCAGGTCACAATAGGTGAAGCGCTCGTCGCGCGCATGGCGGCTCCAGTAGATCACCTGCATGCCGAGGGCCTGGCCGATCTGCGCTACGCGCGACCCGATGTTGCCAAGGCCGATCACGCCCAGCGTCTTGCCGTTCAGCTCGATGCCCTGGTAACCGTCGCGAATGGCCCAGTGGCCAGCCTTGACGCTGGCGTCCAACAGCGCCGACCTGCGCGCCGCCATCAGCATCAGCATGATGGCATGCTCGGCGGTGGTCTGTGCATTCAGCCCAGGGGCAAAGATCACCACGATACCGAGCGCCCTGGCCGCAACCAGGTCCACCGTATCCAGGCCGGCGCCGGCGCGCGAGACAGCTTTGAGCGTCGGCCCACAAGCCTGCATCAGCGCACCCGAAATCTTGCCCTTGCCACGCGTGAGGATGCCGGTCACACCTCCCCGGCGCGCGACATCCAGCGCAGCGGACTCGTCCGCAGCAAGGATGACTCGATCGTGCTGCGCCAGCAGCGCTTCGGCATCCGGATGAAGCGTTTCCAACAGCAAGATGGGCATGCGCGCCGGCACCTCACGTCGCACTGGCGTTCACGGCCTCCGCTTCGGCGAACGTGGCCGCCCGCCGCCGGCCGCGCGGGTCGTTGCGTCCGCTGACGAACACGCCGCGCTCCGGCTCGACCTGCGGATCGGCAAATACATCGGCATCCACCGGCGTGCCCGGCTTGCACGAGATCTCGATCAGGTTGCCAGACGGATCGCGCAGGAACATTTGCATCGCGCCGTCGGGCAGCATGCGCGTCTTACCCCAGGGCGCGGTATCAAGCAGGTTGAGCGCCTTCGCCTTGCGGAAGATCGGCATGAACTCGTCCACCTGCAGGCATACGTGTCCGCGGAAGGAATGCACGTCTTCCCATTCGGTCACATGCAACTGCTGGCGCTCGCCGATCTTGTAGAACTGAGCCGGAAAGTCGAGCGGCACCATGTTGATCGGCTCCAGGCCGAGCACTTGCTCGTAGAAATCGCACGCCTTGTCCAGGTCATCCACGATGACCGTCACATGATGGATTTGTTCAACTTTCATAGATCGCTCCTATATGCGCAACGCAGACTACGCGACGCAGACTGCGCAACGCGAAGCGCGTGCTGTGCATCGTGAGTTGCAGGTCACCTGCGGACCGCATAACGCTCGACAAACTCCGACCGCGGCGTCACGCCCAGGCCAGGCTTCACCGGTGCGGCGATCATGCCGTCGCGCACTTCGACTTGCTCTTCCGGCAATTCGCGCAGCAGCGGATTCGCGCCCAGCGAGTACTCCAGAATGATGGCACTAGGGCTGGCAAATGCCAAGTGCAAACCGGCAGCGAAGGATAGCGCCGAGCCCCACAAGTGCGGGGCAAGCGCGAGCTGGTGGGCTTCGGCCAGCGCGGCGATGCGCCGGCCTTCGGTGATGCCGCCGCAGATGGCCAGGTCGGGCTGAAGCACGTCCACCGCGCGATGCTGGATCAGGTCGCGAAAGTCAAAGCGGGTGAACTCGCTCTCGCCGGCGGCGATGGGCATGGTGGCATATGCGCGCACTTCGGCAGCCGCGTCGCGATTGTCGGGGTTCACCGGCTCCTCGAACCAGAACAAATCGCAGTCGGCCACGCCATCGCAAAAGCGCCTGGCCTCGGCGGCGCTGTAGGTGCCGTGCGCGTCGGCCATCAATTTGATCTGCGGCCCCAACGCGCGCCGCGCAGCGCGCACGCGGGCCACGCTGGCATCCACGTGACCATCCATCACCCCGACGCGCATCTTCACGGCGCGAAAGCCTTTGTCCACGTAGCCCAGCAATTGCTGACCGATGCCGGCTTCGTCGGCCCAGCCGCCGCTGGCATAGGCCGGCATCGCCTGACGGCATGCGCCACCCAGCAACTGCACCACCGGGCATCCCAGCGACTTACCCAGCACATCCCACAGCGCCATGTCCACCCCGCTGATGGCGGCGACGGTCAGCCCACGCCGGCCGAGGATGGGAAAGGCGCGCCCCCGCGCCAGGGCATAGTGATCGCGCGGGCCGTTGTACATGCGCTCCCACAAACGGGTGATCTCGCGCGGGTCCTGACCGACGAGCAGGGGGCGCAGCTCTTCGCGGACGCAGGTGACCAACGAGGCGCACACGGCTGCGCTGCCCACGCCGGCTTTCGCTTCGCCATAGCCGGTCAGGCCGGTGTCCGTCGCCAAGGTGACCAGGGTCATGTCGAACGAGGTGATGCGCCCGAAGTCGGATACATGCTGCTGCTCGGGCGGGATGGGGCAGTGGAGCCAGACGGCGTCTACGTCGGTGATGCGCATGGACGGGAAGTATAGGGCGACGACGAATTTTCGACGATTCAGTCCGGCTGCGCCCAGCCGGGCGCCCGGCCGGGCGCCGAACGCGAAGCGTGTCCACAGCGTCCGGAGAGTGGATCGCGGCAGCTGATTCACATTTGTGAATTCCATTCACGTTTGCTTGACAAACGCCCGGCGTTCACTATCTTTCGAGCCACCCGGAAGAACCATGGCCACGATGAACCATGTTTCCGACGAGCGGCTCGCCATGCTGGCCCAGATCGCCGAGCTGTACTTCGTGCGCGGGCTGAACCAGGCGCAGATCGCTGCACAAACCTCCTACTCGCGCTCCATGATTTCGCGATTGCTGACCGAGGCGCGCGACCAGGGCGTGGTCGAAATCCGCATCCACCATCCGTTGCGGCGTTCGATGACGCTGGAGCGCGAGCTGCAATCGCACTTCAAACTGGAGCACGTGCGCGTCGTGGAGAGCACTCATCCGGTCGAAGCCGATGCGTTGCACAAGGTGGGCACCATGGCGGCCAATTTGCTGGCCGACCTGGTAGCCGACGGCATGACCATCGGCGTATCCTGGGGCAGCGCGCTGCTGGCCGTGGCCGACGCACTGCGCCCGCAGCCCCTTAGCCAGATGCACGTCGTGCAGATGATCGGGTCGCTGGGCACGCGCCTGCCGGAGATGGATGGCGCCGACCTCACCCGCCGCATCGCCCGCGCTTTCAACGCCACCTACGCCACCCTGCCCGCGCCATTGCTCACCAGCGATGAGCATACGCGCGACGGCCTGATGCGCGACGAACGCATCCGCGAAGTCTTCGCGCAGATTCGCCGCGCCCACATCGCCCTGGTCGGCATCGGCTCGGTGCAGCCGGAACACTCGGCATTGGTGCGCGCCGGCTTCCTCAAAGCCCGCCAGTCGCTCGAGATGCAGCGCCAGGCCGGCGCCGTGGGCGACGTATGCGCCATCCCCTTCAATGCCCAAGGGCGCATCCTCGACTTGCCCATCAGCAGGCGCGTGATGAGCGTAGACGCAACTACATTGATGCGGATTCCGATTCGACTGGGTGTGGCTTGCGGTGAGGCCAAGGTGCTGCCCGTGCTCGGAGCGCTGCGCAGCCGCCTGGTCAACGCCGTAGTGACCGACGAGACCGTGGCCATCGGCGTGCTTCGCGCCATTGACGCAGCCGTCTGAACACAGGCACCGACCAGACTTTTTCGCTCTCAATGACCAGCTCAATCGTTGACACCAACGCGCCGGTCAGCGCGCAAGCATTGCCATTCGAGAGGTTGCTGAAGATGTTGTATGAGATGCACCTCATTCGAGCCTTCGAAGAAGCGGCCGAGCAGCAATACTTCGCCGGCAAAGTGCATGGCACCATGCACCTGTATATCGGCGAAGAGGCCACCGCCGTGGGGTGCATCGCCGCGCTGGAGCCGGGCGACCAAATCACCAGCACGCATCGTGGCCATGGCCACGCCATCGCCAAAGGCCAGGACGTGCGCGAGATGATGGCCGAGCTGCTGGCCAAGCGCACCGGCGTATGCCGGGGGCTGGGCGGCAGCATGCACATGGCCGATGTCGAGCTGGGCAACCTCGGCGCAAACGGCATCGTGGCTGGCGGCATGGGCAGCGCGGTCGGCGCAGCGCTCAGCGCGCATCTGCTCAAGACCGGCCGCATGGTGATGTGCTTCTTCGGCGACGGCGCCGTCAGCAACGGCAACTTTCATGAGACGCTCAACCTGGCTTCCATCTGGAAACTGCCGGTGGTGTTCGTGTGCGAGAACAACCAGTACGCCATGAGCATGCCGGCGCGCGAAGCCATTCCCGTGCGCGTGGCCGACCGCGCCGCCGCTTATGCGATGCCCGGCGTGCAGGTGGATGGCATGGACGTGCTGGCCGTCTATCAAGCGGCCAAAGCCGCCGTGGATCGCGCCCGCGCCGGCCAGGGCCCCTCGCTGGTCGAGGTGTTGACCTACCGCTACAAAGGCCATTCGCGCAGCGACAAACAGGTGTATCGCTCCAAGGAAGAGGTGAAGGCCTGGCAGGCGCGCGACGCCATCATCCGGTTCGAGGCCCATCTGATCCAGCAAGGCGTCCTCACCCGCGCCCAGGCTGATGACATTCGCAACCGAGCCATCCGGGACATCGAAGAAGCGGTGGCGTTTGCCGACGCCTCGCCGGAGCCGGACCCCGCGGAGTTGCTCAACGAGGTGTACTACGAAGAGCCGGCCAATCGCACCGACCCGGCCATGCGCGGCATCATGCTGCGCACGTCTGCGCCGATCAACGCTCGCCCGTTGCCCACCTGGTTCACCCGCACCTTCGCCCAACACGCCGGCAGCGAGCCGCCGCCGGGCGAGCGCGAGCTGACCGGCAGCGAAGCCCTGCGCGAAGCCATGGCCCAAGCCATGGAAGCTGCGCCCAACGTTATCCTGATCGGCGAAGACATCGGCAAATATGGTGGCGCGTTCGGCGTCACGCTGGGGCTGTATGACCGCTTCGGCCCGGAGCGCGTGCGCGATACCCCCATCAGCGAAAACGCCATCGCCGGCGTTTCCTTCGGCGCCGGCATGACCGGCCTGGTGCCGATCGCCGAGTTCCAGTTCCAGGACTTCGTGACGCTGGCCATGGAGCAGATCGTGTTGCAAGCGGCCAAGGTGCGCTACATGTTCGGCGGGCGCACGATCTGCCAGATGGTGGTGCGCCTGCCGGCCGGCAGCGGCACCGGCGCGGCTGCGCAGCACAGCGAGAGCCTGGAATCCTGGTTCGTCAACGTGCCGGGGCTGAAGGTCGTCGCGCCCAGCACGCCCTACGACATGAAGGGCCTGCTGCTGGCTGCCATCTCTGACCAAAATCCGATCATCTTCGTGGAGCACAAATTGCTCTACAGGGTCAAGGGCCCCGTGCCCGAACTCCCCTACGTGGTGCCCATCGGCAAGGCGGCCGTGCGGCGCGCCGGCCGGCACGTCACCATCGTCGGCGCGAGCATCGCTATGCCGCGCGCGCTGGAGGCGGCGGCGCAACTGGCCGGCGAGGGCATCGAATGCGAAGTGATTGACCTGCGCACGCTCAAGCCCTACGACCTGCACACCATCATGCAGTCGGTGAAGAAAACCGGCCGCTTGCTGATCGCGCACGAGGCGCCGCTGATCGGTGGCTACGGAGCGGAGATCGCTGCCGCCATCGCACAGAGCGAGGCATTCGCCTATCTGGAAGCGCCGATCGTGCGGCTGGGCGGCGCCGATGTGCCCATCCCCTACAACCGGACGTTGGAGCGCGCCGCCACGCCACAGACTGAGGACATCGCCGAGGCAGCGCGCAGGTTGGCGCGCCTGCAAATTTGATGTGGGAAGAGCGAGATGGCCGTGCCGATCATCATGCCCAAATTTGAGATGGCCCAGGAAAGCGGCACCATCGCGCGCTGGCTCAAGCAGGTGGGCGACCCAGTGAGCAAAGGCGAGGCCGTGTTGGAAGTGGAAACGGACAAAATCACGATGGAGGTCGAATCGCCGGCCGATGGCGTGCTCGCGCAGGTGCTGGCCGAACCCGGCGCGCGCGTGCCGATCGGCCAGCCTATCGCCTACCTGGCAGCTGCTGGGGAACCGACTGCTGCGCCATCACCCGCGTCCCAGCCGGCGAGCGCGCCCGCCGGACGCCCACCCAAAGCGACCCCTATCGCCCAGAAGCTGGCCGCTGAGCATGGAATTGACCTGAGCCAGGTGACTGGCACCGGCCGCGACGGCCAGGTCACCCGACAGGATGTGGAGGCGTTCATTGCCCGACACAAGGCGCACCCGCAGGCCGACCAGGCGAAGGTCGCCGCGGTGCCTGCAGCGCGTCGGATGGCGAACGAGCTTGGGGTGGATTTGAGTCATGTGGCCGGCAGCGGCCCCGGCGGGCGCGTCCAGTCATCTGACGTGGCGCGCGCGGCCGCAGCCCAGCGCGAAGCGAGCACCCAGCGGCCAGTGCCAGCCCACTCAGCGCCAGCCAGCGCAGCGCCGGCTATGGTCGAGACGCCTGAGGTGAAAGGGCAGCGCACGCCAACCGTGCGCCGCACCCTCCCCCTGAGCGGCATGCGGCGAACCATTGCCCAGCGCATGAGCCAGAGCGTGCGCGAAGCGCCGCAGTTCAACCTGAGCGTAGACGTGGACATGAGCCGTGCGCTGGCCATCATCGAGGACTGGCGCGCGGCACAAGCCGAGGGTCAACCGAGGATGACGCTGACCGCGCTGTTGGTAAAGACCTGTGCCTGGGCGCTGCAACGCCATCCGGCGCTTAACGCCGGCTTCAAAGACGAAGCGATCATCGAATGGAGCGACATCAACATCGGCGTGGCAGTCGCGGTGGACGAGGGGTTAATCGTGCCGGTGATCCATCACGCCGACCGATTGAGCCTGCTGGAGATCGCCGCGCGGTTGAACGACGTGTCGGCGCGCGGGCGGGCCGGCCAACTGCAACTGGCCGACGTGCAAGGCGGCACCTTCACCCTCTCCAACCTGGGCATGTTCGCCGTGGATCGCTTCACGGCCATCGTCAATCCGCCGCAGGCCGCCATCCTGGCCGTCGGGCGTGCGGCGAAGCGCATCGTCCCCGATGACCAGGGCCAGACGCGCGTTGCGCCGATCGCCACCCTGACGGTGAGCGCCGACCACCGCGTCGTGGACGGGGCGCAGGTCGGGCGCTTTTTAAGCGACCTGCAACGCGGGCTGGAGCGGCCCGGCCTGCTGTTGTGAATCGGATCGGAGGAGGTTAAGCAAATGACCCAGCTTCACACGCACAAGCGCAAACATCCGTGGTGGTCTCCTGAAAGGCCGTGGGTATGGTTGTTGCCGATTGTGATCCTGTTGGCGATCTACAGCGTATACCCGTTCATCTTCAACATCATCATCAGCTTCCAACGCTTCGACCCGATGGACAAAGCGTTCAAGTGGAACTTCCCGGCCAACTGGATCAACCTGTTCACCAACAGCGATTTTCTGAAGGCGTTCCGCATCACGGCCACCTACGGCATCATCGCGCTGGTGGTGGAACTGGTGCTGGGGATCGCCATCGCGCTGGCGTTCGATCGCAGCCGGGTGCGGCTGCGCGGGTTGTGGCAATCGCTGTTCATCCTGCCGATGGTGGTGCCGCCGGTGATCGCCGGCCTGATGTTCCGCTTCTTGCAAAATGCCGACTACGGCATCATCTCCAACATCCTGTACGCTCTCGGGATCATCGAACGATCGGAGCCGCTGATCGGCGGCACGGGGCGCAACGTGTTGCTGGCGGTGTTGATCGCCGACGTCTGGCAGTGGACGCCGTTCGTCGCGCTCATCGTGCTGGCCGGCCTGAAGTCCATGCCCCACGAACCACTGGAAGCCGCCGTGGTGGATGGAGCGACCCCCTGGCAGTTGTTCTGGGAGATAAAGCTGCCGCTGCTGCGCGGCGTGTTGGCCGTCGCCGTGCTCTTCCGCATCGTGGATCTGCTGCGCCTGTTCGACTACGTGGCCATCATGACCAGCGGAGGCCCCGGCGGCAACTCCGAGACGATCAGTCACTATGCCTACCGCATGCACAAAAGCATCGAATGGGGCATGGTGTCGGTGATCGGCATCGTGGTGTTGATCCTGGCCATCGTCGTCACCAACGCCTACATGCGCGCGTTCAAGGTGAAGTTCTAGTTTGTGAGCTGAGAAATCACTCAGGAGGGAAAGATGGCGATCACCCAGCTTCCTGCCAGCGGGGTCACCCGGAAAGTCGAGGCGACGCAAGCCGAGCGCGTGGCGCGCAGGCGGCATCGGCGCGAGAGCATCGCACAAACGGCCGTTGCGGCTTTCATCGCCCTGTTCTTTTTTGCGCCCATCGCCTACTGGTTCCTTGTCTCGGTCAAGCCGCTGACCTACACCATGTCGTGGCCGCCGGTGCTGTTATCGGAGCCGATCTTCGACTGGTACGAAGTGGTGGTGCTGGGGCTGGACCCGAACGTGGGCGCCAAGACCGGCATCGTGTTCAACGGTGCGGCTGGCGACTACTACGTGATCCCCTATTTGCTCAACAGCATCGTCATCGGTGTGCTGAGCACGATCGTCGCCGTCGGGCTGGCCACGCCGGCTGCCTACGCCCTCAGCCGCTTCCACTTCCAGCGCCGCAGCAGCGTGATCGCCTGGATCCTGAGCACGCGCATGATGCCGCCGGTGGTGGCGATGTTTCCGCTGTTCTGGCTGTATACACAGGCCGACCAGCGCGTGTTCTCCTCGATCTTCGGCCGGGGGACCAGCGTGCTCTACGACTCGCTGCTGGGCGTGCTGCTCGTGCACGTCGTGGTCAACCTCCCGCTGTCCACCCTGCTGCTGAAGAGCTTCTTCGACGACATCCCCACCGACCTGGACGAAGCGGCCATGGTGGATGGCTGCACCCGCTGGCAGGCCTTCAGCAAGGTGATCTGGCACTACGCCCTGCCTGGCATGGCGGCGGCGGCCATCCTGGCCTTCATCACATCGTGGAACGAATTCTTGCTCACGCTCACCGTCACGCGCACGCAGTTCCGCACGGTGCCTGTGTTTGGCTCCACCTTCGACGTCTCGGCGGCAGGCACGGAGTGGGGCGCGCTGGCCGCCGTCAGCACGACGGCGATGGTGCCGGTATTCATCTTCGTGCTCATCGTGCAGCGCAACCTGGTGCGCGGCCTGACGATGGGCGCCGTGAAGGGATAGCACTGCCATCGGTCACAACCGCGCAGGCCGCGCCGCCTGTCCGGAAGACAAAACTCGAAACGGAGGTGATGACCAACAAGCCGAGAAGCAAACTTTCGATCCCCCCAACACACTTACCTGGAAACGCCTTGAGTTTGAGTATGTTCTTGAGGAGGAAACGGAAATGAACGAGCAAGATCGTCAACAACGTCTCTACGTGGCCAAGATGGCCGAGAAGCTGCGCGCCGGCAAGATCAGTCGCCGCGAGTTCATCCGCGCTGCAGCGTTGGCCGGCTTCGGGTTCAGCAGCGCGTGGTACCTGGGCGGTTGCGCCCCGGCTCGACCGGCCGCCCCGGCTCAGCCCGCAGCACCCGAAGCGCCCAAGGCGGATGCCGCGACCGGCAGCGGCAGCCTCACCCCGCAGCAACAGTTCTTGAAGGAAGTCGGCGGCAAGTTCAAGGGCACACGCATCAAGATCGTGTCCGAAAACACCTCCCCTGGCCTGGTCATCAGCAAGCTGATGAAGGAAGAGTTCACCCCGCTCACCGGCATCGAGGTGGACTGGGAGATCGTGCCGCTCGATCAGGTGCTGGCCAAGACCATCCAGGACACCGTGGTCGGCGCGACCGGCGGCAAGGGACAAAGCGACATCTATTATTGGGACCAGGCCTGGCTTGGCCGCTTCGTGAACGATTCGATCCCCGTTGACGAGCTGCTAGCCAAGACCGACCTGGCCTATCCCGACTATAAATTCGACGACTTCCTGCCGCAACTGGTGCGCGACATCGCCAGCTACAAAGGCACCAAGATCGGCGTGCCGTTCGACATCCCCATCTTCATCATGATGTACCGCAAGGACATCTTCGACGAGCTGAAGCTGAGCGTGCCGACCACCATGCCGGAGTACATGGATGTCGTCAAGGCCATCCACGAAGCCAAGAGCGGCCAGGGCATCATGGGCACGGTGGGTCAGTGGAAGTCCGGCCACTATGCCCTGCAGTGCGATGCGACGGCCTGGATGTGGTCGCACGGCGGCGCGCACTTCGACGCCGACGGCAAGCCGATGTACACCGCCGAGGAGAACGTCGAGGGCATGCGCTACATGATGGAGCTGGGCAACTACATGGACCCCGGCGTGACCGGCTGGGACTGGGGCGGCCAGGGCGACGCCTTCACCCAGGGCAAAGCCGGTATCTTCATCTCGTGGGGCGAGTTCTTCCCCGGCTTCGACGACCCCTCGCGCAGCAAGGTCGTCGGCCTGGTGGAGCCGGCCGACTGCCCCAAGGAAGTGAAACTGCGGCCCCGCGAGCAATGCGGCTACGACGAGACCCCCGGCATCAGCCACCAGGGCGGCTCGTGCCTGGCCATCAGCAAGTATGCTCCCAACCCCGACGCAGCCTGGGTGTTCTTGCAGTGGGCCACCAGCGCCGACCTGACCGCGCGCGCCAACGCGCAAGGGGCCAACGTGCCCATCCGGGCCAGCAACTACACCGACCCGCGCGTGCTGGAGAACAACAAAGTGGTGCCCGGTACCACGCGCCACTTCGAAGTGACCCGTCGCGCCATCGAAACCCGCATGGGCACCGAGCCGCACCTGCCGCAATGGGCCGCGCTGGCCAACGACGTGAACGCCGTCGAGTACGGCAAGATGACCACCAAGCAGCAAAGCATCGAGGACACGTTGAAGGCCATTCAAGAGAAGACCGAGAAGGCCCTGCAGGCCATGCGCCAATACGGCGTGGCGGCCTGACGCCATCTCGACACACTCGCTCAAGCCCTGGGGTTCTCCACAAACCTCAGGGCTTCCGGCGAACGAACCATGTCGAACGCATTCGTCATTGGCGTAGACAGCAGCACCACCTCGTGCAAGGCCATTGCCTGGGACAGACAGGGCCGCGCCCTGGCCGAAGGGCGCGCTTCATTTCAACTCAGCTCGCCCCAAATCGGCTGGTACGAACAAGACGCCGAGAGCTGGTGGGCCGGCCTGGCGCAGGCCTTGCGCGACTTGGGTGCCCAGATTGACCTGGCCCGTGCCGAAGCGATGTGCATCACCCACCAGCGCGAGACCTTCGTTCCGGTGGATCGCGCCGGCCGCCCCTTGCGCAACGCCATCACCTGGATGGACGAGCGCAGCCGCCCTCAACTCACCGAGGTCGAAAGGCGCATCGGCAAAGAGCGCCTGCACCACATCAGCGGCAAGCCGCTATCGGTCACCATCTCGATGACCAAGATGCTGTGGCTGCGCCAGCACGAGCCAGACATACTGCAACGCGCGCACAAAATCCTGGACGTGCACGCCTTTCTGGTGCATCGCCTGACCGGCTGCTACCGCACCAGCCCGGCCTGCGCCGATCCGACCGGCCTGATTGACATGCAGGCCGGCACCTGGTCTCAAGCGGTGCTCGACGCTTGCGGCCTGCGCGAGGATCAGCTATGCGAGCTGGTGCCGGTTGGCGGCGAGATCGGCCGCGTGAGCGCCGAAGCGGCTTCGGCCACCGGCCTGCCGGCCGGGTTGCCCCTGATCGCCGGGTTGGGCGATGGCCAATCGGCCGGCCTGGGCGCCAACATCACCACGCCCAACCGCGCCTACCTGAACCTCGGCACGTGCATCATCGGCGGGTTTTTCAGCCCAACCTATCTGTGCAACCTGGCCTTCCGCACCATGAGCGCGCCGTTGCCCGGCGCCTACTTCCTGGAGCACGCGCTGAAGGGCGGCGTGTTCACCATCAGTTGGTTCGTGGAAAGGTTCGCCTTTGATCTGCGCAGCCTGAACCTGCCGCTGGTGGCCGAGGAGGTGCTGGAAGCGGCTGCGGCCAAGCTGCCGCCCGGCAGCGACGGCCTGATGCTGGTGCCATACTGGAACAACGTGATGAACCCATACTGGGACCCGGCCGCCACCGGCATCACAGTTGGCTGGACTGGCGCACACGGCCGCGAACATTTCTACCGCGCCATCATGGAGGGCATCGCCTATGAGCAGCGGCTGGCCGGCGACGCGGTGATGAAAGCCACCGGCGTCCGCCTGGACGAATACATCACCATGGGCGGCGGCAGCAAGAGCAACCTGTGGTGTCAGATCATGGCCGACATCACCCAGGTGCCCGTGGTGCGCTCGACCACGTCCGAAGCCACCTGCCTGGGCGCGGGCATCCTGGCCGCGGCAGCGGCGGGATGGTATGCCGATATTCCCAGCGCGGCAGCCGCAATGACGAGCACCGGCCGGCGCTTCGATCCGCGCCCGGAAATCGCCGAGCGTTACGATCGGCTCTATGGCGAGGTATACGTGCATCTCTTCCCCGCCATCCAGCCCTATATAGACCGACTGACCGAACTCACACGCGACGAGTGAGACGCGCATGGGAACCATTCACCGCCAACTGAACCCCGCCGGCACGTGGGACTACGCCACGGTCAAGGCGCACCTGTACGAGGGCGGCGCTGCGCCCGGCGCTGTGCGCCGCATCTTGATCGGGCGCGACGAGGGTGCCCAGGACTTCATCATCCGCTACTTCACCATCCCTCCGGGCGGGCATTCGTCCTACGAGAGTCATCCGCACCCCCATGGGGTGATCATCGTACAGGGCGGTGGGCAGGTGTTGCTCGGCGACACCTGGCATCCCGTCGGCGTGGGCGACGCGGTGTTCATCGCGCCGAACGAAATTCACCAGTTCAAAGCGCCGCCCGATCAGCCGCTGGGCTTCATCTGCGTCATCCCGCCCAAGGAGAAATACGCTCCGCCGCAGCCATGAAGTATTTGCTCTGCACGGCCGACGACACGGTAGCGTGTTTTGAAGCCGACCCACCCGCGCCGGCGCCGGGAGAGATCATCGCGCGCATGACCGCCTGCGGCGTGTGCGGCACCGATGCGCTGAAAGTCTATAACCCGGGCTACGCCAAGCCGCAGAAACTGGGGCATGAGTGCGTGGGGATCGTGGCCGACATCGGCGCCGGCGTGCATGGGTTGCGGGTTGGCCAGCGCATCGCCTTCGCTCATCACGTGCCCGATCCCGACTCGCACTACTCACGCCGGGGCAGCGAGACGATGGATCCACAGTTCAAGCGCACCAACATCGAGCCAGGGGGCTTCAGCGAGTTCATCCGCCTTTCGCCGCTACACGTCCGGCATACCGTTGTGCCGATCCCGGATCACGTGCCCGACCTGCGCGCCGTCTTCATGGAGCCGCTGGCGTGTTGTCTGCGCGCGCTGGATCGGGCGCCGGTGGCCGCCGATGATACGGTCTTGATCGTCGGCGTGGGCGCCATCGGCATCCTGTTCTTGCCGCTGCTTCGGTCGTTGGGCGCGCGCGTCATCGCCTGCGATGTGCGCGCCGAGCGCCTGGAGCTGGCCGGCGACTGGGGCGCGACCGACGCCACCCCGGCCGACCAGGACGTGGCCGCGCTGTGCCGGGCGCATTCCGCAGGCCGCGGCGCCGACCTGGTTATCGTGACCGCCCTCAACCAAGCGACCTTTGAGCTGGCGCTGCGTTCGGCGCGCGATGGCGGCACAGTGCTATTGTTCGGCGGCAAGCCCGGCACCCGGCTAAGCTGGGATTTCTGGCCAGCCTTCCTGCGCGAGATCAACCTGATCACCAGCTACTCGGCTACGCCGGCCGGCCTGCGCCGGGCCATGCAGTTCATCGCCGAACACAACCCGCCGCTGGAGGCGCTGATCAGCCACGCATTGCCGCTGGAGGCTGCCCAAGAGGGATTCAGGCTCGTCCATGAGGGGCGCGCTTCCAAAGTGGTGATAACTACGAACCCATCCCTCATCTCTACCAAGCGACCATGAAAATCGTTGTGCTGGGCGCCGGCGTGATGGGCACTGCCTTCACCATGCCGATCGCCGATAACGGCCACGAGGTGCACCTGGTGGGCACGCACCTCGATGGCGACATCATCGAGGAGATTCACGAAACCGGCGTGCACCCACGCCTGAGGTCGCGCGTGTCCGACCGCGTGACACCCCACCCCATCGCCGGCCTGGGGGAGGCCATTCGCGGCGCCGATCTGGTGGTGCTGGGCGTGAACTCGCATGGCGTGGCTTGGGCGGCGGACGTGCTCGGCCCGTTGCTGCCGCCGCACGTGCCGGTCGTCATGTTGACCAAGGGGTTGCATGGCGATGGCAGCGCGTTGCGCGTCCTGCCGGAGTTCTTTGGCTCGCGCCTGCCGGGCGGGCAGGCAATCAACGTGATGGCCATCGGTGGGCCGTGCATCGCCGGCGAGCTGGCCGCCCGCCGGCACAGCAGTGTGGTGCTCAGCGGGCGCGATCCGGTTGCGCTGCGCACGCTGGCCCAGGCGCTGCGCGGTCCTTACTATCACGTGTGGACCAGCACCGACCTGACGGGCGTCGAGGTGTGCGTGGCGCTGAAGAACCTCTACGCGCTGGCGGTTGGGCTGGTGATCGGCCTGCTGGAGCAGGAGGGCATCGCCAGCAACGGCGCGCACATGCACAACCTGGCGGCTGCCATCTTCGCCCAGGGGCTCTACGAGACGGCCTACCTGGTTCGGCTGATGGGCGGGCGGGTCGAATCGGTCTACACCCTGCCTGGCGCAGGCGACTTATATGTGACGTGCCAGGGCGGGCGCAACAGTCGCATGGGCCGGCTGTTGGGGCTGGGCATGCCCTACGCGCGCGCCAAAGCCGAGCACATGCCCAACGAATCGGTCGAGGGCGCCATGCTGGCCGAAGCCATCGGCGACACCGTCCACGCCATGATACGCACCGGCGCGCTGGACGCCGGCCGGCTCCCGCTCATGCTGAGGGTGATTGACATCGTTTGCAACGGCGCGCCGGTGGATATACCCTGGGAGGCATTCTTTCGCGACACGGAGTGACACACCATGACGTTGCTTGGCATTGACCTCGGCACAACCGCCGTCAAAGCATTGTTGATCAATGAGGCCGGCGAAACGCTGGCCAGCGCCACCGTCGAGTACCCGCTCAGCACGCCCAGGCCGCTGTGGAGCGAGCAAGACCCGGCGGATTGGTGGCGCGGCACCATCGAAGCGATCCGCCAGGTGTTGACCAAAGCCGGCGCCTCCGGCGCCGACGTGCGCGGCATCGGCCTGAGCGGCCAGATGCACGGGTTGACGCTGCTGGATCGCGCCGGCAACGTGTTGCGCCCGGCGATCCTGTGGAACGACCAGCGCACCGCTGCTCAATGCGAGGAGATGATGCGGCGCGCCGGCAGCCCGGCCCGCATGCGCGAGCTGATCGCTAACATCCCTAACCCCAGCTACACCGCGCCAAAGATCCTGTGGGTGCGCGAAAACGAGCCGCACACCTACGAGCGCATCGCGCACATCTTGCTGCCCAAGGACTACATCCGCTACAAGCTGAGTGGGGAGTTCGCCACCGAGGTGGGCGACGCCACCGGCATGGCGCTATTGGACGTGCGCCGGCGAACCTGGTCGGACGAGATGCTGGGCCTGCTAGACATCCCGCGCGAGTGGCTGCCGCTGTGCGCCGAGTCGCACGTGCCCACGGCGCGCGTCAGCCAGGCCGCGGCGCAAGAGACCGGCCTGGCCGCCGGCACGCCCATCGTCGGCGGCAGCGGCGATCAACCGGCCGCAGCCGTGGGCCTGGGCTCGGTGCGCGAGGGCATCGTCAACGTTACGCTGGGCACATCCGGCGTGGTGTTCGCTTCCATCGAGCACTATCCGCCGATGCGCGATACAGCCATCGAGGTGTTCTGCCACGCTGTGCCCGAGACGTGGTTCTTCATGGGAGTGATGCTCTCCGCCGGCGGCAGCCTGCGCTGGCACCGCGACGTGGTCGCTAGCGGACACCCCAATCTGGTATCCACTGCTGGCAACAACGACGCCTACGATGTTTTGCTGGCCGACGCCGCGACGATCCCCATCGGCGCGGAGGGCCTGGCGTTCTTGCCCTACCTCACCGGCGAGCGCACGCCGCATCGCGACCCGCTCGCCCGCGGCGCGTTCGTCGGCCTCACCCTGCGCCATACGCAAGCACACCTGGCCCGCGCCGTGGTGGAGGGCATCAGCTTCGGCCTGCGCGATTCGATCGAGCTGATGCGCGAGCTGGGGCTGCACGTGAACGAAGTGCGCGCGGCCGGCGGCGGCGCGCGCAGCGCCATCTGGCGACAGATGCTGGCCGACATCTTCGAGGCCGACATTGCGCTGGTGAATTCGACCGAGGGCGGGGCGTTCGGCGTGGCCCTGCTGGCCGGCGTGGGCATCGGCTTGTGGCGCGACACGCGCGAAGCGTGCGACGCCGTCATCCGCGTCACCGCGCGCACATCCCCCAGCAGCGACCCGGCCGTGCGCCGGCAATACGCCGAAGCCTATGCCCGCTTCCGCGACCTCTACCCGGCGCTCAAGCCCACCTTCGCCAGGTTGGGAAAATGAACATTTGCTAATTGCGGCGGTTGTGCTAAAAACGTTCTTAGTCAGCTCTTCATGGGCTCGAAATCGTTTGACCACTCGATACAACCGATACAAAAGGAGAAACGGACTATGACCAGGAAGTTAGGTTTACTTTCGCTCGGTCTCGCCGCCGCTCTGATAGCGGGGTGTGCCGCACCTGCTGCTCCCGCAGCGCCAGCAGCGCCTGCCGCTCCCGCCGAACAAGCGCCCGCAGCTCCGGCCGCGCCGGCCGGCGTGTCGGAACTCACCATCTGGTGGGCGGAATGGGACCCGGCCAACTACCTGCAGGAGCTGGCCAACGACTACGCCAAGGAGAAGGGCATCAAGGTCAACGTCGTTCAGGAACCCTGGGGCACCTACTACAACAAGGTGACCGCCGAATGGGCGGCCAAGGGCACCGGCTACGACATGGTCGTCGGCGACAGCCAGTGGCTGGGCCAGGCCGCGACTCAGGGCCACTACCTCGACCTGACCGACTTCATGAAGGAGAAAGGGCTGGACAAGACGGTCACGCCGGCCACCCTGCTCTACTACGGCACCTACGACGGCAAGTATTGGGCCTTCCCCACCGAGGGCGACGCGCTGGGCTGGGCGTATCGCAAGGACCTGTTCGAGGATCCGGCGGAGAAAGAAGCCTTCAAGGCCAAGTATGGCTATGACCTGGACGTGCCGAAGGACCTGTTGCAGTTGCGCGACATCGCCGAGTTCTTCACCCGGCCAGACAAGAACCTGTACGGCATCGCGATCTACACCCAGAAGGACTACGACGCGATCACCATGGGCGCCCAGAACTTCATCTTCAACTTCGGCGCCGATTGGAAGAACGACAAGTTCGAAGTCGAGGGCGTGTTGAACACCGAGGACGCGGCCAAGTCCCTGGAGCTGTACCGCGAGCTATACACCAAGTTCATGCCCCCCGGCCTGAGCAACGCCTTCTTCCAGGAGATGAACGACGCCTTCATCAGCGGCCAGGCGGTGATGATCACCAACTACTTCGCTTTCTTCCCCGCGCTGGTGAACGCGCAGACCAACCCGAACTTCTACGACAAGGTCGGGTTCTTCTCCACGCCGGCCGGCCCAGGCGGCGCGCAATTCGCCTCGCTCGGCGGCCAGGGCATCAGCGTGAACGCCTACATCAGCCCGGAGCGTCAGCAGGCGGCCAAGGACTTCATCGAATGGTTCGCCAGCAAACCGGCGCAGGAGAAGTGGGCAGCCCTGGGCGGCTACACCTGCAACATCGAAGTGCTGAACTCCGACACGTTCAAGAAGGCCACGCCCTACAACCCGGCCTTCGCCGAAACGATGAACTTCGTCAAGGACTTCTGGAACATTCCGGAGTTCGGCGACTTGCTCGTGGTGTCGCAGCGCGAACTGAGCAAGTACATCGTCGAAGGTAAGGGCACAGCCAAGGAAGCGCTCGACAACATCGCGCGCGAACACACCGAGATCCTCAAGAAGGCCGGCTACCTCAAGTAGCGCCGGCGAGAGATTGCCTTTTGCGAGAAACCAGGTTCCCCTTAGGTGGAACCTGGTTTCTCCTCACGATATGCAACTGACCCAGGCTCGAATTGCACGTCCGCAGCGCCGTCGTTCGCTGACCGACGTCCAGATCCAGGTGCTGTTCATCGCACCGACGATCATCTTGCTCGTGCTGTGGAACATCTTCCCGCTGTTCTACAGCCTGTATCTCAGCTTCACCGAATTCTCGGTGATCAAACCCGATGTCCCCCCGGCGTGGATCGGGTTGCAAAACTACAACAAACTGCTCAACGACCCGCGCATCTGGCAGTATTTCGCGCTGACCGGCCGCTACGTGGTGACTTCGGTTGCGCTGCAGGCCATCGTCGGCTTCGGCCTGGCGATGTTCTTGCGCGAACGGTTCAAGGGCAACGGCCTGATCACCACCCTCATCCTGATCCCGATCATGATGTCGCCGGTGGTCATCGGGCTGTTCTGGAAGCTGATCTACAACCCGGCCTTCGGCATCTTCAACTACCTGATCGGCTACAGCGTGCCGAATTCCGGCCCGGACTGGCTGGGCGAAGCCAGCCGCGCCTTGTGGGCGGTGATCATCGTGGATGTGTGGATGTGGAGCCCGTTCGTCATGCTATTGTGCCTGTCCGGGCTGAAAGCCATCCCCGACTATTTGTATGAGGCCGCGGCGATTGACCGCGCCAGCCCATGGTTTCAGTTCTGGCGCATCACACTGCCGCAAGTCGCGCCGCTGTTGCTGATCGCGATCTTGTTCCGAACCATCGAGGCCTTCAAAACCTTCGACCTGGTCATGGGGTTGACGGGTGGCGGGCCGGGCGACGCCACCGAGCTGATCGCCGTGCACCTGTATCGTGCCGCCTTCACACGCTTCACCACCGGCGAATCCAGCGCCCTGGCCTACATCATCCTCGTCATCGTCATCGCCGTCAGCAACCTGTACGTTCGCTCGCTGAATCGCATCCGGGGAGAATGAGCCATCATCGCCTATCCTCCCCACCCATGCCGGCGGCCGGCTGCCTGAGCGACCGGCAACTGGCTACCTGATGATTAACAACCGAAAGCTATGGCCATTTCGACAACCAGCGCTCAGATCAATTACGCCACGCGCGTGGACAAGGTGGGCACGCGCTACCAGATTGCGCGCGCCCTGCGCATCGCCGTCATCCTGTTCTACGCCGTGGTCAGCCTGATCCCGGTGTTCTGGATGGTGACCGCTGCCTTCAAGTCGCGCCCCGACGTGGTCGCCATCCCTCCCAAGGTGATCTTCGAACCGACCATCGAGGGCTTCATCAGCCTGCTGACCAAACGGGTGCTGCTGCCGCCCGGCATGGCCGAAGAATACAAGCAGCGCACCGACCTGAACTTCGCCGAGCGCATCATGGCCGAGCGCGGCCAGCGCATCACCGGCCCGAGCCAGTATGGCCAGCGCCTTTTGAACTCGGTCATCGTCGCCAGCGCTTCGACCGTGCTGTCGGTGTTGTTGGGCGTGCTGGCGGCGTATGCGTTCAGCCGGTTCAACGTGCCGGGCAAGGGCGACCTGCTCTTCTTCATCCTGAGCACGCGCATGCTGCCGCCGGTGGTCGTCACCATCCCCATCTTCCTGATGTATCAGCAGCTCCGGCTCTACGACACGCACCTGGGCCTGATTCTGCTCTACACGGTGTTCAACCTCTCGTTCGCCGTGTGGTTGCTCAAAGGCTTCATTGACGAGATCCCGAGGGAATACGAGGAAGCGGCGCTGGTGGATGGCTACAGCCGCCTGCAAGCGTTTCGCAAGGTGGTGCTGCCGCAGGCCATCACCGGCATCGCCGCCACGTTCGTCTTCTGCCTGATCTTCGCCTGGAACGAGTATGCCTTTGCGCTGATGCTGACGAGCGAGCGCGCCCGCACGGCGCCGCCCAGCATCCCGACCGTGCTCGGCACCGGCGGCATCGAGTGGTCGGCCATCGCCGCCGGCACCCTCGGCTTCCTCATCCCGGTCATCATCGTCACATTCGCCCTGCGCGACTATCTGCTGCGCGGCGTGACGTTCGGAGCGTTGCGGAAGTAAGGCGGGAACGGGGGCCGGGGTTCAGGAGTCGGAGGTGAACCCGCCCTGATCCCCGCCCCGATCCCTGAATCCCCGGTATGGCAGACATCGAACTTCAACGCGTGGAGA
>JAIMBB010000059.1 GCA_023511655.1 Anaerolineae bacterium
GCAGGTTTTTTGCTGGCTGTCACGACTTGGGCGAGCAACCTGCGGGAGGTTTTTGCCCCTATTCGTGAACGCACCCCGTAGAATCGCTTTTACTGCGGCCAGTATAATCGCGCATGCATGCGCGTGCACAAATGCGACCATCGAGGCGAGCGCAGAGTGAGCTACGATGGCGAACTCATTTCGCGCGATGGCGAACGCATTACCCTGCGTGCCATCTGGACGTTGCCAACCCGAACGCTCCCCTACGTGACGCTGGAACAGGGCGACATTTTCATCGAGACGTTCTATGCCGACCGCTGGTACAACCTGTTCCAAATCCACCACCGCAACGGCGAGCTGAAAGGCTGGTATGCCGACGTGGCGCGGCCGGCACGCATCACCGATGACGACATCGAGTGGGATGACCTGGCCCTGGATATCTGGATGGATCCAGGCGGCACGATGATCATCCTGGACGAAGACGAATTCGAGGCGCTGTCGCACGCACTGCCGCCGAACGAGGCTGCCAGCGCACGCGGCGCCGTCGCATACATGCAAGACGAACTGAGGACGCACTGGCGGCGCTTTGCCAACGAGGCGACTGCCCGCGAGCTGACGCGCCGCGGATGGACGCTTGGCACAGCCGAATCGTGCACCGGCGGTCTGATCGGTCACATCATCACCGACCGACCGGGCAGCTCGGCCTATTTCGCCGGCGGCGTGATCTCCTACAGCAACGAGGTCAAGCGTCGCTCACTCGGCGTCGGCGAGGACACGCTTCGTCAACACGGCGCAGTCAGCGAGCAATGCGCGCTGGAGATGGCGCGTGGCGTGCGCCGAGCGCTCGACGTGAATGTCGGCGTGAGCGCGACCGGCATCGCCGGCCCAGAGGGCGGCACAGCATCTAAACCCGTTGGCCTCACCTATATCGGCATCAGCTCGCCGCTGGGCGAATTTACCGAGCAAAACACCTGGCCGCACGACCGCAGCGGCAACAAATGGGCCACCGCCGATGCCGCCCTCAGGCTACTCATGCGCCATCTGCTGGAGGGCCATGCAGTGCATGCAACGGCTCAGTCCGATTCATCCAGCTCCGATTGACCGATACTGATATGGGCGCTTCGCTCGGAGCTTCACTGACCGATCTGGTCGGCAATACGCCCTTGATCCCACTCAGGCGCATCGCCGCGCACGTTGCGCCGGTCGAGGTTTACGCCAAAGCGGAGTGGTTCAACCCAAGCGGCTCGGTCAAGGATCGCGCCGCTTGGAACATCATCCGCACGGCGATTCAGGATGGTCGTCTGACGAAGGGCAAGACGCTGCTAGACGCCACCAGCGGCAACATGGGCATAGCCTATGCCATGATCGGCGCGGCGTTGGGCTATCGCGTCCGCCTGGTCATCCCAGCCAGCGTCACCCCCGAGCGCAAGGTGATCCTCAACGCATACGGTGCCGAGATGATCTTCACTGACCCGATGGCCGGCAGCGATGGAGCGATCGAGAAAGCGCGCCAGATTTACGCCCAGGCGCCCGATGAGTTCTTCTACGCCAACCAGTACGACAACGAGGCGAACTGGCTGGCGCACTATCACACCACCGCGGAAGAGATCTGGCGGCAGACCTCAGGGCGAATCACCCATTTCGTGACCGCCCTGGGCACCGGCGGTACGTTTGTCGGCACCGGCCGTCGCTTGCGCGAGCTGAATCCACACATCCGGCTGGTCTCGCTCCAACCGGACTCGCCGCTGAACGCGATCGAGGGTTGGAAGCACATGCCGACTGCAATCATGCCCAAAATCTACGATCCAGCGTTGGCCGACGAGAACATCGAGATCACCACCGAGGAAGCGCAATATGTGGCGCGCCAACTGGCACGGGAAGAGGGCCTGTTCGTCAGCCCATCTGCAGGTGGGGCGGTGGCCGGCGCCCTCAGCGTCGCCGAGCGGTTGAAAGAAGGAGTGATCGTCACGGTGCTGGCCGATGCCGGCTACAAATACACCAGCGAACGATTCTGGTAACTCGCAGACGAAACGCCATGCTCACCATCCCCAAGCCGTTGTTCGAAAAGATGACCAGGCACCTGGAGGCCGGCTATCCTTACGAGGCCTGCGGCATCCTGGTCGGCGAGACCGACCATCCAACTGACCCGCGCACCAGGCTCGTGCACGATGTTGTCCTCGTCGCAAACGCCTGGGAAGCCGTCAACGAGCGCGAAAGCCAGCACAACCGCTACCTGATCTCCCCCGACGAATACGTGCGCGCCGACCGCGCAGCGAGCAAACGCGGGTGGGACATCGTGGGCGTCTTTCACTCCCACCCCGATCATCCGTCCCAACCGTCCGAGATGGATCGCAGCCAGGCCTGGCCGGGCATTTCCTACGTCATCGTCTCGGTGTGCGATGGCAAAGCGACGAACGCCCGATCGTGGCTGTTGCGGCACGAGCGCGACGCATTCGAGGAAGAAGAGATCCGGCTGGTTGATTGAGCGCATGGCGCACCATGCTCAGGCGCGCTCGCCTGCATCCACCACTTCGCGCACCAGTCGTTGCAGAGCATGCACCGGCTCAGCCATGCGCCGGTACGAATCGCGCACGAGGAAGACGCACGCCAACCCGCGCCGAAAGTCCACCCAGGGCGTAAATCCGCTCGCACCTGGGCTGCTAACCTGCACGACGCGGCCCCGGGCATCGGCCAAATCGCGCCACACGCCCAGTCCATAGCCAGGGCCAGGGAAGAGGTTTGGCGAGTAGGCCACCGGCGCGCCGAAAGTATGATCCTCGTGCATCAGGGCAACGATCTCCGGCGCCAGGACGCGCGCGCCATCGAACATGCCGCCATTGGCAATCATGCGCACGAAATTGCCGTAGTCGCGCAAGGTGGAACGCATGCCGCTGCCAACGCGCAGGCCGCGACCATCACGGCCGCCATAGTCGCTCATCCGCATGCGCAGCGGCGCGGCGAGGCGCTCGCGGAATAGCTCTTGCCACGGTCGGCCGGTCGCGACCTCGGCTACGCGTCCGGCCACCTGAAAGGCACTCTCGCCATAGGCGAAGACCGATCCAGGTTGCGCGGCCAGCGGGTGATGGGCGATTTCATCGGCGCACATCGCCAGGGTCGGCAGAGCGCGCCCCGCGCAGGGTGACTCCCCGTGCGGCAGGCCCGATGTGTGGGCGAGCAACTGCCGCAGGGTGATGTCTGTCTTGTCGCCGTTGCAGCTCATCAGGTAATCGGAGGCGCGTTCGTCCAGATGCAATGCGCCATCGCCGATCAGCGAGGCAATCACCGCGCCGGCAATCCATTTGCTTGCCGAGGCAATCCCGATTTGCGCATCCAGCGCGTAGGCGCCGAACGCGCGTCGATAGATCACCTGGTCGCGATGGGCAACCAACAAGCTGGCTCCGTTCAACGGCGTGGTAGCAATGAGCTGCTCGATGTGTGCCTCGATGGCGGAGAAGTCATAGCGCACGGCCCAGGATTATCCATGGCGTTTGCCCGGCGCCCGGGCGCGAAATCAGGTATCCTTAGGCGCATGTCAATCACGATTCGCATCCCCACCCCGCTGCGGCCGTATGTAGGTGGGTCGAAGGAGATTGCCAGCGACGCCGGCACCGTGGCAGAGGTGTTGACGTCGCTGAGCGCGACGTATCCCGATTTGAAGAAGCACCTCTTCAACGAAGAAGGCAAGTTGCGCTCGTTTGTGAACGTCTACCTAGGCGACGAGGACGTGCGATACCTGCAAGGCGCAGATACGCTGGTGCCGGATGGCGCAACGCTAAGCATCGTGCCAAGCGTGGCCGGTGGCATCAACCAGAATCCGGTTACCCACCTCTCCGAGCCGGACGGCGCGCTATCGCATGCCGAGATTCGCCGCTACTCGCGCCACCTGATCCTGCCCGAGATCGCCATGAGCGGGCAGAAGAAACTCAAACAGGCCAGCGTGCTGCTGGTGGGCGCGGGCGGCCTGGGCGCGCCGGCCGCCATGTACCTCGCCGCTGCCGGCGTCGGCCATCTCGGCATCGTGGACTTCGACGTGGTGGACGAATCGAACCTGCAACGACAAATCATCCACGGCCAGAGCACCGTCGGCAAACCCAAGCTGCAGAGCGCAACCCAGCGCATCAAAGACATCAATCCGTTCGTCGAGGTGACCGGCTACGAGGAGCCGCTGACGAGCGCGAACGCGCTGCGCATCTTTGCCGATTACGACGTGATCGTGGACGGCACGGATAACTTCCCCACCCGCTACTTGGTGAACGATGCCTGCGTGTTGCTGGGCAAGCCAAACGTCTACGGCAGCATCTTTCGGTTCGAGGGCCAGGCCTCGGTCTTCTACGCCAAAGAAGGCCCGTGCTATCGCTGCCTTTACCCGGAGCCACCGCCACCGGGCCTGGTGCCTTCTTGCGCCGAAGGCGGCGTGCTAGGCGTGTTGCCTGGCGTGATCGGCGTAATCCAGGCAACCGAAGCGATCAAACTGATCACCGGCATCGGCGAACCGTTGATCGGGCGCCTACTGCTATACGACGCTCTGGAGATGCGCTTCCGCGAGCTGAAGCTGCGCAAAGACCCTGCCTGCCCAATCTGCGGCGAGCATCCCACCGTGCGCGAACTGATTGATTACGACGCCTTCTGCGGTGTGCCCGCGCGCAACGGCGCGGCCCACGAAGAAAGTCACGGTGTGCCCGAAATCACGGTGAAGGAGCTAAAGCAACGCATCGAAGCCGGGCTGGAGAAGACCAACACCATCCTGATTGACGTGCGCGAGCCATACGAGTGGCAGATCGCACACCTGGATGCAGCGCGGCTGATCCCCAAGGGCGAAATCCACAACCACCTGCACGAGTTGAGCCAGGCCGATGAAATCCTGGTGCACTGCCGCAGCGGCGCGCGCAGCGCAGAGGTGGTGAAGTTCCTCATCAACGACGTGGGCTTCCGGAAGGTGAAGAACGTCAAGGGCGGCATCCTGGCCTGGGCGCGTGAGATTGATCCGCGCGTGCCGACGTATTGAGCACGACCGGTTCATCGCACGGCCGCCGAGAGCTGGGTGAACCCGACCAGCCCGATGGCCAGGCCGACCAGCGCCAGCGCCGCCGGCACCACCCACAGCCGCACCGGAGAAGCCACCTGTGCGATCTGCGGATAGTCCGGGTCGTAGAGCACGGTCACCTGTTCGCCCGCCGCATATTGATCAGCCGCAGCCGGCACGCGCAGCTCGACCAGTTGGCCGCCGCGCGTGGTGAATTGCAGCAGCGCAGTTTGACGGACGGTCTCGCCTTCCTCCGACTTCTCCACGGCCCTTACGGTGGCCGCGGCCGTATGCGACAGCGAGCGCCAGGTCAACACCACACCCGCCGCAGCCAGCACGCACCCCAAGACCGTCAGCGGCATCGCTACAATCAACTGCATGAGTTCCATAGCACATCAGTGTGAACCCAAGCGACGCGAAAGGCAACCCATTGCCCGGCGCCTGACCAGGCCATGATCCCCAAGAACGATGGACGCCTTTCCTGATTATTCGTTGCGCGAGGTTGCACAACAGGTCGGCACGCCATGCTATGTGTACGACCGTGGCCGCATTGAGCAAAACTACGCCCGCCTGGTCAGCGCACTCCTCCCCCACCCCAGCGTCGGACGCATCTGCTACTCGGTCAAGGCCAACAGCAATCTGTCGGTGTTGAGGCTGCTACACAACCTGGGCGCAGGGTTCGATGTGGTGAGCATCGGCGAGCTACGCCGCGTGCTGCTGGCAGGTGCCGCGCCGGCCGACGTGGTATTCGCCGGCGTCGGCAAACGCGAGGACGAGCTGATCGCCGCACTCGACGCCGGCGCCGGGTGGATCAACGTCGAGAGCCCTCAGGAATTGCACGCCTTGAGCGACCTGGCCTGCGCGCGCGGCAGGGTGCAGCAGGTGGCGCTGCGGATCAACCCAAACGTGGACCCTCACACGCACCGCCACATGGCCACCGGCACGGGCACTAGCAAATTCGGCATCGAGATCGAGCAGGCGCTGGCGCTGGTCGCCCGGCGCAACGACTACCCGGGCGTCGCCATCAACGGCATTCACGTCCACATCGGCTCGATGGTGAACGAGGTTGCGCCGTATGAGGACGCTGCCCGAGTCGCATTGGACGTGATCACGCGTTGCCGCGAGCTGGGGGCGACGATCACCACGTTGAACTTAGGGGGCGGGTTTGGCGTGGCCTATCGGCCCGATCAGCCCGAGGCCCCCATCGAAGCCATCGCCGAAGCCGTCTGGCCGCCGATCCGTCGCGCCGGCGTGCAGGTGTTGTTCGAACCAGGCCGCGCGATCGTCGCCGACGCCGGCGTGCTGCTCACGCGCGTGCTCTACACCAAGGCCAATGGCGGCGTGAACTACGTCGTGGTGGACGCGGGGATGAATGACCTGATCCGGCCAGCACTGTATGGCGCGGTGCACGGGGTGTCGTTGGTGTCGAGGGTGTCGGAGATGTCGGAGGTGTCGAGGGTGTCGGTGGTAGGGCCGGTGTGCGAGAGCGGGGACGTGTTGGCCGAGGGCGTATTGCTGCCGGTGCTGCAACGCGGCGATTTACTGGTCATTCACCACGCCGGCGCTTACGGCATGAGCATGGCCAGCAACTACAACACCCGACCACGGGCCGCAGAGGTGCTGCTGCAGGGCGATGCGTGGCGGGTGATCCGCCCCCGCGAAGCAATCGAGGCGCTGTGGGCGCCCGAAGTAGAATGTCTGTATCAGGCCGATAGCTGAGCCGCTTCGATCATGTCTGTGCAGAAAACTCCCGACCGCCGCGGCGGCTTCGACGACCGACAGATACAGTGGGAGGAGGATTTGAAGCCCTTCAAGCGCTTGCCGCGTGAACCGCGCGAGCATCCTCGCCAGCCCGTGCCGGCCATTATTCCCATGCTGGTCAGCTTCGCCCTGGTCGGCGTTGCGTGCTTTCTGGCCGCGTCGTTCGTCAACCAGAATCGTCCGGCGCTGAACTTCAACGCGCCGACCGCTACCTTTCAGATCATCATCCCTACACCGACCGAGGAGATTCCGCCCACCGCCACGCCCTACGTCGCACCGACCGAGGCGCCAACCCCGGAGCCGACCGATGCCACCGTGAGCCAGCCCGGGACGATTGGCGTTGGCGTGCGCGTAATGATCGTGGGCACGGGCGGCAATGGCCTCAACTTCCGCCGCGAACCTTCCACATCGGCAGAGAAGATTCGCAGCCTGCCTGATGGGACGATCTACGAAGTCGTGGGCGGGCCGCAGGAAAACGGCGGCTACACCTGGTGGCAGCTCCGCGATCCTTCCGACGGCACAATCGGCTGGGGCGTGCAGAACTACATGCAGCCGGCGCCGTAGCACGGGGTGCATCGGCAAAAGCGGGGCGCCCGCAGGGGTAGCTCTTGCGCTGCCGCCCGTTCGTGTGCGCTAAACGCGGGCAGGCACGCAGGCCTGCCCCACAAGAAAATGCAACCCGGTGCACAGGATCAATTCTGTGCTACGATGAACGGGCAAAATGTTCACTTTTACCGAAGAGGACATTCGCAATCTGACCACCGGTCAGAGTTTTACCCGCGGCCAGCGTTACTACCGCGATGGTGCGGTCAGCGACCTCGTCTTGCGCGGCAATCGGTTGACCGCGCAGGTAACCGGCAGCAGCTACGAGCCTTATCAGGTATGCGTCAATTTGAACCAGGATGGCAAGATTGAATCGGCGAGCTGCACCTGCCTCTACGAGTGGGGTGGCTTTTGCAAGCACATCGTCGCTGTGCTCCTGGCAGCGCTGCACGATTCCCAGATCGAGATCCGGCCAAGCCTGGAGACGTTGTTGTCCGATCTCACCGCCGACCAGTTGCGCCGCCTGATGCTGGTCATGGCCGAAGAGCATCCAGAGCTAGTCGAGACGATCGAAGAAGAGGTGGAGGGACTGAAGATGCAGCCGACGCCGGCCGCCCTTCCTACTTCTTTGAACCTGAACGCCATCAGCCGCGCGATGCGCAAGGCCTTCCACGACGCCAGCAAACTGGCCAGCGCTCGCGGCAATCGCTACGACTACGGCGATTATTGGTACGACGATGAGTTCAGCGTCATTTATCCAGACGACATTCTCAATCCTCACCTGGAGCTGGCTCGCCAGTTGTTGGACGCCGGGGATGCGGACGCCGCGACCCAGGTCATCGAGACGGTGATCGAGGAGTGGGTCAAGGGCGTCAAGAAGCTGGACGATTGGATTCGTGAGGTCAACGAAGACGTCTTTATCGAAGCCGGTCGGAAACTAGCCGTGCTGCTGGCCGAGGCACTGCTGAGCCAGGATCTATCACCGGAAGAACGAAAGGCCCGATTGCGGACCATCCAGGCGTGGGAAGATGAACTGATTGCGGTCGAAGTGGTGCAGACTGCTCTTGAGCAGTGGTGGGACGATCCGTCCCTGACCGCTGTGCTGAGGGGGAAGATTACAAACAAGGGAGTGTGGAAAGGAGAGCCACCCGACTTCGCCGATGAGCTGGCCCTGGCGCGGCTGCGCATCCTGGAACGCCAAAACCGCCTTCAGGAGTATCTATACCTGGCCGAGGCCGAAGGACAGCTTAACCTGTATGTCAATATGCTGGCCCGCACCGGCCAGGTGGCAGAGGCAATCAAGGAAGCACAGGCCCACCTGACGCAACCGGACGAGTTCCACGAACTGGCGCAGATTTTGGCAAAGCAGGGCCAACAGGCCGCGGCGATGCAGGTTGCCGTTCAGGGCCTGAAGCGGGGCGAGCAATGGTTGCGCCGGGAGCTGGCCCACTGGTTAGTGCAGCAAGCGGAATCGGCGGGCGATATGGCCCTGGCCTTGCACGGAGCCGAGGCCGCCTTTCTCGCCAGCTATGAATTGAACGACTACAAGCTAGTCCAGCGCCTGGCTGGCGACCGATGGCCTGAGGTGCGGGAACGCTTGCTCAAGCACCTCAAATCCGTGGGGGGCGACCAGGCAGTAGCGATTTACCTGCACGAGCGGATGCTGCCGCAAGCCATGGCCGCCGTCGAACGCAACTCTTACAGCCACTATCTTGATCAGGTTGTCGAGGCTGCCAGCGCCGATTATCCCGATTGGAGCGTCCGACAGTGCCAGAAACAAGCAGAGAGAATCATGAACGCCGGCGACGCCGGCCATTACGATGATGCCGTGAACTGGCTGCGTCGCGCAAAGGAGATCTATCTGCAACACCAGCGGGCCGACGAGTGGACAGCCTATCTGGATGACGTGCTGAAGAAGCATGCCCGCAAATACAAGTTAGTGCCCATGCTTCACAAGCTGTGAGGTTAATCCTGTGTCACCGGATAGGTGGCCAGGCGCTTCTCGGCCACGCGCTGGTTGAGGCGCCGCAGCCGGCGGGTGATCTCGGCCCGGACGCGCGGCAGGTCAATCGTCAGCAGCCGGCCGTAGCGCATCAGCAGCTTGCCGTCGCAGATCACCGTGTCCACGTCCCCCGCGCGGGCCGAATACACCAGGTTGGCAATCGCGTTGTAGCGCGGAAACAGATGCGCGCCGTCCTGCCGCATCAAGACGATGTCGGCCAGCTTGCCCTCGGCCAGTTCGCCGATCTCGGGCAGCCGCAGCGCCCGCGCGCCGCCCTCGAACGCAATCGCCATCACCTCCTGCAGCGGCATCACCGTAGAGTCCCTGGCCGCCTGCTTTTGATCCAGCGCCAGCAGGCGCATCTGCTCCAGCACGTCCAGCGTGTTGCTGCTCACCACGCCATCGGTGCCGATGCCCACGACGATGCCGGCCTGGCGCATTGCGCGCACCGGCGCTGTGCCCATCGCCAATTTCAGGTAAGTCTTGGGGCACTGTGCCACGGCCACGTCGTAGCCTTTGAGCATAGCAATGTCATCGTGCGTTAGCGCGATGCCGTGCGCCAGGAGCGTCGGCGCCTCGAACACGCCGGCCTGCTGCAACATGACCGCCGGCGTGACGCCGTGCTGCTTCAAGCTCAAGGCCACCTGGCCCTGCGTCTCGCTGCAGTGAATGTGGATTCCGACGCCCAGCGCTTTGGCGCGCTCGGCCGTCGCGCGCAAGAAGTCGCCATCGCACAAATACGGGGAGTGAGGCGCCAGCCAGGTGGTGATGCGTCCACCGGCGCCGCCCTGCCAGCGCCTCACGAACTCGCACGTCGCATCGAGCTTCTCAATCCCCTCGTGCCCGAACACCGCCCAGCCGATGTTCGCTCGGACGCCGCTCTCCTCAACCGCAGCCGCGATCTCATCGCAGAAGAAGTAGTGATCGGCAAAGGTCGTCACGCCGCTCTGGATCATCTCGGCGATGGCCAGCAGGGCGCCCCAGTAAATATCCTCCGGCTCCTCGTTGCTCTCCAGCGGCCAGATGTAATCGTTGAACCATGACTCGATGGGCACATCTTCGGCCAGCCCGCGAAAGAGCACCATCGGCGCGTGAGTGTGGCAATTGATCAGGCCGGGGATGGCCAGCATGCCTGCTGCATCTATCGCCTCGCGCGCCTGGGCGCGGTCAATCTGGCCGGCCGGGGCGATGGCGCGGATGCGGTTGGCAGCGATGGCGATGTCGCGGTCGTTGACGACGACGTAGCTGCCGTCCTGACGAGTCAGCACGTCGCAGCCGGTGATGAGCAGATCGTAGGTGGGCATGGGTATATTGTAGGGTGAGCTTGCAAAGCCTGCTATCCATGCGCCTCGATAACCTCCTGCGCTTCGATTACTGGTTCGACTTCGCCGCCGGCATGCGGCCGGCCGGCCCGGCCATATGGCTGGTCGTCCTGGCCGGACTGCTCGGTTGCGGTCTGCTGGGCGCTGCGCTGGCACGCGGTCGGCTGCCGCGCGAGGTCGCTATTGCCTGGATGATTGCTGCCGGCCTGGTCGGCCTGGTCGGCCTGGGGCGCTTGATAGCGCACCCGGTGCTGGGCCTGCGCGCCGGCTGGTTGATCGCGGCGCTGCTGGCGCTGGCGCCGCTGGCCGCGCGCGTCGCCGCGGCCATGCACACCGATGGCCTGCCGGAGGATTGCCTGAACGCGCTGGCCTTCGCGCCGACTGGCGCAAAGGGCCGCTGGCGAGTGCAGACCATCGCCGCGTGGCTGGCCTTCCATCTGCTGGGCCTGGCCATCGTCTTCGCCAACCTCGGCCTGCCCGTGCTGCTGGCGCCGGCGCTGATCACAGGTTTACTCCTGCTGCCGGCGCTGGCAAAAGCGCAGCCCCTTTCACTCGCCCATCTGCCCTTCCCGGCGCTGACTCCGTTCGTCATCACCTACGCGGTGACCGTGCTGCATTTCGCCGGCGTGCGGCCTGCCGGGATATGGAACGGCGTGTTCTCGCCAGCCCTCTCACTGATCGTCATGTCAGCATATGGGCTGGCCATCGGTGGGCGCCAGGCAGCGAAGAATAGCGAACGGAACCTGGAGCACGGAGATCAAATGTTTGTGCGCCGCAGCGCAGCGTTGCTCATCGCAGCATCCATCGCCTGGTCGGCCTGGGCAACCTGGGCGCTGCGGACGTATGGCGTCACCGGCAGCGACCCCTATGCCTACGCCCAGATGGGCGTAGACCTGGCGACGCGCGGCACGCTGCTCCATTCCTTCCCGCTGGCACAGCTCGCCTATGGGCTGGATGTATCCCTCCATCCCGTCGTGCACGTGGGCTATCGCATCCCCGATCCCACACACTACCGGTCGGCGACGGTCTGGCCGCCGGGGTATGCCATCTTCACTGCCCTGGCCTATCTGCTGGCTGGCGAGGATGGCTTGTTTCTCATCACACCGCTCATCAACCTGCTGGTCTTGCTGACCACAGGCTGGTTTGTGCTTGTGGCGATGCACTGGCCTTCACCAACGGCCATCGCTACTGCGGCGCTGACCGTCATGGTCACAGCCACCTCTTACCAACAGGTGGAATGGCAGATGATGCCGATGGCCGACATAGCCGCCCAGCTCTTCACGCTGCTGGCCGTCGGTTTGGCGCTTTCGGTCAAAAGCGAGCGACAACCGGGCGCCTGGGCGCGCGCTGTGCTGAGCGGCCTGTGTCTGGGCATCGCTTTCGACCTGCGTTACACCCAGGTGCTGCTGGCGCTGGCGATCGCTCTGGCGCTGGTCTGGGACAAGTGCGGCATTGCGCTGACCCCGCGCCGATTGGGGCTGGTGGCGGCTTGTGCGTCGGCAGCGCTATCAGCAGCCATGCCCACGCTGATCTATCACCAGCTTGCTTTTGGCAACCCCCTCGCCACCGGCTCCGACGAGCTGACCCACTTCTCGCTGGTGCGCCTGCCGGAGACGCTGGGGCGGACGCTGGGCGAGCTGAACCACTATCGCGAGTTTGGGTTGCTGACACCGCTGATGGCGATTGGACTGGTAACCGCAGCCCGTCACCACCGGCGAGCGCTGGTCGTTGTGCTTGTGGTCTTCATTGTCTTGTTCGGCTTTCACGTCTTATATGCCTACCTGCGCCTGCGCGACATTCTGTTCCTCTTCCCCTTTCTGAGCTGGCTGGCAGCGCTGGGAGCGACAGAAGCAATCCGGCTGACCTATCGGGCAGCAAGCACGCTACCTGTGCCGCGACTTTGGGACCTGGCGCGGGTTGGGCTGGTGTGCACGCTGAGTTTCTGCTTCGTGCTGCGGGCGATGGAGACGCTGGCCATGCCGGCCACGCGCGGCTTCAACGCCTTCGGTTACCTGGTGCGCGAGCAGCGCGCTTCGTTCGATCAGTTGCGCCAGGCGACGCCGGAGGATGCTGTGGTTGCCGCATCGCTCAACAGCGGCGCGATCGAGTTACACGCGCAACGGCTGGCCTTCCGGCCTGCGGGATGGACGGCCGATGAATTGGCGCGCTTCGTGGAGGCGCTGCACGCCCAGGGTCGGCCGGTCTTCGCGCTCGACGACGGCGAGGAGCTGGGCGAAGCATTGCAAGTGCTGCGGGCGCGCTACGGGTTAGCTGAGGTCGTTCGGCTGGACGTGCCCTACTACGACGCGGTAGGCGGCGGGTCGCGCAATCGGCGCGTGTCGTTGTACCACATCGCCCCGCGAGGCCGTTAAAATCGGGCGCGCATGGCAGCCGACCTGGTCATCGTCATCCTGAACTACAACACGCGCGACCTGCTGCGGGACTGTTTGCACTCGCTTCAGGCTCAGACGGGCCTCACCTTCGCTGTGTGCGTGGTGGATAATGCCTCGACCGACGGCAGCGCCGAGATGGTGGCGGCTGAATTTCCCAACGTCGCCCTCATCCGCAACGAGCAAAACGCCGGCTTCTCCGCGGGCAACAACCTGGGTCTGCACCACTTCGGCTTTCCGGAGCGCGCCCAGGCGCGCTACGCCATGCTACTGAACCCCGATACTGTGGTGCCAGAGGGCGCCCTGCGCCGGCTGGTGGACTTCGCCGATGGCCAGCCGGACGTGGGGATCGTCGGGCCGAAGCTAATGTTGCCCGATGGCTCGCTCGACAAGGCGTGCCGGCGCAGCTTCCCCACCCCGGAGGTGTCGTTCTACCGGCTGGTCGGGCTGAGCGCTCTCTTCCCGCGCAGCCGGCGCTTCGGGCGCTATAACCTCACCTTCCTGGACGAAGACGTCCAGGCCGACGTGGACGCCGTGGTGGGCGCCTGCATGATGCTGCGCGCCGGGGTGATCGCCAAGATTGGCCTGCTGGACGAGCAGTTCTTCATGTATGGCGAAGACCTGGACTGGTGCCTGCGGGCCAGGCAGGCCGGCTACCGGGTAGTGTATTACCCGGCCGTGGTGGTCAAACACGTTAAACGCGCAGCCAGCAGCCGCAGCGCCAGGGCGCGCTACGAATTCCAGCGCGCCATGTGGCTGTTCTATCGCAAACACTATCGCGCCAGCACTCATCCGCTCCTGGATGGCTTCATCCGGCTGGGGCTGGCGCTGCGCGGCGGGCCGGCGCTGCTGCGCGAGATGCGACACGGCTGACCGAACGAGGAGATGAGCGAGATGGACCCAGAGCAAATGTATCCCTTTCGTCTGTTCGGCGTGGCGATGACCACATTCATCGCCTTGTGCGGCCTGGCCGTGGTGCTGCGGCCCAAGAAGAAAATCGTCTCCCCCGGCCACCGCATCGGCAACTTCATCATCTGGATGCTGGGCGAAAAGAACGGCCTGCGCATCATCCGGTTGTGCGGCTGGGCCATGCTCATCGGCGGCGTCGTGGGATTGATCTCGGTGCTGAGCGCATTGCTGAGTTCGTGACGGCCGGCGCTGGAGAGTAACTCTGGTCATTCCAGGCGCAGCCGCAAGATCAACCGTGGAAAAATTGAGCTGCATGCAGCCGACGTTCTACGTGCGCGACATCCCCGTCTGCGGCGACCTGATCCTGTCGCCGATGGACGGCTTTTCCGACCTGCCCTACCGGTTGATTTGCCGGGAGTATGGCAGCGCGATGAGCTACACCGAGTTCACGGCGTGCGAGGCCATCTTGCGCGGCGCCGCGCCGGCATTGCGCCAGCTCGATTACCACCCGTCCGAGAAGCCCCAACTGTCCTTTCAAATCTTCGATAGCGACGAAGACCGCATCGTAGCCTGTGCGCAAAAGATCGAGGCGCTCGGCCCGGGCATCATTGACCTGAACATGGGCTGCTCGGTGAGCGGGGTGAGCGGACGCGGCGCCGGCGCCGGCCTGCTGCGCGACCCGCAGAAGATCGGTCGCATCTTCAACCGCATGAGCAAAGCGGTGCGCGTGCCCGTCACCGGCAAGATCCGGCTGGGCTGGGACGCGAAATCGCGCAACTACCTGGAGGTGGCCCGCATCCTGGAGGACAACGGCGCTGCGCTGATCGCCGTGCATGGCCGCACCAAGGAGCAGGCCTACAGGGGCATGGCCGATTGGGACGCCATCGCCGAAGTAAAGCAAGCGGTCAAGATTCCAGTCATCGGCAACGGCGACGTGAAGACCGTGGCCGACATCGCGCGGATCAAGGCGCACACCGGCTGCGACGGGGTGATGATTGGCCGCGCCGCCATCGGCAACCCGTGGATCTTCCAGCGCAAGGATCGCCACCAGGTCACGGTCGAGGACGTAATCGCGCTGCTCAAACGTCACCTGCAGGCAATGCTGGATTACTATGATGAGCGTGGGCTGATTCTCTTCCGCAAACACGCCGTGAAGTACATGCACGGCCTGCCGCATGTCGCCGCCCTGCGAGCGCGCCTGGTCACCTGCAACAGCGTGAGCGAGTTCCACGACCTGGTGGACGATTTCCAACGTCGCTATCGGCAGGGCGCGCTGCCCGACGACGCCTACGCTGATCACGAGCCACCGCCGGCGGACGACGAGTGGTCATGCGAGCGAGCCACCCTCGCATGCGCGTGACATTGTTGTCAAAGGCGCTGGTCGTCGGCGCATACCAGCGCAAATGCGAGCTAATTGCTGCGCACCCAGATGTGGCGCTGATCGCGCTGGTTCCGCCGGCCTGGAGCAACCAGCGCCTGGAACACGCTCACACCAAAGGCTATGAGCTGCGCGACATCCCCCTCCGCTTTGGCGGCCATTTTCACCTCCATCACTACCCCACCCTGGCGCAGGAACTGAAGCGGACGCAGCCGAATGTGCTGCATGTGGACGAGGAACCCTATAACTTGGCCACCTGGTTGGCTATCCGCGCGGCCATCAAGCTACATACCCGCCCGCGCGTGCTATTCTTCTCCTGGCAGAACATCAACCGGCGCTATCCGCCGCCGTTTAGCTGGATCGAGCGCGACGTGCTGCGCCGCGCCGATGCGGCCATTGCCGGCAGCCAGGAGGCGCGCGCAGTGTGGCAGGCCAGGGGCTTCAGCAGGCCAATCCACGTCATCCCCCAGTTCGGCGTGGACGAAACGGCTTTCGCGCCTGCGGCAGGGCACCCTTCCGGCGATTCGTTCGTCATCGGATACGCCGGCCGGCTGGTGCGCGAGAAAGGCGTGGACGTGCTGTTGCGCGCCCTGGCCCAATTGCCGAACTCGACGCGACTGGTGATCGTCGGCGCAGGGAGCGAAGCCAACAACCTGGACGCGTTGGCGCGACGGCTAGAGGTGGCCGGACGGGTGTCGTTTCAACCGCCGATTCCATCCACGCGCATGCCAGAGTTCTATCGCGCGCTCGACGCTTTCGTGCTGCCTTCGCGCACCCTGCCCAACTGGAAGGAACAATTCGGGCGAGTGTTGATTGAGGCGATGGCTTGTGGCGTGCCAGTGATCGCTTCTCGCTGCGGCGAAGCGCCAAACGTCGTCGGCGATGCCGGGCTGACCTTCGACGAAGAAGATCACGTTGCACTGGCAGAACACCTGATGGCGCTGATGGCCCGGCCGCGCCTGCGCGAGGAGATGGGCCGGCGTGGACGAGATCGAGTATTGCGATATTTCACCATGCGCTGCATCGCCGACCAGACAGTCGAGGTGTATCGGAGCCTCATCCGCTAGCACAAACCTGCAGGAGGTTAAGGCACTCCCTCACCGCGCGGGTGCGTTCACGAATAGAGGCAAGAACTCCCGCAGGTTGCTTGCTTGAGTCTAGCCAAGACCTGCGGGAAGGTTGTCGCTGCCCTAGTTGCGCTACAACGGGCAGTGGGGTGTGATGTAGGGGCGGCCCTGTGTGGACGCCCGCCCATACGCGCCAAACGCAGGCAGGCACACAGGCCTGCCCCTACAAGAAAATGCCCCCGTGCGTGAACGCACTCTCGCCGCGCTGTTTGCGCGGGGCGCATGTATAATTTAAGGCGCCGTCCGGCCTCCTAGCTCAGTTGGTCAGAGCGCACGGTTCACATCCGTGAGGTCACAGGTTCGAGCCCTGTGGAGGCCATCACAAAAGAAGGGCGCACGCGCGTGCGCCCTTCGCGTTTGCAACCATGCCATCCCCACCTCGCATCGCCTGCTTCGGCTACGTCAACCCCGGCGTGGTGTTCCTGGTGGATCGCTATCCGGCTGCCAACACCGGCGCCTACGTCACCGCCAAGCGGCCATTCATCGGCGCCGATTGCGCCATGGTCGCCCAAATGCTGGCGCGATGGGGGGTCGAAGCGCATCTGATCGGCAACGCCCTGGGCGCCGACGATCTGGGCCGCCAGACCCTTCGCGAGCTGGCCGAGATGAATGTGCATGCGCACATCGCCTTGCGGCGCGACCTGCGCACGCCGCACGAGGTGGACATCTCCGACCGCACCGGCACGCGCACTTTTTTCGTGGAAGACGCCCCTCAGGTGTGGGGAAGCCTGGACGAAGCCGACTTGGGGCCGATCGCCGGCGCAGCCATGCTCTATGTGGACTGGTACGTGGGCGTGGCGGCCGAAAAGGCAGTCGCCTTCGCCAACGCCCATGGCGTGCCAGTGTTCCTGAACGTTGAGTATTCGCTGCTCCACCCCGATCGCTACCGCAACCTGATCGCCCAATCTGCCTATGCGCAATCGCCGATGTCCGATGTGCACGTCGGCCAGGAAGACCCATACGCCATCGCCACCGCGCTGCGCGACCTCGGCGTGCAGGCAGCGTTCGTCACCCGCGGCAAACACGGCTCACTGGTTGTGGATCAATCCGGCGCAATCGAAGTGCCCGCTCCCCAGGTGAGCATCGTGGATACACAGGGGGCCGGCGCGGTCTACTCCGCGGCGGCGATGTACGGGTTGCTGTCCGGCTGGCCGCTCGAACGCCTCACCCGCTTTGCCACGACCGCTGCATCGCTCAAGTGCGCTCAGCACGGCCTGCCGCACACGACGGTGGAAGCGATTTTGTCGCACGTGCCGACGCCGGAACGCCCCTGAGACACCCCATGGGCCCCGAACTGCAACTGCTCCTGTGGGTAGCCGGCTCGGTAGGAATCGGACTGGCAGCCACCGCCTACATCCACCACATCGGCGGCGGCTGGCGGCGCCAGGCGCTGGCCGAGTCAGAGTTGGGTGGGCTGCTCACCGAAGTCGCGATCTTCCTGTATTGCATCGGGTGGCCGTTCCTGGCGCTGATCAGCGGCGCGTTGGGCGTGGACCTGCTGGGGCTGGGCAAGATCGGGGTAGAGGGCACGCCGACGCTAGTCGGCTTCACGCCGCTCGATTGGGTGCGCAGCAGCACGACGGCCGGCCTGGCCGCCGGATTCGTGCTGATCGTGCTGTGGCTGGCCGGGCGCGCGTCCGAGCCACCAGCCGCAGGTCAGCCCACTCCGCCGGGCTTGCCGTTGACGATGCGCGACGCTGCCTATGCCGAGGTGCACTGGGCCTTCTACCGTGCGCCATTCGTGCTATTGCTGGAGGATGCCCAGTGGGGCGCAGCGGTCGGCCTGGCCTTCGTCATCGCCGAGTGGGTGCTGCTTCGGCTGCTGCGACGATCCTCGGTGCTCGAGGATCGGGAGCACGTGCTGGTGCTGGCGTGCTGTGCGTTGACCAGCGGGCTGCTCTACGCAACGTCGCGCAACCTGTGGCTGATGATCGCTGCGCAGGCCTTGATCCGCTGGGCCGGCCACCGCCTGCTCTTCAGTTCGGTGCACCCAGCTGCATCACAGGGTTGAACTTACGCCGAGTCGGCGACAGGCAGAATAGTGGTGCGCACCTCGCCGAAGCCGACGCGCAGGCCATCCCGAACAGCCCAACCGCGCAGCACAACCGCGTCGCCATCCTCGATGAAGGCGCGCTGGCTGCCATCGGGGAGTTGCAAAGGTCGGCTGCCGTTCCAGGTCAACTCGAGCATCGAACCGTATGACTCCGGCGTCGGCCCGCTCAGGGTGCCGGAAGCGCAGAGATCGCCGACTTCGACGTTGCAGCCGTTGATGGTGTGATGGGCCAGTTGCTGGCTCATGGACCAGTACATGTGCCGGAAGTTGCTGCGGCACACTGTCATCGCCACCCCGCCAGGCGTGACGAGGTCCACTTCCAGGTTAATGTCGAAGCTGCACTTACCGGCCACGCGCAGATAAGGCAGCGGCTCAGGCTCTTGGGCCGGCATCTCGACGCGAAATGGCTCCAACGCTTCGAGCGTGACGATCCACGGCGAGATGGCCGAGCCGAAATTCTTGCCCAGGAAGGGGCCGAGCGGCTGATACTCCCACTTCTGGATGTCGCGCGCCGACCAGTCGTTGAACAGCAGCAGACCGAAGATGTGCTCTTCTGCTTTTGCTGCCGGTATGGGCTGGCCGAGCAGCGTGGATTTGCCGACTACGAACGCCACCTCCAGCTCGAAGTCCAGCGCGCGCGTCGGCTCCAGCCTGGGCTGTGCGTCGTCGCGCTTGATCTGCCCACGCGGGCGGCGAATGGGCGTGCCGCTCACCACGATGGACGAGGCGCGACCGTGATAGGCGACGGGCAAGTGTCGCCAGTTGGGGAACAGAGCGTTCTTTGGATCGCGGAACATCGCGCCGACGTTGGTGGCATGGTGCAGGCTGGAGTAGAAATCGGTGTAGTTCGGGACGCGCAGCGGCATGAGCACCTCGGCATCGCGCTGCCGCACCAGCGCGTTTGCGCGCAAAAGGGGATCGCCAGCTTCACCAGTCAACCATTGCTGCACCCGCAGGCGCACAGCGTGGGTGATCACTTTGCCAAGGGCGATGAAGTCATTCAGGATCGGCCGGCTCAGCGCCACCCGCAAAGCACCTTCGTCCCATAGCCGTTCATCGGGAGCGCGGAATAACCCATGTTCAGCCAGCACGGCCAGATCCACGATGTGATTGCCGATGGCGATGCCGGGGCGCGGCGTGCGGTCGCGCGTTTTGAAGATGCCAAACGGCAGGTTGTGTATGCTGAAGTCGGAATCCAGGGGAACTTCAAGCCAGGGTTGCATCTTCCAGGTCAAAACGGGCAGGCTAGCCGGCGATGACGCAGGAATTGGCGATCCAATCGGTCTGCTGGCCGTAGGCGACGAGCCGGTCCATGGCCACGCGCAGCCGCTCCAACGGCGCGGTGAGCGCAAGGCGGAAGTAGCCTTCGCCATTTTGGCCGAAGGCCGTGCCGGGCGTGAGCGACACACCGGTCGCTTCAAGCGTATCCATGCACCAGGTTGCGCTATCCGTCGCGCCAGGGGGCAAGCGCGCCCACAGGTAGATCGTCGCTTGGGGCGAGGCGACCTCGCAACCCAGCGCGCGCAAGGCAGCCAGACACAGGTCGCGACGTTGCCGGTAGATGACCTGTCGTTCTTGCAGCCAGGACTGATCGCCGACCAGCGCGGCAATCGCTGCTTCCTCGATGGCTGCGAATGCGCCGGTGTCCACGTTGCTCTTGAGCGCGGCGACCGTCTTCACCACCTCGGCATTGCCCACCAGCGCGCCAACGCGCATGCCGGCCATGTTGTAGGCCTTGGAGAGCGAGAAGAATTCGACAGCGACTTCTTGGGCGCCGGGCACCTGCAGGACGCTCGGAGCCCGATAGCCATCGTAGCCAGTTTCGGAATATGCGTTGTCGTGAACCAGCAAAATGCCGTGCCGCCGGCAAAACTCTACTGCCTGCTCGAAGAAAGCGAGCGAAGCGACCGAAGCAGTCGGGTTATTGGGATAGTTCAGCCACAGCAGCTTTGCTCGGGCGAGCACATCGCCGGGGATGCGCTCCAGGTCGGGCAACCAGCTATCGCTCTCTCCGACGCGCGCGAGCGGCATGGCGTGCACCGCCGCGCCGGCCAACCGCGCTGCAGCGGCGTATGTGGGGTAGCCCGGATCGGGCACCAGGGCGACGTCGCCGGGGTCGAGGAAGGCAAAGCTCAGGTGATAGATGCCCTCTTTCGAGCCGAGCAACAACAGCACCTCGCTTTCGGGATTCACTGAGACGCCGAAGCGGTGCTGGTAAAAGCGAGCGAAGGCTTGCCTGACTGCCGACGAGCCGGTGAACTCGCCATAGCCGTAGCGGTCGGAGCGGTGGGCGCAGCGCACCAGGGCCTCGACGATGTGCGGCGATGGCGGCAGATCGGGCGACCCCATGTCCAGAGCGATCACGTCCAGGCCGGCTGCGCGCAATTCGGCTTTGCGCTGGTTGAGCCGGGCGAAGAGATGCGGCCCGACCGCAGACATGCGATGGGCAGGGGTGATCATAGTAGGGCGGGGTCATTAGTGTAGTTGGTGTCGTTAGTGTCGCTGGTGTCACCGACACCACTGACACCGCCGACACCATTGACACCAACAACTACTCCCCACTCCCCTCCAACCACGTGGCCTGGTATTCTGGCTTCTCCAGCTCCAGGGCAGCCATCGCCACGTGCAGGGGGTTGAAGGTGTCCACCATCACGGCAAGTTCCCTGGTTTCCTTCGCCCCAATGGAAGCCTCGGTCATGCCCGGCTGCGGGCCGTGCGGCAGGCCGCTGGGGTGCAACGTGATGTCATACTTGCCGATGCCTTTGCGACTCATGAAGTTGCCGTCGCAGTAGTAGATCACCTCATCGCTGTTGACGTTGCTGTGCGCATACGGCGCAGGGATGGCCAACGGGTGATAGTCGAACAGGCGCGGCACAAACGAACACACCACGAAGTTGTGCGCCTCGAAGGTCTGATGCACCGGCGGCGGCTGATGCACGCGCCCGGTGATCGGCTCGAAGTCGTGGATGCTGAACGCCCAGGGATACAGGTAGCCATCCCAGCCCACCACATCGAAGGGATGGTGATCGAGGCAGTGCCGGCTGATGCCGTCGCGCACCTTGACGCGCACCTCGAACTCGCCGCGTTCGATGTGAGTCTCCAGGTTGGCCGGCGGGCGAATATCGCGCTCGCAGTAGGGCGAATGCTCCAGCAGTTGGCCAAACTCGTTGCGGTAGCGCTTCGGCGGCGCGATCTGGCTCCGGGACTCAATCACCAGGAAGCGCGCCTCAGACACGTTCAACACCATCTGCCAGGTGGTGCCGTAGGGTATGACCAGGTAGTCCCCGGCGGCGAAGTCTATCCTGCCGAACTGCGTGCGCAGCACGCCGGCCCCTTCGTGGGCGAACCACACCTCGTAGGCCTGCGCGTTGCGATAGAAGTAATCCATGCTCTGCGTCGGGCGGCTGACGCCCAGCGTGACGTCGTGGTTGCCCAGCAGCACGCGCCGGGCCGAAACCGGGTCACCGCCGGCCGGGACATTGACGGTGGCAAAGGCACGGTGTCGCAGCGGGCCGAAATCAGCATAGGCGACCCTGGCATCGCCCAGATACTCGGTGCGCAACACGCGTGGCGGCAGGAAGTGGTGATACAGCGTGGACTCCAGGCCGTGGAAACCCTCC
>JAIMBB010000060.1 GCA_023511655.1 Anaerolineae bacterium
GACACATGAACACGGTGTTGGGGGCTTTTCTATTTCAAGTTGATCATTTTTCGTTTGCCATTTGGCCAATGAAAGATAACAAACGGGAAGTCCAAAAATGATCAAAGTAGGCATCTTAGGAGCGACAGGATACACCGGCGCCGAGCTGGTCAAGCTGCTCTCGCGGCACAGCCATGCGCGCATCACTTTCGCCCATTCAGAAAGCCACGCCGGCGCGCGATTGAGCGACGTGTTGCCGTGTCCGTACGACATCCCACTGATCCAAGCAGATGATGCCCCGTGGCAAGAGGTGGACGTCGTCTTCAGTTGCCTGCCGCATGGCGCCAGCGCCGAGCTGTGCAAGCGCGCCCTTGACGAGGGCCGACGGGTGATTGACTTCTCTGCCGACTTCCGCCTGCGCGACGCGGCGACCTACGCCGAGTGGTACCGACACGCTCATCCCTATCCCGACTTGCTGGATAAAGCGGTCTATGGTCTACCGGAGGTCTATCGTTGCGACATCGCCGAGGCACAACTGGTCGCCAACCCCGGCTGCTATCCCACCAGCATCATCCTGGGCCTGCTGCCGTTGTTAGAGCTGGGCGCGCTGGCCGACCCGGTAGTGATCGCCGACAGCAAGAGTGGGGTAAGTGGCGCCGGACGCAAGCCGTCGCAGGCCACCCACTTCGTCGAGGTAAACGAGTCGCTCGCGCCCTACAACATCGGCCATGTGCATCGCCACGTGCCGGAGATCGAGCAGGAGCTGAATGCAGCGTGGCAGGCATACCCCGCTGGCACGGAGCAGGCCGGTGCGCAGCACGCCCCGCGCAACACCGATTCGCTCCGCCTCATCTTCTCCCCCCACCTTCTGCCCATCTCGCGCGGCATGCTCAGCATGCTCTACGTCACGCTCACGCCACAAGCCGCTGGGCAGGACTGGCAAAGCATCTTCGTCCGGCGCTACGAAGGTGAACCGTTCGTGCGTGTGTTGCCGCCTGGCCAGACTGCCACCATCGCCCACGCGGCGCACACCAATTACGATGTCATTTCGGTGCATCCGGTAGCCGGTATGCCGGAGCGCCTGCAGATCGTCTCGTGCATTGACAACCTGGTGAAAGGAGCCAGCGGGCAGGCCGTGCAGAGCATGAACATCATGTTCGGCCTGGACGAGTGTGAGGGGCTGCGATGAGCAGTGAGCGCATCGAGATCGTCAAAGTCACAACCCCTGAGCAGGTCGAACAGTTCCGCGCCCTGCTGATGCAGTACGCGGCCGAACACGCTGGCGGCTTCAGCGAGCGCATGGCCCAAGACCTGCGCGACCTACCCGGTCGCTACGCCTCGCCGCGGGGTGGCATGTTCTTGGCCTTGTGCGACGGCCGACCCGTCGCAACTGCTGCGTGGACACAGCACACGGCGAGGCTGGTCGAAATGAAGCGGGTGTATGTGCGGCCCGAACACCGCCGCAAAGGCATTGCGCGGGCGCTGGCACAACGTGTGATCTGCGAAGTGCGCGCCCGCGGCTTCACCCAGGTCGGCATCAGCACATGGGCGAACGCCCAAGACGCCATCGCCCTGTACCGCGGGCTGGGCTTCGTGGACATTCCGCCGTTCAAACAGCTACCGCTGGACGGCGTCGTTTATCTGGGACTCGACATGGCACAGGTTTCCTCCTCATCCGGCATTCAAGTGGTCAAAGTCAGCGGGAACGACCTGGACGACCCGGCTTTTGCCGCGCAATTCGCAGCGGTCGTAGCAAACCTGACTAAAGGTGGCGTGCGGCCCATCGTGGTACATGGCGGCGGCAAAGGGTTGACCGGCGTGTTGAAGGTGATGCAGGTCGAGACGCGCTTCGTGGACGGCCTGCGCGTGACCGATGCGCGCACGCGCGATGCTGCGCTGATGGTGCTGAGCGGCCTGGCCAACAAGCGGCTGGTGGCCGCTTTGATGGCGCAAGGTGTGGATGCCCTCGGCCTGAGCGGCCTGGACGCCGGTTTGATCCGCACCGAACCATTGAACGCAGCGCTCGAATTCGTAGGCAAGCCGGTTCACGTGCGAGTCGAGCTACTGCGTGCGTGGTTGGAGCAGGGCCTGCTGCCGGTGATTTCGCCCATGTCGCTGGGCATGGACGGCGAGATCTACAACGTCAATGCCGACCACGCCGCCGGCGCGATTGCAGCAGCGATGAACGCCGACTTGCTGACGTTCGTCACCAACGTGCCAGGGGTGCTGGACTGCCACAAATCGCTGATCGCCCACCTGTCTGCTGCGCAAACCGAAGCGCTGATCGCCGACGGCACCATCTTCGGCGGGATGATACCCAAAGTGCGCACGGCGTTGGAGGCGCTCGACGCCGGCGTGGGCCGCGTGCGGATCACAAACCTGGAGGGCATTGCCGATAATGCCGGCACGGTATTCGCGCGATGAGTGTCGAGATGAACGATCTGGTCGAGATTATCCTGCGCGACTTTCCGTCGGCTCAGGCCATCTATCTGTTCGGCAGCCACGCACGCGGCGAGCAACGGAGGGAGAGCGATGTAGACCTGGCGGTGCTCTTGCCGGTGGACGCGGCACGCGCCGCCGGCGACCTGCGCTTGAGCGATACGGCGTTGGCGCTCTCCAGACGAGCGCGCAGGGACGTTGACCTGGTCAACTTAAGGCTTGTCTCCACCGTCTTTCAAAACCAGATCGTTCACACGGGGACGCTGTTGTACTGTGGTGACGAACGGGCGCGCCAGGAGTTCGAGATGTTGACATTGTCGTCGTACATCAAGCTGAGCGAGGAGCGGGCGGACATCCTGCGACAATTCAGCGAGACCAGGCGAGCCTATGATGTGTAGCCATGAACGATGTCGTCATCAACAAGGTGCAGAGCATCCAGCGCTGTGTCAAGCGCGCCCGTGAGGAGTATGGCTGGGCGGAGAACTTCATCACGGACTACACCTGTTGGCTTTTGCGGATGTCATTCTGGAATCAGCCGCGTAGCTTCGCAGCTTACAACTCAAACCTGAAATCTCAAGCTTCAACACTGCTATGTCTCGGATCCTGAAATCTCTCCCTGTAGGTGAAAAGATCGGCATCGCGTTCAGCGGCGGCCTGGATACCAGCGCGGCCGTCACCTGGATGCGCGAGAAGGGCGGCATCCCCTACGCCTACACCGCCAACCTCGGGCAGCCCGATGAGCCGAACTACGAGGAAATTCCCCAACGCGCGTTGAGGCACGGGGCGGCGAAGGCCGTGCTGGTGGATTGCCGCAGGCAACTGGTGCAAGAGGGCCTGATCGCCTTGCAGTGCGGCGCGTTCCACATCAGCACCGCCGGCAAGACCTACTTCAACACCACGCCGCTTGGGCGCGCCGTCACCGGCACGATGCTGGTCAATGCGATGAAAGAAGACGGTGTGAACATCTGGGGAGATGGCAGCACCTACAAGGGCAACGACATCGAGCGCTTCTACCGTTACGGCCTGCTGGTCAACCCCGATCTGCGCATCTACAAGCCGTGGCTGGATGACCAGTTCGTCAGCGAACTGGGCGGGCGCAAAGAGATGAGCGAATGGCTGGAGAAGCGCGGCTTCAAATACAAAATGGCGACCGAAAAGGCCTACTCCACCGACGCCAACATTTGGGGTTGCACGCACGAGGCCAAACACCTGGAGTTCCTGGATACCAGCGCCTACATCGTCAACCCGATGATGGGCGTGAGGTTCTGGGACGCAGCAGTGAGGATCGAACCCGAGATCGTGAAGGTCACCTTCTATGAGGGCTTCCCCGTCGAGATCAACGGCCGCGAATACACCGACCCGGTGGCGCTGGTGATGGAAGCAAACAAGATCGGCGGGCGGCACGGCCTGGGCTTCAGCGATCAGATCGAAAATCGCATCATCGAAGCCAAGAGCCGCGGGGTGTATGAGGCGCCCGGGATGGCGCTGCTGTTCATCGCCTACGAGCGACTGGTCACCGCCATTCACAACGAGGACACGATTGACAACTATCGGACGCTTGGCCGCCGGCTGGGGCGCAAGCTCTACGAAGGCCGCTGGTTCGACCCGCAGGCCATGATGCTGCGCGAGAGCTTGCAGCGCTGGGTGGGCAAAGCCATCACCGGCACCGTCACGCTGGAACTCCGCCGCGGCGACGACTACACCATCCTCAACACCACCGGCCCACACCTCACCTATCACCCCGAACGGCTGAGCATGGAGAGCGGCAAAGCTGAGTTCGGCCCGCTGGATCGCATCGGCCAGCTCACCATGCGCAACCTGGATATCGCCGATAGCCGCGAGAAGCTGAGTGTGTATGCTAAGGCTGGTGTGCTGAACATAGACGGCGGCGCCGAGCTGGGCCTGCTCGAGATGGAAAAGAAGCCCAGGCCAGCAATGCCACCTGCACCTCAGGACGGCGACGAGTGGATCACAGACCTGGAAGGATAGTCCCTCGCGATGATCACCATCCGCCCGGCCACCCTCGACGATGTTCCGGCTATCGTCATCCTGATTGCGCAGAACGCGCGCAAAGGCGGCCTGTTGCCGCGCGGCGAGGCCAGCATCCGCGCGCACATCGGCAACTTCCTGGTGGCCGAGAAACAAATTGAGAATGAAGAATTGAGAATTGAGAAAGTGGACACTCCGATTTCTCAATTCTCAATTCTCAATTCTTCCCGCGATCCCGGCTCGCTGGAGGCTTCGCCGGAAGCGGGATCGGGACAATTCTCAATTGTGGGCTGCGGCTCGCTCCTGCCGATGAACACCACCCTGGTCGAGCTGCGCTCGCTGGCGGTGGACGAGCGCGCGCGCGGCACCGGCGTCGGTCAGAAGCTGGTGGCCGCCCTGGTCGAGGAGGCGCGCAAACGCCAGTTCGGCACGATCTTCGCACTCACCCGCGCCGTCGGCTTCTTCGAGAAATGCGGCTTTACCGTCGCGCCGAAAGAGTTCTTCCCCGAGAAGGTATGGAACGATTGCGTGGCATGCCCGATGCTGGAGAATTGCGACGAAGTTGCGGTGATGATGCCTTTGCAACAAGACCAATCCAACGCCATACGCATTGCGCCCGAAGATCGCGAGCGCGTGCTGCAAGCCGTGCAAGCCGGCCGAATCGCGCGGCGCGCCGTAAGCCGCGAGAACCTCATCCCACTCGAAACCGTCACCCGGCTGGCCGAAGAGGTCAAGGCGCATCGGTCGCTTCCCCTCACACCCAAGCGCGACGTGCGCAAGGCCGTGCTGGCCTACAACGGCGGGCTGGATTCGTCGGCCATCGTGCCCTGGCTGATCGAGACCTATGGCTGCGAAGTGGTGTGCTTCGTCGCCGACATCGGCCAGCGCGAGGACTTCGAGGCCATTCGGCAAAAAGCGTTGCGCAGCGGCGCCAGCAAAGTCATCATCAAAGACCTGCGCGACGAGTTCGCCAATGAATACCTGTTCCCCTTGATTCAAAGCGGCGCGATCTACGAGAACAAATACCTGCTCGGCTCGTCCATTTCGCGCCCACTCATCGCCAAGCATCAGGTGGACGTGGCCGAACAGGAGGGTGCCGACGCGCTCGTCCATGGCGCCACAGGCAAAGGCAACGATCAGGTGCGCTTCGAGCTGACCTACATGGCCATGAACCCGAAGCTGCGCGTGATCGCGCCCTGGCGCGAGTGGGAATTCGACGGCCGGGCAGAGGTCTACGAATACGCCCGCTCGCGCGGCGTGCCGCTGGGCGAATACGAGAAGGGCGTCTACACACAGGACGAAAACCTGTGGCACTTCAACCACGAAGGCGGCCGGCTGGAAGACCTGGAATACGAGCCGGAGGAGCACCTTTGGGAGTGGACTAACGCGATCGAAGAAACGCCAGATCAGCCGGAATATGTGGAAATCGAGTTCGTGAGCGGCATCCCCCGGCGGCTAAACGGCGTGGCTCTGGGTGGCGCAGCGCTGATCGAGCGCCTCAACGAGATCGGCGCGCTGCACGGCGTCGGACGGGCCGACATCGTCGAAAACCGGCTGATCGGCATGAAGTCGCGACGGTTGGACGAAGCGCCCGGCGGCACCATCCTGCGCATCGCTCATCAAGGCCTGGAGGAGATCACGCTCGACCGCGAAACCATGCACTTCAAACAAATCGTCGCGCTCAAATACGCCGAGGTGGTGTACAACGGCCAGTGGTTCACGCCGCTGCGCGATGCGCTGCAAGCCTTCGTCACCGTGACGCAGCGCGATGTGACAGGCAGCGTGCGCGTCAAGCTCTTCAAAGGCAACGCCATGGTTGTGCAGCGCCGGGCGACTTACTCGCTGTATCGCGAGGACCTGGCGACTTTCGACACCGATGCGACCTACGATCACGACGACGCCGATGGATTCGTCAAGCTCTATGGCCTGCCGATGCGGGTAAAGGCGCAGATAGATCAGCGGCGCGCCAGCCGCATGCCGCCGGAGGCCAAACCATAGGGCGGGATCGGCACGGCGTTGGTTGTTACGCCGTCTCCTTGTTCGCTCGCCTGATTGCCTCCAGGGCGTCCGACGATAGGCTGGCTTCGGCCAGCATACCCACGATCAAGTCGGTCTTGTCGGCCACGTAGCCATCTATGTCGTAGGCGTGTTCGGCAGCCAGGCGCTGCTTGAGTGCCCCATAGGCCTGCGCCGCTTCGGGGCGGCTGCGCAAATAGTCCCGCAGCGTCAGGTGATTGCGCAGCGCCAGGCTGTCCTGCGGGCACAGATACAGATGATGTTCCGGCAAACCCACCGGCGACGCAAACGCCTCGCGACCGGCGATGCCGAGGTTGCCGCGATGCGCATAGCCAAGCGGCTTCAGGCGCTCGATCACCACCGGTACGCTTTCGACAGCCGCCACGACGATGTCCATATCTATGATCGGCTTAGCCGCCAGCCCAGGCACCGACGTGCTGCCAACGTGCTCGATCGTCAGCGCCAGGTCATGAATCGCCGGCCAGATGCGCTCCCGCAGTTGTTCGAAGATGTATGGCCAGCTCGGATCGTAGGGCACGACCTCGATGCGGCGGGATTGTTGGTCATCCATCGTTGCCCAACCGCTGGCTGATCTCGATCAGCGCCTCGAGCTTCTTCATCGCCGCGCCGCTTCGGATGCTCTCGCGCGCCATTTCGATGCCGGATGCGATGTCGCCGGCAACGTCGGCCGCATAGAGCGCGGCGCCGGCGTTCAGCAACACCACATCGGTCCGCGCCGGCACATCCTCGCCGGCCAGGATCGCCCGCGTGATGGTGGCGTTGAATTCGGGCGTGCCGCCGCCCAGGTCGTCGAGCGTGGCCGGCTTAAAGCCATAGTCCAGCGCATCGAGCTGATACTCGGTCACGTTGCCGTCGCGCACCTCGGCCACGGTGTTCGGCCCGATGGTGGTCAGTTCGTCAATGCCGGCCACCTGCGGCGACGATCCGCTGACCACCAGGGCATGCACGTCACCCAGTTGCACCAGCACCTCGGCCATCACCCGCACATACCTGCGGTCCCACACGCCGAGCAGGTGGTGTCGGGCGAAGGCTGGATTGCTGGGTGGGCCGATGATGTTGAAGATGGTGCGCTGGCCGATCTCGCGGCGCGGGCCGGCGGCGTGCTTCATGGCCGGGTGATGCACCGGCGCGAAGGCGAAGCCGATGCCAATCTCGTCAATGCAGCGGCCCACCTGTTCGGGGGTGAGATCCACTTTTACGCCCAACGCGTTGAGCACATCGGCGCTGCCACTCTGCGACGACGCGGCGCGGTTGCCGTGCTTAGCCACCGGCACGCCGGCGCCGGCCACCACGAACGCCGTGGTCGTGCTGATGTTGAAAGTGTTGGATCGGTCCCCGCCGGTGCCGACCACGTCTATTAGCCTGGGCTGGTGGGTGGGGATGCGCGCCATGTGCGCCCGCAACGCGCGCATGCTGCCCACAATTTCGTCGGCAGTTTCACCTTTCATGCGCAGGGCAGCCAGATAAGCGCCGATCTGCGCCGGCGTGGCTGCGCCGCTCATGATCTCGTTCATCACCGCTTCCGCTTCCTCGGCGGTGAGCGAGGCATGGGTGAACAGTTTGGCGATGGCTTGCTGGATCATGGTGGTGGATTATCGCCAGGTTCGCGCGGCGTGCGGCGGCCAAGGTTCACCTGTGGTGCTGACCGTGCCCCGTGGCCGGCCGGCAGCCACGGGCGCCACCCGCGATCTCAACCTATCAGCGACCGCTTTCTTCGCTCATTCGGCCCCGAGCGACTTCAGGAAGGCGTAGCTTTGCCTCACGTTCTCATCGCCGGCTACCTCCAGCGTAGTGTAACCGTCGAATCCCGCCTGGACCAAGGCCTCGAATGTGCCTTTGATGTCCACCACGCCGCTGCCGAGCGGAATGAGGGCCATGCCCGCGCCATACACGTGACCGCGCTTCGCCTCCATTTCGGCCGGCCAGTCCTTCCAATGCACGTGCTCGATCTTCGTGCCGAGTCGCTTTACCATTTCGACGGGGTCGCCGCCGCCCAACCACAAATTCCCCGTGTCGAGGTTGATGCCGAGCGCGTCCGAATTGCACAGCTCGAGGATCTTCTCCATGTGGTCTATTGAGTCAGTGTACTTGCCGTGCGGCTCGATCAGGATCTTCACGCCATGATCGGCCGCCACGCGCAGCGGCTCATGCAGCTTTTCGCGGATGGTGAAGAGCGCCTCTTGTTCGGTGAGGTTATGGCCGAAATCCGTTTTCGGATCACCTTCGGTGGTGATCACGTGCTTCACACCGATCGCAGCTGCAGCGCGGACCGCTTTGATGATCTGGGCAGTGCCATAGCGCCAGGGTGCGGTCGGGTCGAGCAAATTGGCATGGGCGCAAAAGCTGGTGATCGTCAGGCCATGCCTGTCGAACATGCGCTTGAGGTCGAACGGATTCGCATCCAGGCTGGCGACCGCTGTGAAGCCGAACTCCACGCCGAGGCAAGCGCCGTCCGTGTTGTCGGTCACATCCGCGTATTTGAAGCCCCAGTCGTGAATGCGCTGGAGCTGATGGTCGAGAACCGAGAACGGGTCAATCAGGGCGAAACACCCTACTCTGATAGTCATCTTGCAAATACCTCCTCGCTCATATATGGAACTGGTTTAACGATCTGGGTTATCGCCGCAGGCCGATGAAGCGCACTCGCCATTCCGAGCTTGCTTATCCCATCGAAGCCTGGCACACGGATGAACTCAGAGCCGGAATATGACCTGAGGCCCGCATGGTTGCAAGCCTGACGGTCACTCATGCTCACTTGACCGAGCATGTCGCCGCGCCAGGATTTCAACCGGCCACTCATCGGTGTCGTCGTTCAGGGGCAAATCTACTCGATCGCCGCGAACCGCGGAAATGTAGGCAGCGAGGTTGAGTTCGGCGCTCTTGGACACGTTTGGCAGACCCAGCATGGGCGCATCACCGCCGTCCATCCACGCGATGAGGTCGTTCAAGAGACAATCCCAAGCCCGCGCCATCCCTCCGAACTGGTTCGCGGCAAACCGTTCCTCGCGCTGTCCCATCGCGTTCTGGATGATCAACGTATCTTCGCCGAGCACGCGAATCGAACCCGCCGTGCCGAGTAGCGCCATGGTCACATCGCCGTTCAGCCCGCTTCCTCCATCCAGCACTGCCTTGCCGCCATCCTCGAATTCGAAGTAGGCGACGCCATGGTCCTCCATCGCGTGGCCGAAGCCGCGCCCGCCGCGTACGCGGAGCTGGCCGAATACCCATTTCACCGGCTGATCGTTGTGGAAGAACCGGAACATATCCAGCCAGTGCGAGCCCCACTCGCTCAAATCCCAGCCTTGTATGCCCGCCACGCACATCATCGGCCGGCCGACCGTGCCGTCGTTGTATAGCTCTCTGGCACGCGCGAAGGCCGGCAGGTAGCGACGGATATGCGCCACGACGATCTTGACGCCGGTCGTCTGGGCGGCGCGCTGGACGGCTTTCAGATCTGCTGGCGAAGCGACGAAGGGCTTCTCGCACAAGATGCCCCTAACGCCCGCTTCGGCCGCTTTCTCGATCATGGGGCGGTGTAAGCCGACATACGTCCCGATGCTGACGATGTCGGGCTTCGCCTCTCGCAGCATCGTCTCATAGTCGGAGAACCCCTGCGACACATGGAAGCGCTCCATGAACGCCCGCAGGTTATCGCCGTTCACGTCGGCGCATGCGGTAAGGCGCACGCGCGGGTTGCGTTGGAATGTCTCGGCGTGGGTGTAGCCGATGCGAAAGCCGCCGGCTCGCGTGCCGCTGTCGCTGCCGGCTTTACCCACGCCGATCACGGCGGCGGTGTAGACAGCATCATTCGGCGTCAAGGCGGTCAATCCTCCTCACGCCATTCGCAACAACCAGCGAACAGCGTTGTTCCACAGCGTCTTCATCGCCGGGCAGGCGAATGCGGTCATGTCATGTCCGTTGGCCAGGTAGGCCGTACGGCCGGCACCGGGCGCGCGTCCGCCCTCGCCTGTGAGCACCATCGGCAATGCACGGTCGTTCCACCTCGCCTCGGCATGCGCAGTGGCTTGCATGCCCGGCGCGATCTGAACATCGTAATACAGCTCGTCGTGAATGGTGTAGTCATGCACGCCGGCAACGATCGGATGACCGGTGGGCAGGATGCGCACATGATGATCGCCCAGCTCGGAATGCGCCGTCACGCCCCAGATCCAGGCGAAGCCGATCAACTCGCCGAAGCGCGGCCAGTCATCATAGCTGGCGATGCCGCCGTGATGGCAGAGCACAGGCCGACCGGAAGTGACATACGCCTCGAGCGCGTGCTGATGGTCGGTGGTCATCGGCCGATAGCTCAGGTCGCCGCCATGATCGGCGCGCATCCCCGTCCAGTGCAGGCCCATGATGACGAGCAGGTCACAGTCCTCCAGATGCTCAAAGGCATCCACGCCGTCGTAGAGCGCGCAATCGAATTCCGGCCCCAGCCATTGCTCAATCATGTGGGCCTGCTCGACGGTCGGGTGAAAAGCAGGCCCACCCACGTGAAAGATGATCTTGTGTCGTTCGCCTTTCATCGAACTCCCGTACAAAAACGTGCGTAGTTCTGGGCAAGTTTATCGGCCCCACACTCCCCAGGCACTTCAGCGCGCCTGGTCGTCACGCAGCCGGCGCAGGCTCCGTGATCGCGTTGACCGCCCGGAGCAGGCCGAGCAGGTAGCCGGTGGCGAAGGCGCGCCCGCGATGGTGCCACGCCGAGTCGTTGACCATCCTGGGGACGTGGTCGTCGATCATGAAGCCGTTGAAGCCGACGCGCTTCAGCGTCAGCATCACCTGGAAGGGATCGCCGTTGCCCTCGTCCACAAAGCACTCGGTAAAGTCATCGCAGGCGCCTTTCACGTCGCGGAAGTGCACGTAGAAGATGCGCCCCTGCCGGCCGAAGTACTCGATGCTCTCCAGCACGCCGGCGCCGCCGCGCATCTCGCTCCAGCAGCCATGGCAATAGTCCAGGCCGTGCATCGGGCTGGGGTGCGCTTCCATGGCGCGCTTGAAGTTCTCGAAGTTGCGGAACAGGCGCGGCACGCCGCCCAGTTTTGGCACGGGCGGGTCGTCGGGGTGCAGCGCCATGCGCACGTTGTATTCCTCTGCCACCGGCAGGATGCGCTCCATATACCAGTGGTAATTGGCCCACATCTCGTCCTCGTGATATTCGCGGTCGAAGGACAGCGGCGCATGTTTTGCCAGCTCCAGGGAGAAGCCGTTGCTGATCGCGCCGCCGCGAATGGGCGTGTCCCAGTGGGTGCGCCACACGCCGGTGGCGATGAAGTGATAGCCGAAGATGGGAATGCCGGCCCGGCCCAGGTTGCGAATGGTCTCCTGCATATTCTCGAGCTGGCGCTCGCGGCCGGCCTGGCCGAGCATGATCTTGTCGTAGAAGCGGATGGGCACGTTCTCAATGGCGATCAGGCGCAGGCCGCGGTCTTCGGCCCGCGTGCGCAGCCGCAGCAGGTCGTGGAACTCCAACCGACCGGTGTCCTGCATGCCGGGCGGCAGATGATACAGGTTCATCTGCACGTCCTGCAATCCCATCTGCCTGGCGAAGTCGAGAAACTCGTCGCTCAGCTCATTGACCTGGCCGAGCGCGACGCGCATGGGAAGGGTGGTAATGTCAATCATGGATCATTCGACGATCACGGTTGTGCCGCGGGCGGGGTTCTGCCGATCCCTGACCGGCAGGGTGGCATAGCGTTTCTGGTAGTCGTTCGGCGGCAGCGTCCAACGCCACACCCACTTCGCGTTCTCCGAGGTGACGTTGACGCAGCCGTGGCTGCGCGGCACGCCGTAGTCGTTGTGCCAATAGGTGCCATGCACGGCGATGCCGCTGCGGGTGAAGTAGCTCACCCAGGGGATGCCGGGCAGGTCGAAAGATTCGGCGTCGCCGACCGCGCCGCCGTACATGTGCTGGGTGGGCGTCTTGTGAAAGATGAACCACCTGCCGGGCGTGGTGGTGTAGTCCTTCAGCTCGCCGGTCTCTTCGTCTTTGAAATAGGTGCCCGAGGCGATGCGGCAGGTGAATACCTCGCGCTCGCCTTCGTAGGCGTACAGGCGCTGCTCGCGCAGCTTGACGACGATCTTCTTCTCGCGCGGATCCACCTCTGGCGAGAGCGGCGCGAATTCCGCCTGCGCGATCGGGCGGAGGTGCGAGGCCGGCACGAAGTACCGTCCGGGGAAACTCTCGTCCTCGATCCGATACCACCACTCGACGTCGCCGCTGAACGGCAGCGGCCTGGCTTCGACGTCTTTGGGTTTATCCGGCGAGCGCACCGCCTCGATCACTTTATAGACCTTGCCGCCGTAATAGCGGTATTTGGTGGGCGCGGCGTTCACCGATGGCGCCACGCGCGAATCAACGAACGGCACGGTCACCTCGGCCCAAAAGCCATTTTCGCCAGCGTCGGTGATCGCTTTGTTCAATTGCCAGCGCACCGGGTGCGCCAGCGCCGAGTGCATATAGCCGCCTTCGACTTCGTACCACACTTTGTTGTGAGGCGAGCCGGATTCGGTGCGCAGCTCGGCATAGATCGGCAGCACATCGTCGCGGCGGAGCGTGCGCACTTGCGGGGCGCGCAGGTTGGGTTCGCTGCGAACGATGGCGCCGAACTGCAACGACCGCGCGAAGGCGATGACCGGCCGGCGGGTGAGCGGCCTGATCAGCTCGCCATCGGTGTAAAAGTCCACCGGTGGCAGCGGCGGCAGCAGCGCGCGCATCAACCCGAACGAGCCGAGCTTGAGCAGCGTGCGTCGCGAGAATTTCATTGGGGATCGCCGAGGGAGCACAGCTTCGATCGCGCTTGTGGGAGGCGGCTGCGGCCGATCTCGATCCGCAGCCGTCCCGCGCTCACGATTTGCCGATGTATCGCTCCAGCTTGCGCTTCATGTCGGCATAGCCGAAGCCGCCGACGAACCGGCTGATCACTTCCTGTTTGTCGTTCAGGATGACAAAGGTCGGCACGCCGCTGATGCGATACTGTCGCACGATGTCGCGGCTGGCCGGCGCGTCCACGTCATAGGAGACGAAGATCACCTCATCTTTGAACTCGTCGCGCAGCCGTTGGACGAGTGGTGTGGTCTGTTTGCACACCGTGCACCATTCGGCGTAGAAGTCTATGAACGTGACCGGCCCGGCCACAGCGGCCTGCGACTCGTATTCGACCTTCGCCTCGACGAAGGTCGCCGGCCGCGGGTCAATCGTCGCGACGGGCGCCGGTCCGCCGGCCCCACTACCACATGCGACCATGCTGACTGCCAACGCTGCGCATACAACGGCTCGTTTCACATTCATGTCAAACGCTCCATGGGTCATCTTTCATGCGGTCCACCCGGCTCGCGATGAAAGATTGAAGATATCGGAATTCGAACGGTCTACTTCAGCGCCATGCGGCCAGCGTAGCGGGCGCCTTCGCCCAGCTCTTCCTCGATCCGCAGTAGCTGATTGTACTTGGCAGTGCGTTCGCCGCGCGCCGGCGCGCCGGTTTTGATCAGGCCGGTGTTCAAGGCCACGACCAGGTCGCTGATCGTCGTGTCCTCCGTCTCGCCGCTGCGGTGCGACACAGCCACCGCCCAACCCGCGCGCAGGCTCATGGTCACCGCTTCGATCGTCTCGCTCAGCGTGCCGATCTGATTCACCTTGCACAGCAGGCCGTTGCAGGCCTTCTCGCGCATGGCGCGCTCGACGAACTTGACGTTGGTCACCAGCAGATCGTCGCCGATCAGCCGAATCTTGTCGCCGACCGCGGCGGTGAATCGGGCCCAGCCGCTCCAGTCGTGCTCGGCCAGGCCGTCTTCGATCGAGACGATGGGGAACTGGCGCAGCCAGTCCTCCCAGTAGGCGATCATCTCATTAGTAGTAAGCGTCTTGCTCTCTTTGGCCAGGCGGTACTTGCCGTTGTCGTAAATCTCGCTGGCGGCCGGGTCGAGGCCGATGGCGATCTGTTCGCCGGGCTTGTAGCCGGCCTTGACGATCGCTTCGAGGATGACCTCGATGGCCTCGACGTTGCTCTTCAACGACGGCGCGAAGCCGCCCTCGTCGCCCACGTTGGTGCTGTAGCCTTTGCTCTTCAAGGTCTTGTGCAGGGCGTGGTAGCACTCCGCGCCCCATTGCAGCGCCTCGGCGAACGAGGATGCGCCGACCGGCAGGATCATGAACTCCTGGAAGTCGGTGCTGTTGTCGGCGTGTTTGCCGCCGTTGAGGATGTTCATCATCGGCGTGGGCAACACGTGCGCGTTCACCCCGCCGATATAGCGATACAGCGGCATGCCTAGGCTGACTGCGGCCGCGCGCGCCACGGCCAGGCTGACGCCCAGGATGGCGTTCGCCCCCAGGTTGGACTTGTTGTCGGTGCCGTCAAGCTGGTTGAGCAACTTGTCAATGCCGGTCTGATCGGTGGCCGGCCAGCCTTCCAGCGCAGCGGCGATTTCGGTGTTGACGTGGTTGACGGCTTTGCGCACGCCCTTGCCGCCGTAGCGGGCCTTGTCGCCGTCGCGCAGCTCGACGGCTTCGTTCTCGCCGGTGCTGGCGCCGCTCGGTACGCTGGCACGGGCGTAGGCGCCGCTTTCGAGGACGACATCCACCTCGATCGTGGGATTGCCGCGCGAGTCGAGAATTTCACGCGCGTAGATAGATTCGATGAAGCTCATGACGATGCGTTCTCCAGAGAAGTCTGAGCATCAATTGTAACGGCTGGCGGCGCCGGCGCAGGGCCGCCCCCACGTCACACCGGCGTTACAATCCCGCATATGGCACTTGGCCCTGCCCAGAATCTGCGCGACGCCATTCGCATCTTCAACCCGCAGCGGCCGCTGGAAGGCGAAGCGCTGCACGCCTACTATGCCGACCGCGGCAGCGACGCGCGCCAACGGATGCGCCTGTTCCTCGACGTGGCCGAGGGCGAGCCGGTCAGCATGCTCTTCACCGGCCACGGCGGCAGCGGCAAATCCACCGAACTGAACAAGCTGATCGAAGAGCTGGGCGACGCCTACTTCGTCGTCAAGGTGCGCACCGGCGACATCGTCCCGGCCACCGATCTGACCTACGTGGACGTCATCCTGATCGCGGCCATGGCGCTCTTTCGGGCCGCCTCGGACGAGGGGGTGATCCGCCGCGCGCCTGCGCAGATCATCGAAGGCGTGTGGCAACAGGTCGCCGAGGTCATTGACCGGGTGATCTTCGGCAATCTGCCCTATCGCAAACCGGCTGCGCCGTCGGAGGTCGCTATCAAGGCCGGCATCCCGCCCGTCGTGCACGGCCTGACGCTGGAGTTCGAGGCGCGCTTCAGGAACGAGCCGAAGACCCGCGAGGCGATCCGCGAACATATGCAGAACCGCCTCTCGGAGGTGATCGAGAAAGCCAACGACCTGAGCGCCGAGATTCGGCACCGCCATCGCACGCCGGTGCTGATCGTGGTCGAGGACACCGACAAGCCCGACCCGGCCCGCGCCGCCGAACTCTTCTTCGACCACCCGCAATCGCTCACCGCCTTCAACGCCTCCGTCATCTACACCTTTCCCATCGCCCTGCGCTACAACGCCAGGTTCAGCGAGGTGGACCGCTACTTCAAGTGCGCCCGCATGTCCAACCTGCCGCTGTTCCGGCGCGACGGCTTGCCGGACGAAAAGGGCCGGCGCGTGCTGGACGAGGCCCTCGCGCGGCGGATGGACCAGGCGCTGATCGCGCCTGAAGCGCGCCACAGGATCATCCTCGCCAGCGGCGGCCTGATGCGCACGCTGATCGGCCTGGCCCAGAACGCCGCGGTGAACGCCTATGCCCGCGGCGCAAGCCGGATCGAGGATCGCGACGCCGAGCGCGCCATCGCCGACCTGCGCAAGGACTTCGTGGCCGCCCTGAGGAGCGAGGATTACCCGACCCTGGCTGCGCGCTACTGCGACAAGCGGTTGAGCAGCGACGATTCGCTGCAGGAATTGTTGCAGATGCGCGCCTTGCTGGAATACGAGAACGGCGAGGCCTGGTGCGACGTGCACCCGGTGGCCTTGCCTCTGGTGCAGGAGCGCGTGCCCGACTTTGACCCGGGAACAGTGGAATAATCATGACCGGTACCAAGATCGTCATGCCCGCAAAGCTTGCCCTCGCGCAGCCTGTCCTCGCGCAGGCGGGGAGCGGGGGTTGGGCATCCAGCCGCGTCTGTTCAGCGCCTAACGCGCTTTGAGCGCGTTAGGCGCTAAGCGGGCATAGCGCAAATATGTGGGTATCGTCACTGGCGACACGTTAGTAGACCGCCCTCCGCCTGCGTAGGGATAACCAAGCATCCAGCCATGGCTGGGTAGTTGCAGCTATCCTGGATTCCCTGTCATCCCCGCACAGGCGGGGACATCCTCGCGCAGCCTGCCCCTGCGCAAGCAGGGGGCGGGGATTGCGCGGGAATGACGGGCATGGGTATAAGGACAGATCTTGCGGGAATGACCGAAACGGAGCATCGTCATGCCCGCGAAAGCGGGCATCCAGCTACGGCTATGGTGGTTGCGGCTATCCTGGATTCCCCGTCATCCCCGCATAAGCTGCGCTCACGACAGGGCAGGCAGTTACCAACACAATGACAACTCCGGCGCTCACCCCTCCGAACGAACTCGACCTGCTGCGCAACGCGCTGCCGGAGGCGCTGGCCCGCGACGACTTCGCCAACCTGGCCGTGCTGTTGCGCTACGCCGCCGACGGCTGTTTCGCCATCGCCGTTTACAACAGCGCGCCCGCCCGCGAGCAGGTGGTGAACGCACTGCGCCAACTGGTTGCGCCGCTGCCGGTCTTCGAGTGGACGTATTCGCCGCTCGACCCTTACCCGTTCAGCTACCTGGATCGGCTGACCGACGCGCAACGGCGCGAGCGCGCCGTGGTGTTCTTCTTTGGCCTCGACAAGGCCGATGCGGACGTTTGGAAATCGCTGGACTACCGGCGCGAGCAACTGTCCGGCCAGCCGCACGGCCTGGTGTTCTGGCTCACCCCCAAAGCGTTGGGCGAAGTAGCCCGCGGCGCGCCGCACTTCTGGTCGCAGCGCAGCGGCGTGTTTGACTTCACCATCGCGCAGCCCGACCTGGCGCAACAGATGCGCGACGAGGCCTGGCAAACCGCGGCGGACACACAGGCCTGGATGATTGACCGCGAGGACAAGGAACGCGAGCTGCGCCTGTACGAGGAACTGCTGCGCGATTACCAGGCCGACCCCTCCACGCCGGCCCGCACCCTGTTCGACCTGCACTCCCGCCTCTCCAAATTGCTCTACTACAGCGACCGGGTCAGCGAGTCCAGGCAGCACGCCATGGCCGCGCTAGAGCTCTGCGACCAACTCGACCGCCCAGGAGACCGCGCCAACACGCTGAAAGCGTTGGGCGACCTGGGGCTGCGCGAGGACGACCTCAAGGGCGCGCGGGCGCGCTACGAGGCGGCGCTGCCCATCTACCAGGCCATCGGGGATCGCCTGGGCGAGGCCAACACCCTGCGAGCGTTGGGGGACGAGCGCCTGGCGGCCGGTGATGCGGAGGCCGGGTTGCAGTTCTATCGGCAAGCCCAAACGATCTATGAACTCATCGCCGACCGCTACAGCCAGAGCCGCAATCTCATCCGCATGGCGGCAGCGCACCTGGCGCTGGGGCAGTCCGGCGACGCAACCCCCAACCTGGTGGTCGCGGCCAGGCTGGCCGATGAAATCGGCGACCGCAACCTGCGCCGCGCGGCGCTGGATTTGCTGGCGCAGATCGGCGAGGCGGCCAGGGACTGGCAGGCGCTGAGCGACGCCCTGGACGCGATGACGACCGCCCGCCCGCACGACCCCGAACTGCGCATGCGCCGGGGCGACGTGCGCCACAGCCAGAAGCGCTATGACGACGCGCTGGCCGATTATCAGGCAGCGGTCAACCTCGCGCCGCAGGACGCCTGGGCGTGGAACGGCCTGGGCAACGCGCTCGAATCGCTCAAACGCACCGACGAGGCCATCGCAGCCTACTCCCGCGCCATCGAGATCGAGCCGGATACGGCGCCGTTCTATCGCAACCGCGCCAACGCCCTGCTGGACCTGGGGCGCACCGACGAAGCCGAGGCCGACGTGGCACAAGCGGTCAAGCTCGATCCAGATCACCCCTACACACGCGGGCGACAGGGCTGGCTGGCGCTGGCGCGCGGGCAGTTCGCGGAAGCGCTGTCCCACTTCGAAGCGGCTGCTGAAGCCGATGAGAGCTGGCGCTACGGGCTGGCCCTGGCGCAGTTCGGTCACGGTGAGACGGATCGGGCGCGCATCACCCTGTCGGCGGCCCGGCCGGACATGGGCGACGACGAGGTGGCAGACGCCCTGTCGTGGCTGGAGCGCATTGTGCGCTTGAAGCCCGATCTGGCCGCAGCGGCCGAAGACCTGCGCGCGCTGCTGCGCTGAACCGTTTACCCCCGGCGCCCATGCCCACCATCGTTGACCTGCCGGAGCAAGTCGCGGCGCTCCCCGAGCCGCGCCGGGCGCGCTTCGAGCGCATCTTCCGAGTGGATCGCGTCGCCGGCGCGTGCCGCATCCCCGAACCGATGCGCCCGTGGGCCGAGCGGCAGTTCGGCTCGCTGGACGCGGTGGAGCACCAGTGCGTGGTGCGGGTGACCAACCGGGTCACCTTCGACGGCGCGCTGTTCAATCCGCTGCGCCGCTGGCGGCCGCTGGCCCTGCGCGATGCCCTCCACCCCACACATTCCACTCCCCCGACCGAAGACCCCTTCGCCGATCCCCTGCACATGACGACCGAGGATGTCTTTGGGCGGGTGCGCGGCCGGCATTGCGTCACTGCCAGCAACGTGGCGCGCTGGGAGGGGCAGTGCGCCGTGCTGATCTTCGACGAGCCCGATCCGCTGGCTTTCACCCGCGACCACCTGCACGACTACTTCCGGGCATCGCTGGAATGGGCGCAGCGCGCCCACCGGCACGACCCGCAGGCGCGCTATTTCGTGTGGATGTGGAACGGCGGGCCGAAGGGCGGCGCGTCCATCTTGCATGCCCACGCACAGATGGGGCTGGGGCGCGGCATGCATTACGCCAAAGTAGAAATGCTACGGCGCGCAGGGCTGGCTTACCGCGCGCAGCACGGCACAAATTACTTCGACGACCTGCTGGCCGCCCATGCAGATGTAGGGCTGGACATCCGGGCCGGCCAGCTGCGCGGCTTCTTTTACCTGGCCGCCAACCGGCCCAAGGACACCTGGCTCTACGGCCAGGCGATGGACGACGACCTGGCCGACGCGCTCCACGACTTGCTGCGCGCTTTGATCGAGCGAACTGGCACGCGCGCCTTCGACGTGGGCGTGCTCATGCCGCCGCTGTTTCCCCCCACCCCGACCCTCCCCATTCAGGGAGAAGGGGCCGAAGACTGGTCGGGCTTCCCGGTGATCGTCCGCGTGGGCGATCGCGGCGCGCCGGACATGCTCTCCTCCGACGTCGGCGCGATAGACCTCTACGCCCACAATGCCATCTCGATAGACCCCTTCGAGGTCAAGCGGGCGTGGGAGAGCGGGGGTGGAGATTGAGATTGGGTGGCGATTGGGCCGTGGGCGATCCGCGATCATCAGAAGAACCGCACATACGGCATTTTGTCGGCCACGAACCACACCACGCAGGTGACCAGGCCGACCAGGATGGCCGGCTCGTGCATGTCCTCACGGTCGTCCATCACGTCGGCCTCGCGGCGCATCAGGTGCCACAGTTGCTCGGCGAACAACATGGGCGTGATGACCAGCGGCACGCTCAACAACCACAGCGGGATCATCTCCATGGCCAGGAAGACGGCCAGCAGCGCCACGGCGCACACCAGCGAGGCCACCATCAGCCGCTTCGTCCAACGCACGCCGATCAGGTCGGCGGTGTGGCGAATGCCGGCCTTGCGATCCACCTCGATGTCGCGCAGCTCGTTGTTCAGCTCGCCGTAGACCGAAATCAGCATGACGAACAAGAAGAACAGCCAGCTATAGGGCTTGCCCTGGTCGAAGGCGAAGTAGGCACACAGGAATTGCAACCCGGCCAGCGACAGGCCGTGCGAAAGCAAGTCGGCCACCGGCACAGCCTTCAGGCGCGCCACGCGCCATGAATACAAAAAGGCCAACGCCAGGCATAGCGCGCCCAGCAGCAGCGTCATGCCGCCCAACATGGCATACAGACCGAGCAACAGCGCGCTGACCACGGCGCAGGCCGCCTTGCCGATGCGCGGCGAGATCATGCCGGCGCTGATTGGATTGCGCTGCGCCTTCCTGGCGTCCAGCGCATCGTCGGGCGCGTCCTCGACGTCGTTGTACATGAAGGCGAAACCCACCACCAGGATGTTCGCGATCAGCACAATGAGCAGGCGATGATCGAACGTGCCTCCCCCTAGTTTTGCTCCGAGCAAGGTGGTGACGGTGACGAACAACACGTATTCCTTGTAGCGCGTGAGTTGAAGCAGCCCTTTAACCGGCCGGCGCGCCCAGCGATACCAGATGCGAAGGGTGTTTGGGATTTTCAGGCTCATTGAGATTTGGATGCAGCCCGCGCGCGTCACCGGCCGACGTTCACGCTCACGCGTTCGCTCTCGGTTTTGTTCCCGGCGCCGTCGTAGGCCACGGCATAGAACTCGACCCGGCCGCCGGCACGGATCGTCCACTTGGTGGTGAAGGGCGCAACCGCCTTGGTGTCGAACAACGCACCGTTCACGAAAAACTCCACCTTGCTGATCGAGTAATCGTCCTGCACGTCAGCCGTCACGGTCACCCATTCGTCTTGCTCGGCGCGGAAGAACTCACCTGGGCGCGGCTGCGAGAGCTTGAGGGTCGGCGGCGTGTTGTCAATCGTCACCTGGACGACGGCCTCGACGATGTTCCCGTCGCTTTCCAGGCGCGAGACTTTCAGGGAGTAAGGGCCGGGCGGCAGCCCTGTGATGTCCCAGTTCTCCAGCACGTTCTCGCTCACCTGTTCGGGGTGATCGGGTCCGATTTGCAACCACTGCTCCGGTGCAGGCGACCAGCCCGGCGCGAACGATACCCGATAGGCCATCCAGTTGCCTCCCCGGGCGTTGCCGCGAATCTGCACGATGCCCGGCGGCACGAACGGAGCAGGCTGCGGGTTGTTGGGATCAACCGGCGCGTTCGGGTCGAACGCCGGCGGCAGCGCGGTGACGTAGCCGGCGTTGGCCGGATAGGCGATCGCCACGTCGCCGGAGCTGATCAGGCCGCCGAAGCGGGCATCGAAATCGGTGGGCGCCTGCGGGGTCTTGGCCTTCTCTTCGTCGCTCAGCGAGGCGTACCAGTCCTGTGCCTGCGGCGGGAAGACGTACATCGGGCGTGTCTCTACCAGCTCGGGCGGCGTACCGGGTAGGGCCAATTTGCCGGTCTCGACGTTGATCGGAAAGAGCTGCACCATGGTGCTCTGCTGCCGAGGCTCGGTGCCGGGCATGAACAACTCGACCA
>JAIMBB010000061.1 GCA_023511655.1 Anaerolineae bacterium
GGTTGTCACTGCCCCCGGCTGTGAACGCACCCACGTGCAAGAATGTATTCACCCAACCATCAACTCAGGCAGCAGGATCACGGGACCCGTTCCTCGCCATCGCGGCCGGCATCGTGGCGTGCTTTCCTGCGGACCCACGCGCGTCCATGGGAAAGCGACGATCCACCCACGCCCGCAAATGTATGTCCGCCGTCGGGCGCGCGGCGGGACGGCCTCCCTATAATCCGGCGCTGCGCGTGGTCCTTGCCAGAACGTGCAATTTGCTTGCGTAAGGAGATTCCAGTTTGTTGAACAACCGTCGTAAAGAGGGGGCCGTCGCGAGCGGTATGCGCACATTGATCGCGGCTGCCTGCGGCGTGTGCATGATAACGATACAACTGTCGGCACAGTCACCTCGCGCCTCGGCGCTCACCCGTGCGGATCTATCACCGGCCACCATCCCTCCCAACTCGCCGAGCGTGAGCATCGGCTTCGAGGAAGTGCGGAGTGGCTTCAACAAACCGGTGCTCGTCACCCACGCCGGCGACGCTCGCCTGTTCGTCGTCGAGCAAAATGGGTTGATCAAGGTCATCAAGAATGGCGCCGTTCTGGGCACACCATTCTTGAACCTGACATCGCTGGTGCAATGCTGCGGTGAGGAAGGCTTGCTCGGCCTGGCCTTCGAGCCAAACTACGCGACGACCGGACGCTTCTACGTGTACTACACCAACAAGTCCGGCAACCAGGTAGTTGCGCGCTATCAGGTCTCCAGTAACCCCGATGTGGCCAACCCGGGCAGCGCGCAGATCCTGATGACGATCCCCAACCCCGACTACGGCAATCACAACGGTGGCTGGATCAGCTTCGGCCCGGACGGCAACCTGTATGCCGGCGTCGGCGATGGTGGTGGCGGCGGCGATCCATTCTGTGCTGCCCAAGACCCGGCCGATTGGCGCGGCAAAATCCTGCGCTTGAACGCAGTCGGCCAGATCACCTACACCATCCCGTCCGGCAATGTGTTTACGACTACGCAGAAACCGGAGGTGTGGGCGATCGGCCTGCGCAATCCGTGGCGCGCTTCATTCGACCGACAGACCGGCGATTTGTACATCGCCGACGTCGGCCAAGACGCGCGCGAAGAGGTCAACTTCGTACCGGCCGGCTCCCCCGCCGGGCTGAACTTCGGCTGGAGCCAGTTCGAAGGGAACATCCCCTACAGCGACGGATCCAGCAACGCCGGGCCGTTCGACTGCCCGGCCAGCGGCATCGCACCGACAATGCCGATCACCGACTACGACCACAGCGTGGGCACTTCAATCACCGGTGGCTATGTGTATCGTGGCCCGAGCTATCCCTGGCTGAACGGCATCTACTTCTACGCCGACTTCAGCACCGGCAGGCTGTTTGGCGCCTGGAAGCCGACGCCCGGCGCAGCGTTCACGTCAGCGTTCATCCGCGACACGAGCTACAACATCTCATCGTTCGGCGAAGATGTGAATGGCGAGCTGTATCTGGTGAGTTACTCGAACGGCACGATCTACAAGCTGACGTCTGAGTTCCGCGGCAAGTCCGTGTATGTACCCATCGCGTCGCGGTGATTGCAGGGGTGGATAAGCTACTCCGTGCCTTTGCCTGACCCTGCGGCTGCCGGATCGCTGACGCGCCTGGGGTCAGCGATCCGGCGCAGGCGCAGGCGCGCCACGCGCAGCTTATCCATCTCCTCCACACACAACACCACGCCTTGTGATTTGAGTTCGACGCAATCGCCCACGGCCGGGATGCGACCGAGCTGTCCCATCACGAAACCACCGATCGTGTCGTAGTTGGGATCTTCGAGCGTCAAATCGAAAGCATCGTTCACGTCGCCGATGGTGGTCAAGCCGTTGATCAAGGCACTGCCGTCGGTGACGTGCTGGATATCCGGCGCCGAGACCGCGGCTGCATCCCCCACTTCGCCGATGATGCGCGCGACCAGGTCGTTGAGCGTAACCAGACCGGCCGTGCCGCCATATTCGTCCAGGACGACGGCCATGTATTCGTGGCGAGCGCGAAATTGTTGCAGGAGTTCGTCGGCCCGCTGCGTATCGGGCACGAAGAACGGTTCGCGCATGAGCTGGCGGATAGCCGGTGTGCGCGTGGAGGAGAGCAGCGCCCGCATCAGATCCTTGATGTGCAAGATGCCGACGATGTGATCGAGCGATTCTTCATACACCAGCAGCCGGCTGTAGGCATGGGTGGAGAACAGGTGCGCCACTTCGTGCAACGACGCCTCGACATTCACGCACGTCATCTCGGTGCGCGGGATCATCACTTCGCGGACGGTGGTATCGCCGAACGAGAACACCTTGCTCAGCATTTCGCCCTGCTCGGACTCGATCGCCCCGCCGCGTTCGCTCGCCTCGACGAGCATGCGCAACTCCTCGACGGTATGTAAGCGCTCGCTCTCGGCGTCGGGCCGGAAGCCCAGCACCTGCAACACCAACCGGGACGAACCTTTCAGCAGCCATACGAAGGGTCGGAAGAGCGTCGCCAGCACGTTCATCGGCGGGACAACGCTGAGCGCGACGCGCTCGGCCAGGCGCATGGTGATCGCGCGCGGCACCAGCTCGGCCAACACGATTTGGAAGTACGAAGCGACGAGCAAGCCGCCCAAAGCACCCAAAAAGGTGGCCAGTCCGCGGACGAAAGGAATTGCCACGCCCAACGCTTCGAAGAGGCCGCCGAGCAACCTGCTGAAAGCCGGCTCGCTCAATGCTCCTACGGCAAGCGATGTAAGCGTCACCCCCACCTGCGTGGCCGCGAAGAACCGGTCAGGGTCCTGCATCACGCCCAGGACCAGCTTCGCCCGCACATCGCCCCCTTCCGCCAGCTCTGCGATACGCGTTCTTCGCGACACGGCCACGCTGTACTCGGCGAATACGAAGAACGCATTGACCAAGATCAGCAAGAACAGGCTGACAATGCCAACCGCTATGTCTGCATCCATCTATAATGCGATGAACCGCACACATATTCTAGCGTCCGTTTCGACATGCTCAGCACCAACCGCAAGGGAATCTACCAAACCTTCGATCCCTCCGGCGATGTGACGTCGGATGAGCGCTGGCAGGCAATTCGCTTGCCGGATGGCTCGATCCAGATCGACAACGAAACTGTGCGCGTCGCGCCGTTTAGCGAGCCGCGCAGCGACGCGATGACGATCCAGCTTGACCCTCAGCTTCGGCTGATCGAATTCACCATCCACGGCCTGTTCGGCACGCGTGAAAGCCGAATCTGCGTGCTCGGTGAAAGCCGCGATCGCGCCACCATCTGCTGGCGCCACAAGGCCGAGATCCATGAGAAGCATGTCGCCTGGCGCGACGACTTGGAGATTGACTGGATGACGCCGCTGTGCAAGATGGTGACTGTATGGCGCAGCCGGCTCCAGCCCGATCAATCCCGCACGTTCGACACTTTCTTACTCGACGAGGTGACGTTCAGGCCAACTGCCACACGGCAAACCTATCGGCGATTGCCGGATGAGATCCACATGACGCGTTTCGGGGCGATGAAGCTACAACACTACGAAGTGAACTTCGATCACCAGGCCCAACCAACCGCCCATTTCTGGTGCGACGATGATGGTGTTCTATACGACTTCGTCGCAGCCAACGGGTTCGGATTCAAGCTCACGGCGGTAAACGTCTAGAGCACGCGCATCCGCGACATCCGGTGACGCAAAGCAAACCGGCGAGAAAGCATTACAATTCTGCCCTGTTGTCATCATCACACTATGTCTGCTAACGACTTGCTCGCAGTCCTCCCCTTCCTAGTCGTCACCGTGGGCGGCATTGCGCTGCTGCTGATTGATCTGGCGCTCTCGCCTGAGCAGAAATCCGTCACAGCTTGGCTATCCATCGGCACCCTGGTTGTGGCCAGCCTGGTCGCGCTGCTGCAAATGAATATCCGGCCGTTCGATGCCTTCGACGGCATGGTACGGGCAGATGGCTATGCATTCTTCCTCGACGCGTTGCTGGCGACGATTGGCGCGCTGGCCGTGTTGTTGGCGCTGCGCTACAACGAAGCGCGCGGCATCATGCGCGGCGAGTTCTATGCTCTGTTGTTGTTTTCCGTCGGCGGCATGATGCTGATGGGCCATGCCACAAACCTGCTGACCGTGTTTGTGGCCATCGAGCTGCTCTCCATCCCGCTCTACGTGCTCTGCGGCATCGCCCGTCCACGCGTGGAAAGCGAGGAATCGGCGATGAAGTACTTCCTGATGGGTGCGTTCGCGTCGGGCTTCCTGGTCTATGGCATCGCGCTGGTATACGGCGCAGCCGGCACGATCTCGCTCGCTGCACTCTCAGCCATGCTGAGCGAGACGGGCGCGCGCGCCTATGACCCCACGCTGCTCTTCGCGGGCGCAGCGCTGATCCTGACCGGGTTGGGATTCAAGGTCGCCGCTGCGCCATTCCACATGTGGACACCTGACGTATACGAGGGCGCGCCGACCACCGTCACCGCATTCATGGCGACGGCGACCAAAGTTGCCGGTTTCGCTGCCGTGTTGCGGGTGTTTCTATTCGGCTTCCAGCCGCTGCTGCCGGAATGGCAGCCGGTGGTAGCCGGTTTGGCAGCATTGACCATGATCGTGGGCAATGTCGCTGCGCTGGTGCAAAGCAATGTCAAGCGCATGCTAGCCTACTCCAGCATAGCCCATGCCGGCTATGTGCTGGTGGGCGTCGCTGCCGGCGGCGATCTTTCGACAGGCTCAGGAGGCGCCGTGGCCGTGCTGTTCTATCTGGCCGCATACGCATTCACCACCCTGGCGGCGTTCGCCGTGATGGCAGCGGTGGGCAGTGGGACGGAGGAGAATCAAAACTTCGACGCCTATATCGGCCTCGGCCGCCGCAAGCCGCTGCTCGGCCTGGTCATGGCCATTTCGATGTTCTCGTTAATCGGCATTCCGCCCACCGCCGGCTTCGTCGGCAAATACTTCCTGTTCGGCGCAGCCGTGGCATCTGGGCTGACATGGCTGGCGGTGATCGGCGTGCTCACCAGCGTCGTCTCGTCGTACTTCTACCTGCGATTGGTGATGACGATGTTCATGCGCGAGCCGCAGGCAGAAGGGGAACCGATCCACGCCAGCGCGCCGCGTTCGCTGGCGGCCGCCATCAGCATCGCCGCGGTGTTCGTCCTCGGCGTGCTGCCGGCGCCATTGCTTGGCATGATCACCGCCGGCGTACTGAGCGCGGCCAGGTGATAGAGCGAGATCCACCCACTTTCACTCGACAGGAGGCTCCGGCATGTTAACCAAAGAACAGCGATCGTTCTATGACGAACAAGGCTATCTCATCGTTCGCCAGCTCTTCTCAGCCGACGAAGTGGCCTTCTACAAGGCACATTACATGCGACTGCGCAGCCAGGGCGAATATCCCGGCGACCTGGCAGGCGTGGACGTCACCAGCAACGACCCGCTCAAGAAGTACCCGCGTATGATCCACATGCACCGCTGGGACGAAGTCAGCTTGAAGTGGCTGATAGACCCGCGCATCAACGCCTACCTGACGGCGCTGACCGGGCGCGAGCCCTATGCCGTGCAAACGATGCTGTACTTCAAGCCGCCAGGCGCGCGTGGGCAGGCGCTGCACCAGGACCAGTATTATCTGCGGGTGAAGCCGGGTACGTGCATCGCCGCCTGGCTGGCGCTGGACGATTGCGATGAGGAGAACGGCTGCCTGCAACTCGTGCCGGGCAGCCAGCATTGGCCGGTGCTCTGCACGATTGCAGCCGATACTACCCAGAGCTTCACCGATGTTACTGTGCCGCTGCCGGAAGGGACGCCTGTCGTCCCCGCGATCATGAAAGCCGGCGATGTGTTGTTCTTCAATGGCCAGATCGTGCACGGCAGTTTGCCCAACCGCACCACCGATCGCTTCCGGCGAGCGCTGATCGGCCACTACATCGAAGGCCATGCCGAGACCGTGGCACGCTTCTACCACCCGGTGCTGAAGATGGATGGCACCCCCGTGGAGATTGGCCAGAGCCCCAACGGCAGCGAATGCGGCGTTTGGGTGGAGCGCGACGGTCGCAAGACGATCGAACTGGCCGCCGTTCAGGCCGGACCGGGCAGGACGGAGTGAGCTAGGTTTCCTCCCCCACCCATTGGTAGCTCATTAGCTCACATCCGTGCGTCTCTTTGCCGAGCAGCACCTCTTGCTTGACAACCACCCCATACTGGTCAGTCCAGATGGTGGTGAACGGCCCTTCATCCTGACCGTCGCTTGTGAGGTGTTCTTCGATGGTGTAGCGCCGGGTCACCATGAACGGCATAACCAATGAGGTGATCTGTTCGTCACGCACATAGGTATACGTCTGTGATACTTCCAGCGGTTCGAGCGAGGGCTGGGTGATTACGATGGTCTGAATTTGGGCTTGCGAACCGGGCGTCAGAGGCAAACGGCGCAAGTGTGCGAAATTCATGAGCGTCGAGCCATAGTCGAGGAAGGTATCGGGGCTATATACGGCCTTGCCGGCGTAGACGCGTTTGGCCCTGGCTGCGACGGCCAGTTGCAACGATTGGTCCCGCGGCGCGCGGGTGGCGTCGCCGTAACGCAGTGGTTCTTCAAACACAGCGATCTCCACTGCTCCCTCGGCGAGCACGTAGCGTGCCACGCGTCGTTTGCCCTCGGCATCCAGTTGCACCCACAACTTGCGAGCCTGCCAGTCCGAATCGAGGTCGAGCTGGGCGCGTTGCTGGTTTGGGATCGGCCATTTCAGGTCAATCTCGGTCATCAGCCGATAACTGCCACTGAGCAAACCGAAGATGCCCCACAGCTCCTCACCCACGACCTTGCGATTGTGCGTGATGCGGTAAACGCCGTGCGCGATTCGGCGCGTGATGCGATCGGAGCTATCGAGGGTGAAGTCGAAATCTTCCATTCGCCCGCGATGTGACTACGTCCAGTCTTTGGTCAATGAAGTGAGAAATTCCTCGTTGTTCTTGGTCTTGGAGAAGCGCTGCAGGAAGGCCTCCATCGCCGTGGTGATATCGTAGCCGGCGCCTTGGGGTTGGGGAGCCATGAGCTGGCTGAGCATACGGCGCATGAGATACGTGCGTTGCGTGGTTTTCTCCCCCAACAACAGTTCTTCGCGGCGCGTGCCGCTGGCCAGGATGTCGAAAGCGGGGAAGATGCGCCGTTCGGCCAGACGACGCGATAGGTGAATCTCCATGTTGCCGGTGCCCTTGAACTCTTCGTAGATGAAGTCGTCCATCCGGCTGCCGGTATCCACCAGCACCGTGGCGATGATGGTCAGGCTGCCGCCCTCTTCGATGTTGCGCGCCGCGCCAAAGAACTCCTTCGGCGGATACAGGGCGGCCGGATCTACGCCGCCGGAGAGCGTGCGACCAGATGACGGCACGGTCAGGTTATAGGCACGACTCAAACGCGTCAACGAGTCCAGCAAGATCACCACGTCGCGGCCGCATTCGACCAGCCGCTTGGCGCGGTTGAGCACCATCTCTGCCACGCGCACATGGCTTTGCACCGGTTCGTCGAAGGTGGACGAAATCACTTCCGCTTCCACCGAGCGGTCGAAATCGGTGGCCTCCTCCGGCCGCTCGGCGATCAGCGCGACCATCAAGTGCACATCGCGATAGCTTTTGCTGATCGCGTTGGCAATGTCTTTGAGCAGCGTCGTCTTGCCCACTTTGGGCGGCGCGACGATCAAGCCGCGCTGGCCTTTGCCGATGGGTGCGACGATGTTGAGCAGGCGCATGCTGAGCTTGCCGCTTGCTTCGAGGTTGTAGATCTCGTTGGGAAAGATGGGTGTGAGCCTTTCGAAGTTGGGGCGATTCTTGGCCTGCTCAGGGTCCTGGCCGTTCACGGCCTCCACGCGCAGCAAGCTGAAGTACTTCTCGCTCTCCTTCGGCGGGCGCACCTGACCCACCACCATGTCGCCTGTTCGCAAACCGAACCGTTTGATCTGCGACGGCGACACGTAGATATCCTCCGGGCCAGGGAGATAGTGCTCCGCGCGCAAAAAGCCGATGTTGTCATCCACGATGTCAATCACGCCGCCGCGCAGTTCTAGGCCGTTCCTCTCGGCCTGGGCGCGCAAAAGCTGGATGATCAGATCGTCTTTCTTCAGCCGGCTGTAGCCGGAGATGCCCAGCTCGCGGGCGCGCTCGCGCAGCTCGCTGAGCGTTTCGTGCTCCAGGCGCGCCATGTCAAACATATTGCGCCGCGGCTGGCGCGGGCTCGCTTGCGGCGCCGGCGGAGCAGCTACTTCCTCAACAGCCGGCGGCAATGTTTCGATGCCATTGCCCGCGCCATTGGCCGTCTCGAGCGCGGCGTGCTGGGTGGGTTCTTCTTGTTGTTGTGTCTGCCTCTTCATGGGAATTCACATGCGACTCCGGCGCTGCGCATGAAGCGCCACAGTCACTCCTCGCTTACTCTCACATTTCAGTCGCGGTTCAATCCGTTTTGGGGATGGTCTTCAAATACAATGGCGCTGCGACGTATCGTCGGCTATTGCTTGCAATGCGCAGGCCGGGAATTCCGATGCGCATTAATCAACATAGGTCACCTGGCTGAAGGTGCGCAATTTGTCTAAACGATGGCGCGATTCAATGTAGCGAACGGTGCCGGATTTGGACCGCATCACCAGGGAGAACGTACGGGCGATATTACCGCTATAGTGTACACCCTCCAGCAATTCACCGGTGGTGATGCCGGTGGCGGCAAAGAAGACGTTGTCTCCGCCGCACAACCGCTCCGTGGTCAAGATTTCGTTCAAGTCGCATTGCGCCTGCGCCCTTTCCCGTTCGTCGTCGTCACGCGGCCACAGCTTGCCCTGAATCTCCCCGCCCAGGCAACGCATTGCCGCAGCAGTGATCACCCCTTCGGGTGTGCCACCGATGCCCATCAAAATGTCAACACCCGAATCAGGTATCGCCGTCTGCAACGCGCCAGAGATGTCGCCATCGGTGATGAGTTTGATGCGCGCACCGACAGCGCGCACCTTCTCGATCAGCTTCTGGTGGCGTGGACGATCGAGAATGCAGACAGTCACTGCACTGATCGGCATCCCCTTGGCGCGCGCCACGGCCCGGATGTTGGCTGCTGGCGGCGCTTCGATATCTATCACACCCACGCAGTCCGGCCCGACGACGATCTTGTCCATATAGAACGTGCACGGCCTGAACATCCGGCCCCGCTCGGATAAACCCACCACGGAGATGGAACCAGAGCCACCGACGCTGAGCAGGCGCGTGCCGTCTATCGGGTCTACGGCGATATCTACCTGCAACCCCAATCCATTGCCTAGCCTCTCGCCGTTATATAGCATCGGCGCCTCGTCTTTCTCACCTTCGCCGATGACGACAATGCCGTCCATATCTACCTCGCTCAGGATCAGGCGCATCGCCTCCACAGCAGCCTGATCACCGGCGTTTTTGTCACCGCGCCCCATCCATTTGCTGGCAGCCAGTGCAGCCGCTTCCGTTGCGCGCACCAGTTCCAGGGCCAAATTGCGATCGGGCTTGCTGTTATTGACTGTGTCGTGTGTCGTGTTCTGGTCAACCATGTCAACTCCTGTGACTTCAGGACGAGACTGAATCAGCAAAGCTGCCGCATGAGAGACGCTTCATGCGCGGCATCAACGGACGCCGTCACTTCGTCAAACTTCTCGCGCACATAGACTTAGCACGTTTCGCTCAAGAGCGATGCAATTTGCAAACCTGGTTGCGAGGGCTACTTCCTTGGGAAAGATCGGGGAACCGGGATTTGAACCCGGGACCTCACGGTCCCAAACCGTGCGCGCTGCCATCTGCGCCATTCCCCGGGGGTGACGACATTATACACATCTGGGCGACTTTGCGAGCGAAGGGGGTGCGTTCACGAATAGGGGCAATAACCTTCTGCAGGCTGCTTGCTTGAGTCTAGCCCAGACCTGCGGGAAAGTTGTCGCTGACCTAGTTGCGCGGGCGACCACATAGGGTCGCCCCTACAACGGGCGGCGGTGAGTGATGTAAGGGCGGCCACGCAGGGCCGCCCGCCCGCGTATGTGCCAAACGCAAAGCAGGCACACAGGCCTGCCCCTACAAGAAGAAAATGCCCTCGTGCGTGAACGCACCCGGACGCATGCTCGCCGCTGCTCGTGCGGCGAGCGAGACCGGCCGACCGGACAGGCGCGTTCACCTGTGCAAGAAAAATCGCGTCCTCGCCGAATCGCAATCGCAACAGACGTGAAAAGCCCCGGTTAGAAAATGTGATTGACCTTCCCAACCTGACCGACCTTCCCGACTTTCCCGACCTGACCGACACATCGCAACGGACGTGAAAAACCCCGGTTAGAAAACAAGTTGACTCCGGTATAATCGCGCAAGATTTCACAATGGCTGATCCGCTCTACTGGGATGACACTTATCCGATCGCACTTTTGCTGGACGCCGCACATCCAGAGGTTACTGATCCAACGACGCTCGACCTGTCCGTGCTGCGCGATTGGGTGATTCGCCTGGAGGGATTCAGCGACGAGTGCGACGTCCTGCCGGTGGAATGGCTGGAACGCATTCAAATGGAATGGGTGGAATTGCAGTGAAGTGACCGGGTTGATTGGTTGCGCAGATCGAATCTGACAACGCAGCCGATTGACCCTCAACAAGTGGAGAAGTGGAGATGGCTGAACTGACGAATGCGAACATGCCCGAGGAACTCCAAAACGACCCTCGCGTACCGGACGATCTGAAGAATAACGTTTTCATCACTTCGTTGGACAAGATCTACAACTGGGGACGCAAACGCAGCGTGTGGCCGATGTTGTTCGGCCTGGCCTGCTGCGCGATCGAAATGATCGCCACGGCGGCCAGCCGGCACGACCTCTCGCGCTTCGGCTGGGAATTGATGCGCGCCAGCCCGCGCCAGGCCGATTTGATGATCGTCTCCGGCACAGTGACCAAGAAGATGATCCCGCAGATCGTGCGCCTGTACAACCAGATGCCGGAGCCGCGCTACGTCATTGCCATGGGCGCCTGCGCGACGGCCGGTGGCCCTTTCAAGGAAGGCTACAACGTCGTCAGCGGCGTGGATAAGTTCATCCCAGTGGACGTCTATATCACCGGCTGCCCGCCTCGCCCCGAAGCGCTGCTGCACAGCTTCATCAAGCTACAAGAGAAAATTGAGAAGCAATCGCTGCGCAACGTCCCGTGGTACCGGAAAGGCGAGGAGGACGTCATACCCGTTCCGGTGCTTGGGCCAGACCTGGTAGACCCGCGGCGCGCCCAGGAGATCAAGGGAAAGGCCGAACAGATTGCTGAGGGACAACCGGCGGCTTGATTTTGAGGAAGAAAACGATGGCTGAAGAGACAACTCCCCCTACCTCGGCTGAGCCTGCGGCATCCAAGCCTGCTGTGCCTGCCAGGCCCGCGGCCGCTGCCGGCGGCGCAAAGCCCACGGCTGCGGCCAAGCCTGCCGGTCATGCTGCGCCCAAAGGGCCACCGCTCGCGACCCTCACGCCGGAACTGGCGCAGTTGCAGCAGCAATTCGGCGAGAGCGTCATCGCGCCAGCGCCTTACGTCGGCGTTCTGGTAAACGATCTCGGCAAGCTGCGCGAGGTGATGACGTATGTCCGCGACCAGCTTGGCTTCGACATGCTCGCCAACGCTACGGCAGTGGATTACATCAAAGAAGGCTACATCGAAGTCGTCTATCACCCACAGCGATCGAAGGGCGGTGAACCGATCACCTTGAAGGTGCGCGTGCCGCGTGGCAACGACCCTGTCGCGCCTACCGAGGTAGCCGTGCCTTCTCTCGTCCCGGTCTATGCCGGCGCGGAATTCCAGGAGCGCGAGATCTACGACATGTTCGGCGTTCGCTTCGAGGGGCATCCCGACCTGCGCCGCATCTTGACCTGGGAAGGCTTCTACGGCTGGCCGCTGCGCAAAGATTGGCGCGAGCCATACTACGAGGGCGATACCAAGCCGTTCGAGTCACGCTGGCCCGGCGGTCATCATCAACTGGCCGAGGAGCGCGTGCCGTGGCAGGATAACGTCAACTATCCGCCTGGCTTCGACCCGTTGAACTTCCAGGCCAATCCCGATGCCGGCCTGTATGACTCGATGCTCGGCGGCGTGCCCGGTGTGGAGGTCGAGCCGAATGGTCAGGCTCAACGGTCGCCCCAGCCCAAGGGAGTGGGGGCATCGGTGCCCGTTCTCGATCGCAACTACAACAACCTGGCCGATGACGAGGAGCTGCAGACCGATCAGATCATCGTCAACATGGGCCCGCAGCATCCCTCCACGCACGGCGTGCTGCGCATGGTGGTCAAGCTGGATGGCGAAACGGTCACCGATCTGAAGCTGGTGCTCGGCTATCTGCACCGCAACCACGAGAAGATCGGCGAGCGCAACACCTGGCTGCACAACATCCCCTACACCGACCGGCTGGATTACATCTGCGGCATCGCCAACGAACTGGGCTACGTGATCACGGTCGAGAAGATGATGGGCATCAAGCCTACCGAGCGCGCCGAATACTTGCGCGTGATCATGACCGAGCTCACGCGCATCGAGTCCCATTTTTGGGCCATCGGCTTCTTGCTGAACGACCTGGGCGCGTTCTACACGCCGGCGCTCTACTTCATCACCGAGCGCGACCTGATCCTCGACTTGTTCGAGTCGGTGACCGGCAGCCGGCTGATGTGTAACTACATGCGCTTTGGCGGCGTCAGCCGCGACCTCACCGAGGATCAGATCATGCGCGCCCGTGAGCTGGCCTTCGAGCGCATCCCGCGCAAGATTGACGAGCTGGAGCAACTGCTCACCGACAACGAGATCATAAAGGCGCGCACCATCGGCGTCGGTTATCTGCCGGCCGAGCGCAGCATCAACTACAGCCTGACCGGCCCTTGCCTGCGCGCCGCCGGCGTGCCCTACGACATCCGTCGCGTTGACCCATACAGCATCTACGACCGCTTCGACTTCGACATCCCGGTGTTTTACGGCGCAGATGTATATGACCGTTACCGCGTGCGGGTGGCCGAGATGCGTCAGTCGCTGCGCATCGTGCAACAGGCGCTTAACCAGCTTGACCAGACCAAGCCCGGCGACATTCAGGCCGGCAAGAAGGCTTACAATCACCGCGTGCCGGCCGGCCAGGCCTACGGCCGCGTGGAGACGCCCAAGGGCGAACTGGGCTTCTACCTGGTGAGCGACGGTGGTCAAAACGCCTATCGCTACCATGTGCGTTCCAGCTCGTTCATCAACTTGAATTCGCTGAAGGAAATGACGGTTGGTCAGAAGGTTGCCGACGCCGTCGTCATCCTCGGCTCGCTGGACATCGTCTTGGGCGAAGTGGACAGATGACATCTTTCATTTCCCAAGGCTCGTCTTTCGTCAAGCCCGAGGCAGCCGAAGCCAGGTAAATGCGAGACGAAAGAACAGGGAATGAAAATTCAAGGATCGGGGAGATTTACGAAATGGGTTTGTTGGGAACTGGCATCCTGAAGGGGCTGGGTGTGACCCTGCGTCACTTCATTGATACGTATGCGGAAGACCTGAAATACATCTTGAACAAGAGCGGCGTTCAGCAGCCACGCCCGCTGCGCCGGCAAAGTCCCAAAGCCAGGGGCTTGGTCACGGTGGAGTATCCACGCGAGCGCCTGCCTCTGCCGGAGAACTTCCGCTACGTGCCCTTCCTGGTCTACGACACCGAAAAGCAAGACGACAAATGCACCTCGTGCGGCATCTGCGCCAAGGTGTGTCCGCCGCAGTGCATCTGGATCGTGCGGACAGAAGACCCGGTGACCAAGCGTCCTGTGCCGCAACCGAAAGAGTTCTACATTGACACCACCATCTGCATGAACTGCGGCTACTGCGCGGAGTTCTGCCCGTTCGACGCGATCAAGATGGATCACGACTATGAGCTGAGCTATTATCCGCATCAGGAACCTCATGCACGACTGGTGCAGGACAAGGCCGAGCTGACCAAGCCAGACACCTATCACGCCTCCATCCATCCGACCGATTGGCATCGTGAGCTGGAAGATCGCGCCGCGGAGGAGGCCAAGAAGAAAGCCGCCGCCGAGGCAAAGGCCAAGGCCGATGCTGCCAAAGCTGCCGGCGGCAGCGCCGCGCCGGGGGCTGCAGGTGCGAAGCCGGCAACGCCTGCCGCCGCTGCGACCACATCGAAGCCCGCGCCGCCGAAGGCCGAGGATAAGCCGGCCGACGCCGCCGGAGAAGCTTCCGACCAATGAAGCGGATGCCGGTCTGGTAAAGTTCAGGCCCTGAATTTACATGGGTAATATCTTCGACTTCCTGCTCGTCAACCCGATGACGAACGCGCTGATGCTGCTATACGGGTTGCTCTTCAATCAGTATGTGCTTGCCATCATCGCGCTCACCCTGCTTATCCGCCTGGTCACATTGCCGCTCACGCTCAAGCAGCAGATCTCTAGCTTCAAAATGCAGGCGATGCAGCCGCAGATCAAGGCATTACAGGAGAAATACAAGAGCGATCCGCAGCGCTTACAAGCCGAAATGCGCAAGCTCGGGTTCAACCCGTTGAGCGGGTGTCTGCCGTTGCTCATCCAATTCCCCATCCTGATCGGGCTCTACCAGGCCATCATCCGCACGCTGGCGGTCACGCCGCTCAGCACGCTGGAGCTGGGCAGCCATCTATACGGCTTCCTGCCCGGCCTCTCTACGCTGGTGCCGATAGATTCTCGCTTCTTGTTGTGGGACTTGGGCCAGCCCGACCCGTTCTTCGTCATCCCGATTGTGGTAGTGGTGAGCACTTACTTCGCCAACAAGGTGATGACCCCACCGACGACCGATCCGACCATGCGGCAGACCAACCAGATGATGCAGTTGATGATGCCGCTCATGTTCGGCTTCTTCATGCTCAGCACGCCGGTCGGGTTGGGCGTGTACTGGATAGTGTCGAACCTGATCGGCATCGTGCAGTATTACATCACCAAGCCGAGCCTGGATCGTGCGCGGGCGTTGCACGCGGCACCTGCCGTGCCCAGCCCTGCGGCCGGCGCGGTGTCGTCGGCTAAACCCGCTGCACCTGCCAAGCCGCTCTTCGAACCGCCCAAGTCCAAAGTCAAGGCCAAGTCCACCGGCCGGGTGAATCGCTCCGGCTCGGCCGCCGACAACAAGGCGAAAGGCCCCGTCAAGGACGGCAGCGGCAAAGCCGGCAAGGTCACCACGACACCGCAGTAGCATTCCAGACGACTAACGAAAGATGTCCGCCATCGAAGTTTCAGCACCCGACGTCGAGAGCGCCATTGCGCAAGGCCTGCAGCAACTCCATCTCATCCGCGCCGAGGTCAAGATCGAAGTGCTCGACGAAGGCAGCCGAGGCGTGTTGGGCATCGGCGCCAGGCCGGCCCGCGTCCGCCTGACGCCGTTCGCTGAACTCGAAATCCGGCAACCGCCTCAGACGATCGAACCACCACCGCCACCGACTGAAATTCAGCAGTCCTCTCCGCCGGTAGTTGAATCGGCCGCCCCCGTCGTCGAAAAGTCGGCCGATGCCATCTCGGCTTCCGGCTTGATGCATAGCCACGAGGCCGCAGAAGCGTCGGCGCCGAAAATCGAGGGGGAAGACCTTGCTCTCACCCTGGTGCGAGACATCCTGTGGCACATGGGGCTGAAGCGGTGTCAGGTCGCGGCGCACAGCATATTCCCACCCAACAGTGACGAAGAGCCTTCCATCTGGGTGGATGTCACGCTCAGCAACAACCACGACGCGGATCTGCTGCTCGGCCATCAACGCGAGGGGCTGAATGCGCTCCAGACGGTTGTGCAAACGATGTGGTCACATCGCACCAGAAGCAGCCTGCGCGTGAACGTGGACGTCAACGGCTATCGCCGGCGGCGAGAGCAGCAGTTGATCAACATGGCCAAGCGCCTGGCCGAGAAGGTCGTGGCCCACGGTCGCCCCATCACGCTCGAACCGATGCCGGCCAACGAGCGGCGCATCGTGCACATGGCGTTGCGCGATCAACCCGGCGTCTTCACCGAGAGCTTCGGCGAGGGCGCATCGCGCAAGGTTCAGATCAAACCCAAGAAGTAGAACGCGCTGCACACTACGGAATGCGCAACAGGCATTCCGTAGGGCTTATTCCGCCCATCGCAATTGCATGGCGCAGGCAACGCACCGTCATCGTCAGCATGCCGCCCGATTACCTGGCCGTTGGACATGTCACCGAGGACCTCTGGCGTGATGGACGCATCACCCCCGGCGGCACGGCGTGGTTTGCGTCGTTGGCCGCTCGCCGCATGGTGGATCACGTCAGCGTGCTGACCGCTGCAGCGCCGACCTACGATGTCCAGAAACATCTGCCCGGCATCCTTGTACATCGCATCGAGTCGCCGACTACGACGCAGTTCGAGAACATCTATACGCCTGGCGGACGCATTCAGTACACGCGACCCGGTCCGGTGCGATTGGAACCGAGGCATCTCACCGAGGCTCTGCGACAGGCCAAAATCATGCATCTCGCCCCGGTGTGCGACGAAGTAAGCCCGGATTTTGCGACCGAGGCCCAGCCGGATGTGTTCATCGGCGTGACGCCGCAAGGCTGGCTGCGGCGGTGGGACGAAACCGGCCGCGTGTATGCCAAGAAATGGGATGCGGCGCCGCAAGTCCTGGCCCGCGCCGATGCGGTCGTGATCAGCATTGACGACGTGGCCGGCGATTGGCAGTTAGCGCTGACGTGGGTCGCCCAGGCGCGACTGTTTGTCGTCACCGAGGGAGCTGCGGGCTGTACCCTGTTCCTGGCGGGCAAGCCATATCACATCCCTGCTCCGTTCGTCCCAGAGGTGGATCCCACCGGCGCAGGGGACATCTTCGCCGCCACGTTATTCATCACCCTGCAGCGCGGCCGCGACCCGATCGAAGCGTGTGCTTTCGCCTGTTGCGTCGCATCCCAGTCCGTCACTCGCATAGGCCTGGATAGCCTGCCGACGCCGGAAGATCTTGAGCGGTGCAGTACAATCGCCAAACGACGGGCACGGGTCGCCGGCCACCGTCATTAGCCATCAATCGTCCGTCGTGACCGATGGCTGATGACCGGCATGGGGTTGACGCTCGTGACCGACGCCTTACGATGACGCGCGTCTATGCGATTGCCAACCAGAAGGGCGGCGTGGGCAAGACCACGACGGCGGTCAACCTGAGTGCTTATCTTGCGCTGGCCGGCCGGCGCGTGCTGTTGCTGGATATAGACCCGCAATGCAACGCCAGCAGCAGCCTGGGCCTGGACAAGAACAAGGTGGCCGTTTCTTCCTACGAGGTGTTGCTGGGCAGCGTCACGCCGGCGAAGGCCTTGCTGAAGAATGCCAAACTCAACCTGTCGGTCTTGCCGGCCTCGCCAGCGCTGGCCGCGGCAGAGATCGAGCTGGTCAGCGAACTGGCGCGCGAGTACCGCCTGCGCCAGGCGCTGGCCACCGAAGCGGGCAAGTACGATTACGTGTTGATTGATTGCCCGCCGTCGCTTGGGTTGCTCACGGTCAACGCCCTCACCGCAGCCAGCGGCGTGCTCATCCCGGTGCAGTGCGAATATCTGGCCCTGGAGGGCTTGTCGCAACTGACGCGCACAGTGCAACTGGTGCGTCAGCGCCTGAACCCACAACTGGAGATTCGCGGGTTGATCATGACGATGTACGACGCGCGCACGGCACTCTCGCAACAGGTGGTGGCCGAAGTAGAGAAGTTCTTTGCCGGCAAGGTGTTTCGCACGCGCATCCCGCGCAACGTGCGCCTGAGCGAGGCCCCGAGCCATGGCCAGCCGATCATGACCTACGCGCCCTCGTCGCCCGGCGGGCAGGCCTACAAGAGCCTGGCCCAGGAGTTAATGGCGCAGGACGAGGCGACGACGCCCATGCTGAATCACGCGCATGCGCCGGATGCACCGCTGCGCCCCAACGAACCGGCCGGCGAGGCGGTGCGCGACGCAACGAACACAGCCTGATCACCATTCGCAACCCATTGACACCATGGCACACAAAACAGGACTTGGAAGAGGGCTCGACGCGCTGATCCCCGGCGCGAGCGAAGCCGAGGCAGGGCGCGCGGGCATCATCGAAATCGCCGTCACCGAAATTCGTGCCAATCCGCGCCAGCCACGCATGGTGCGCGGGCAAGAAGCGTTGCAGCTCGAAGAGCTGGCTGCCAGCATCCGCGAGCATGGCGTGATCCAGCCGCTGATCGTCACGCGCACGCAAGGCCCAGGCGCGCCCTATACGTTGGTGGCCGGCGAACGTCGCTGGCGCGCAGCGCAGCTCGCCGGCCTCTCGCACGTGCCGGTCATCCTCAAGGACGTTACCCCGCAGGAGATGCTGGAGATTGCGCTGATCGAAAACATCCAGCGCAACGACCTCAGCCCACTCGAAGAAGCGGCTGCCTTCCAGCAACTCATCAACGAGTTTGGGCTGACGCCCGACATGGTGGCCGAACGGGTGGGCAAGAGCCGCGTCGCCATCTACAACACTTTGCGGCTGCTCAAGCTGCCGGGCCAGGCTCAGGCCGCGCTGATGCAAGGTGACATCACCGAGGGCCACGCGCGCGCGTTGCTGGGGCTGAGTTCGGCCGTGGATCAACTGGTCGCGCTCGACGAGATCAAGAAGCACGGCTTGAACGTGCGGCAGACTGAAGAGCTGATCCGGCGGATGAACGGCCCCAAGGCCACCGAGAAGAAGACGCAGCGCGATCGCGAATGGCAAGGGGCCAAAGAATACGAATCCAGGCTGCGCGACGTGCTCGGCACGAAGGTGTCGCTGGTGCGGGGGCGCAAGGGCGGGCGCATCGTCATCGAGTTCTACTCTGATGAGGAGTTCGGGGCAATCTATGAGAAGCTCGTCGGGAGCGTGGAGTAGGGCCACCCCTGACTCCGCGCTCCTCATGCCGAACGGAACGCTTTACTGCGGCGACAACGTTGCGATCCTCCGCCAATGGGTACCCGACCGGTCGGTTGACCTGATCTACGCCGATCCCCCTTTCAATTCCGGCCACGCCTACTATGCCACCGGCAAGAAGCACGAAGGCCCGCGCTTTGGCGACGTATGGAAGTTTGATGTAGATAAATATCAAGCTACGCTTGATCAATCGCATCCCGCATTGACCAGAGGGCTGCAGGCGATTCGGTCAATCATTGGCGAGTGCGATGGGCTGGCCTACTGCGCCGCACTCGCGCCATGCCTGAGCGAGCTCCGCCGCGTTCTGAAGGACACAGGCAGCCTTTATTTGCACTGCGACGTGCGCATGAGCCATTGCCTGCGCTTGATGCTCGACGCGTTATTCGGTCGCGGGCGCTTCCGCAACGAGATCGTTTGGGCCTATCGCACCGGCGGTGCCGGCAAACGCCACTTCGCCCGCAAGCACGACGCCATCCTGTTCTACACCGCGTCGGACAGATACACCTTTCACCCACAACGCGAGCGCGTGCGCTACCGCAAGCAGTTCTTCGGCGCGCAGCGAGACGAGCACGGCTTCTATGCCGATGTGCTGGTGCGCGACGTGTGGGAGATCCCGGCCGTGATCAACGTTTCTTCGGAGCGCACCGGCTATCCCACGCAGAAACCGCTGGCGTTGCTGGAACGCATCGTCGCCGCGTCGTCGAACGAAGGCGACGTGGTGCTCGACCCGTATTGTGGCAGCGGCACGGCGCTGGTCGCCGCCCAAAAGCTGGGGCGGCGTTGGATCGGGATTGACGCAAGCGAGGAAGCCCTGCGGGTAACCCAGACGCGGCTGGGTATTCCTGTGGTCGAGCGCGGATGATCACCCCTCGCCGAGCCTATGGACGCGCCAAAGCGTCGCACCCTAGCCCAGTCTTTCGAATCGCTCGATGTTCAACACGAATACGGTCGCGCCGCCCACTTCGACTTCGAGTGGTTGAGGGTTGTAGGCCCCCATCACCTCGCCGGGGACGTTGATGTAGGCCATGCGGCGCTGAGCCGTTTTGCGCAGGATGCGCAGCGCGTCGTTGACGCGGGCGTCTTCGACGCCGACCAGGAGCGTGACGTTCTCGCGCCGCAGCCACGCGCCTTGCGTCGCCATACGCGTGACGCGATAGCCGGCTTCGTTCAACGCCTGGGTCACTTTGCTGGCGTCGTCGGCCTGAACGACGGCCAGGATCATCTTCATCACTGTCCTCCGGCAAGCGGTTCATCGTCAAAGCCGGCAACGAATCGTGGTCATCGCCGGTTGCGCCGCGACGGGAAACTCCGCCGACGGCGGCTGAATGATACATGACGCGACCGCGGGCATCATTGCAACAACAACACGCCCGCCAAGGCTGCGCCGGCCAACACCGCCCACGTCGGCACTCGCCCGTCGAACGCCAGCACGGTTGCCAGCGTGCCAATGGCGACGGTGATGGCGTTCACGCCGTTGGCGATGAACAGGTTGGCCAGCACCACGGCGCCGCTGCCGACCATTGCCAGCACCAGTCCATCCAACACGCCCGCCGTGGCAGAAAAGGATTTCAGCCGGTCGTGGACGCGCGCAACGATCAACACCAACAGCGGCGGAAGCGTGATCGCCAGCGATGCCAGCAGCGCGCCCGGCAAGCCGGCGGTCAGGTAGCCCAGGCTGACCACCCACAGGCCGCTCGGCCCGGGGCTGATCTCGCCCACCGTCAGCGCTTCGGCAAAGTTGGATTCGACCGCCCAGCCGCGCGCGATCAGGTCGGTGTAGAGATAGGGAAAGGGTCCGCGACCGCCCGTCGAGAGCAAGCTGGCCTTCAGGAAGAGCAGGAAGTAGGTCAGCCAGTCCATGGTTCTTCCTTCGGCGGGCGAGAGGTGATCCCGTAGAAGGCGCCCAGCCCCACCGCGCCGGCGAGATAGGCGAAGAGCACGGGTACGCCCAGCGCCGTCAGCGCCGTCGCGACCGCGAGCAGCGTCAAGCCGGCAACCGGTCCCCTTCGGCCCCGGCGCTTCAGCCCGGCCAACGGCTCCTTCAACAAGCGCCACATGAAGGCAATGCTCAGGCCAACCAGCGCCGGCGTAACGCCGCGCAGCGCCCCTTGTACCTGCGGCCAGTCGCGCACCTGGCTGTAGAGCGCCGTCATGGCGATGGTGATGGCAATAGCCGGCCCCAGCATGCCGAGCAGAGAGACAGCTACGCCCGGCATGCCGCCAAAGCGATGGCCGATCAACACCGTCATCGCGATCAGGTTGATGCCCGGCGCGAATTGCACGATCGCCCAGTCCTGGGCGAAGGCTCCCGGCGTCATCCACTGCCGGCGCGTCACGAACTGCTGCTGGATCAGCAGTTGGGTGGCCGAGCCGCCGCCGAACGAGGTGGCACCGATGCGCAGCCAGGTCGTGAACAACTCGAACAAAGAGGGACAGGGCGTGGTAGGAGCGTCGAGTGACGATGAAACCATCGAGGTGGTCATGTGGCGATTGTAGCGGTTTGGTCTACCATTCGCCTGTCTATGTTCACCT
>JAIMBB010000062.1 GCA_023511655.1 Anaerolineae bacterium
CCGCCGCACGAGCCCCATGTCCGCACGCTGGTCGCGCATCCGAGCGAGCCGGACACCCTCTACGCCGGCGTCGAGGTCGGCGGCGTGCTGCGTACACGCGACGGCGGCGAGACCTGGGAAGAGCTGAACGAGGGCATCTACATCGACGTTCATACCCTCGCGGTGAGCCGCGCCGTGCCGGAGCGGATGTACGCCTGCACCGGTACGGGCTTCTACCGCAGCACCGACGGCGGGCAGCGCTGGGTGCGCTCGATGGAAGGCCTGGCCCGCCGCTACACCGTCGGCCTGACCGTGATGCCGGGCGACACCGACATCGTCGTCGCGGCGGCGGGGACGGGGCCGCCGGGCGTGAACGGCGAGGTCTTCGTCAGCCGCGACAGCGGTGCGACGTGGCAGCCGGCCGGTGACGGGCTGCCGGCGCCGATGACGCGCGTGCCGGCGCTGGCCGCCGCGGAATGTCGGCTATACGCCGGTCTGGACACCGGCGCCCTCTACCGCAGCGAGGACGCCGGCCGCACCTGGCAGCGCCTGGGCGATGTCGGTGCGCCGATCCTCACGATTACGCCGGTGATGGCCTGAGTCACGTCGGTACGCCCCCGGCCGGCGCAACGGGCTCGTGAGCCTCCCGCAAAGGATGACAATCCGCAGCGTATCGTCGTCTCCTTCGGCCCAGAGCACGCGCCCCTGGAGCAGCGCCAGATGGCGCAGGCCATCGAGGAGGCGCAGACACTGGTGCCCAGGCCGAAGCTCATCGTCTCCTCTGCCTTCCAGTTCGACCCGGAGGCGGCCAAGGACATCGACGAGACCCACTGGCCGGGCGTGACGCTGCTCAAGGCGCAGATGAACGCCGACCTCTTGACCGACGACCTGAAGAAGAAGCGCGCCAGCAATGAGTCGTTCTGGCTCATCGGCCAGCCGGATGTGGAACTGCGTTCAAGCGGCGACGATAAATACCTGGTCGAAGTCCACAGGTTTGATTATTACAATACCAAGACTGGCGGTGTCGAATTGGGTGGCGTGGACAAGATCGCCGTGCGGATGCTCGATACCGACTACGACGGCCGCAACCTCTACCCGCGCCAGGTCTTCTTCCCGATGGCCGGCGAGAACGAAGGCTGGGAGAAGCTGGCTCGGAATCTCAAGGCCGAGATCGACGAGGAGCGCATCGAAGCCTATCGCGGCACGGTGTCGCTGCCCTTCGAGCCGGGCGAGCACAAGCGCATCGCGGTCAAGATCGTGGACGACCGGGGGATTGAGAGCCTGAAGGTGCTGGAGGTGGAGTGATGGCGCAGGCAACCATTGACCGCCTCATCATCAACTCGCCCTACGAGGAGCCGGCGCGCCACTGGCGCTACGACCGGGAGACCCGGCTGTTCGACCTGGTGGAGGGCCGCCGCCCGGCGGGCTATGTGGTGGCCTCGGGCGATTCCCGGGCCTTCGACGACCCCGGCATCTTCGTCGAAATCCCCCTGGTCAATCAGATTCGCCCGCGCGTCAAGGCCTGGCGCGAGGCGGGCTATCCGGGTGTGACCAGTATCACCAAGCGGCTGCTGGAGCACTGGCGCGACCCGGAAGGGTTCGACACGCGTCGCTTCTTCTTCTGCCAGTTGGAGGCGGTGGAAACGCTCATCTGGCTCACGGAGGCGCCCGCCGCTGAACGGGTGGGGATCGAGATTCCCGGCGACGGCGGGGCCTTCGCGCGGCAGTGCTGCAAGATGGCGACCGGCTCGGGCAAGACCATCGTCATGGCGATGGCGATCGCCTGGCACATCCTCAACAAGGTGGCGAATCCGCAGGATGCGCGCTTTTCGAAGAAGGTGCTGGTGATCGCGCCAGGGCTGACGGTGAAGAAGAGGCTGGCCGTCCTGGAGCTGGCCGCCGAGGGCAACTACTACCAGACGTTCTCCATCGTGCCCTCGGCCCTGCTCGATAAGCTCCGCCAGGGGAAGGTGCTGGTGCGCAACTGGCACGCCCTGGCCTGGGAGAGTGAAGAGCAAGTCAAGAAGCGGAAGAGCGTGGACAAGCGCGGCGTCAAGAGCGACGAAGCCTACACCCGCGAGGTCCTGGGCGAGATGGCGAACGCCCACAATCTCCTGGTCATCAACGATGAAGCGCACCACGCCTGGCGCGTCAACTGGGAGGCGGAGGGCAAGTACTTGCGCGCCCGCGACCTGAAGGACAGCGCCGAGGAGGCCACGGTGTGGATCGGCGGCCTGGACCGGCTGCACCGCTCGCGGGGCATCCTCACCTGCTATGACTTCTCCGCCACGCCCTTCACGCCCTCGGGCAAGAAGAGTAGCGAAGAGGCGCTCTTCGGCTGGATTGTCAGCGATTTTGGCTTGAATGACGCCATCGAATCGGGGCTGGTCAAGACCCCGCGCGTGGTGGTGCGCGACGACGCCGTGCCCGACGCCAAGACGTATAAGTCACGCCTGTACCACATCTACAACGACCCGGACGTGAAGGACGACCTCAACCGACGCGCCAACCCCGAGGAGCCCCTGCCCGACCTGGTGCTGAACGCCTATTACTTGCTCGGCTACGACTGGCGCGAGGCGTGGAAAGCCTGGCGCCAGGCCGGTCTGCCCACCCCGCCGGTAATGATCACCGTCTGTAACCGGACGGAGACGGCGGCGCGGGTGAAGCACGCCTTCGACTCGCGGCGCATTCACATCGACGAGCTATGCGACCCGGAACGGCTCCTGCACATCGATTCGAAGGTGCTGAACGAGGCCGAGGCGAAGGAAGAGCCCGCCGCGACGGTGGAAGTGTCGGTCGAGACCGATGATGCGGAAGAGGAGGACGCGCCGGTCGAGCGCAAGCTGACTAAGGCCGAGCAGGCGGAACTCCTGCGGCAGACCGTCGACACGGTGGGCAAGGCGGGTCAGCCCGGCGAGAAGATTCAGAAGGTCATATCGGTGGGGATGCTGAGCGAGGGCTGGGACGCCAAGACCGTGACCCACATCATGGGCCTGCGTGCTTTTACATCCCAGCTCTTGTGTGAGCAGGTGGTGGGCCGCGGCTTGCGGCGCACGTCTTACGAAGTCAACCCGGAAACGGGACTGTTTGAGGCGGAGTACGTCAACATCTTCGGCGTGCCCTTCACCTTCCTGCCACATGAAGGGGGAGAAGACGGCCCGCCACCGCCGCCAACTCCAAAGACCGCCGTCGAACCGGATCCGGCCAAGCGGGAGTTCGAGATCCGCTGGCCGAATGTGGTGCGCATCGAGCGGGTGTTTCAACCAACGTTGACGCTCGATTGGTCGAAGGCGCGCCCGCTGGAACTGGACGCGGCGCAAACGGCGCAGGTGGCGGAGCTTGCGCCGATTCTCGAAGGCAAGCCGGACGTAACGAAGATCAGCCGGATCGAGTTGGAGCGCCTGGCGCGCGAGTTCCGCACCCAACGCATCATCTTCGAGACAGCGCGCGACGTCTTCGACCAGATGAAGCACACCTGGGATGGCAACCGCGAGGTGTTGCTGGCGCAGTTGGTGCGGATCGTCGAGCAATTCATTCGTTCCGACCGCATCACGATCTCGCCGCCCCTCTTCTACCAGGACGAGCTGCGCCGGCGCTTGATCATCACGCTGAACATGTCGCGGGTCGTCCAGCACGTCTGGGAGGCGGTGCGGCAGGAGAACACCGAGAAACTCACGCCGGTCTTCGACCGCGACCATCCCATCCGCTCGACCGGTGACATGCGCACCTGGTACACGGGCAAGCCCTGCGAGCGCACAAAGAAATCGCACATCAACGTCTGCGTCTACGACAGCACATGGGAGGCGTCGGATGCCTTTGTGCTGGATAATTCCGATGAAGTGGCGGCGTGGGTAAAGAATGACCATCTCGGTTTTGAAATCCTTTACGTCTATCGTGGCGTGGTGCGCAAGTACCGGCCGGATTTTCTGGTGCGGCTTATCAATGGCGAAATGCTGGTGCTGGAAACTAAAGGGCAAGATACCGAGCAGGACCGGGTCAAACGTCGGTATCTGGATGAGTGGACGCAGGCCGTAAACGCACATGGCGGTTTTGGTCATTGGCGCTGGGCGGTTGCAAAACACCCTGGCGAAGTACGGGATGTTCTCATGAGAGTTCAAGAGCCCCAGTGGGGAGGCTAACAATCGGTTGCAGCGGACGGCGTACCGCCGCCGCTGAACCGGGACGTTGGGTGGCTTGTCGCAGCCGAGGGGCCGCTCGGTTCCGGTAGTAGTAGCGTTCTGTTCGGGTGCGTTCACGCACGGGGCGGGGGCAGTTTCTTGCAGGGGCAGGCCTGTGTGCCTGACTGCATTTGGCACACATATGGGCAGGCGGCCACGCAGGGCCGCCCCTACATCACCCACTGCTGCCTATTGTAGTTGCGCGGGCGACCCTATGTGGTCGCCCGCGCAACCAGGGCAGCGACAACCCTCTGCAGGTCTGGGCTAGACTCAAGCAAGCAGCCTGCGGGAGGTTCTTGCCCCTATTCGTGAACGCACCCTTAGACGGCGGCCACGGCGCGGACGCGGTAACATCGAGGAGCAATGGCGAGCCTGCCGACATTGACTTTGATCCCACCGGCCCTCACGTTGGCCCTCATCCTGACGATTGCGTTCACGCTCATGTTGACCGATCGCCTGCGGCCCGACATCGTCGCGGTTGGTGTCGCGTTGTCGCTCGGCCTGGCCGGCTTGATCAAGCCGGGCGACGTGTTCGCCGGCTTCAGCAGCTCAGCCGTCATCACCATCATCGGCATCTTCATCCTGGCTCAGGGCTTACAGCGCACCGGCGTGACGCGCATGTTCGGCCGATTCCTCGACCAGGCCAACCGGGGCGGCGAACGCGGGATGATCGCGCTGGTGATGGGCAGCGGGGCGTTCCTCTCGCTGTTCATGAACAACATCGCGGCGGCTGCTGTGCTCCTGCCGGGCGCCGTGGACGCAGTCAAAAGACGCCGGCTGATGCCCTCGAAGATCATGATGCCGATGGCGTTCGCCACGGCGCTGGGCGGCATGGCCACGCTGCTCACCACAGCCAACATCGTCGTCTCAGAAACGTTGACGGTGAGCGGGCTGCGCGGCTATGGCCTGCTCGACTTCGCGCCGATCGGCATACCACTCACCCTGGCAGGCATCCTGTTCATGCTCACCGTCGGACGCCGGTTGTTGCCGGCCCGCGACCCGGCCCAGCTTCAGCCCCAGCTTGCCAACGGCCATGCACTGACCGAATCGTATGAGCTATTCGAACGCCTGAACCGGGTGCACGTCCCACCCTCGGCGAGCCTGGTGAACCGGCGCATCGCTGATAGCGGCATCGGCAAGGAATACGGGATGAGCGTGATGGCCGTGTTGCGCGACGGCCGGACTTTCCTTGCGCCTTCGCCGGACGAGATCATCCACGCCAACGACACCCTGCTGGTGATCGGCCGTCACGAGCGCGCCGCACAACTGGCACAGTATGGCGTCATCGTCGAGCCTGATGGCCGTTTCGAGGGCGAAATCGTCTCCGACGACGTCTCGCTGGTAGAGGTCATGCTGGCGCCGCGATCGCGCGCCGTCGGCCAGACCCTGCGCCAGTTGCGCTTCCGCGAAAAGTTCGGCGCCAACGTGCTGGCGTTGTGGCACGGCGGCCGCTCGGTGCGCACTGATCTGGCAACCATCCCGCTCGAGTTCGGCGATGCCATGTTGGTCCACGGCCCGCGCGAATCCATCTCGTTGCTGCAAAGCGATTCCGATTTCCTGGTGCTGCGGCCTCCGGCAGCCGGCGACGAAGCCCCTATCCGCGCTCAACGCGCCGGCGTCGCCGTCGCCATCCTGGCGATTGCGTTGCTGGCCACTGCGCTCGACATCGTCCCCATCGCGCTGGCTACCATGCTGGGCGCGTTGGCTATGGTAGTCACCGGTTGCCTGACGATGGACGAAGCCTATCGGGCTATCGAATGGCGAGCGGTGTTTCTGATCGCGGGCATGTTGCCCGTTGGCATCGCGATGGAGCGCACCGGTGCAGCCGGCGCCTTGGGGCGCGGCATCGTGTCGCTCTTTGCCGGCCTCGGGCCGGTGGCCGTCGGCGCGGGACTTTTGATCTTGACAATGGCTCTGACGCAGGTGATGTCCGGCCAGGTGACAGCAGTCGTGCTCGCGCCAATTGCGATCAACGCAGCGCAGACTGTGAACAGCGACCCGCGTGCCATGGCTATGTTCGTCGCCTTGGGCTGCTCGCTCACGTTCATCACCCCCAGCGCGCACCCGGTGAACACCTTCGTCATGGGTGCGGGAGGGTATACTGCCAGTGACTATCCGCGCGTAGGTATGCCGCTCACGCTGATCTGCATCGTGCTCATTGTCGTGTTGGTCGCGTTGGTGTGGCAACCGTGAAAGGACGTTCGTAGATCCAACCAGGAGACTGGGCCACATTTTGTGGCAAACACCAATCAGACATGTTTCGACGCGTAAATCGCATCGCGTTCGTCAACCCGAACGGGGAACTGGAGACCATCTCGCCGGATGGCACCCAACGCCGGCGAATTGCTCCCGGCGAACTTTTCTTCCAATTTCCCGCCTGGTCGCCTGACGGACAGCGCGTGGCCGCCGTTGGCGGCACGTTCGACCGCGCTGGTGTGTTCGTATTCGAGGATGTTGCAAATGACACTGCGCGGCTCGACCCGCCACTCGCCATCTACGAGAGCGACCGAGACGCGCCAGTCTACGTATTCTGGTCGCCCGACAGCCAACATCTGAGCTTCATCACCAACCGCGTCGAGGAGAAATCGTTGGGGTTGCATGTCGCTTCGGTCGTGGGCACGTCGCCCGCGACTCACGGCGAGGCCACCAGTCGGCTGGTGGCGACCGGCCGGCCGTGCTTCTGGGATTGGAGCGCCGACGGTAAACGCATCCTGCTGCACACTGGCCTGGCCAGCGAGGAAGATTCGCAGCTCAAATTCATTGACCCGTTCAACCCCGCCAGCGGCAACGCCAGCCTCGCTCGCCCCGGTTTGTTTCAGGCGCCCGGCATCGCCCGCAGTGGCCGCTTCTGGGCCTTCGGCCAGATCAACCGCGCAGGGGAGCTGCAGCTCGTGGTGGATGGGCGCAGCACGCCCAAACGCATGCTCGTGCCGCATCACGGCATCGCCGCGATGAGCTGGAGCCCTGCCCACGATCAGCTCGCCTACATCAGCCCGACCGAGCCGGTGCGCACGTACTACGGCCCGCTGCGCCTGCTGGACGCCACGACCGGCAAGGTGCGCGTGCTCACCGACGACATCGTGCTGGCGTTCTTCTGGTCGCCGGATGGCCGGCACATCGCCTACTTCACTATCGCTAACATCGCCGAATACGTTCAGCACAACGTCCTGCCGAATCCGGATGCAGCCGTGCACGATGGAGGGTTCTGGAACCGCGACGAGGCAGGACAGGAACGCGATCCAGAGCAGGAGGAGACCGAGGAGGAACGCACGTTGCGCTTCAACCTGTGGTCGGTGGATATCGAGCAGGGCGAACACCGACTGATCGTCACGTTCGAGCCAGTGGACACATTCGTCAACCATCTCCTGCCTTTCTTCGATCAGTATGCCCTCAGCCATCGCATCTGGTCGCCCGACAGCGATGCTATCGTGCTGCCCATGACTTCCGGCGGCGACGAGGGCAACGAACGCGCCGACATCTACGTCGTGCCGATGTTGCGGCGCGGCGGCCCACCTCGGCCAATCGCCGAAGGCACGATGGCCTTCTGGAGTCAGTGCTGAGGCCGATCAAAAAACGGGGCGCACATCCCACCCCAGTTGCGCGGATGAATGTGCGCCCCGTCCTTTCAGCCGCGCGGTCGGCCGCGCGGTCACTTGACCGGCTCGCCAGCCGCATTCACCACGAACCAGACGCCATTCACGTTCTGGCCGGTCGTATCGCCGGGCGCCTTGTCGTTGACCCAAAGGTAGAGCGGCATGCCGTTATAGGTCACCTGCAGCTTGCCATCTTTGCGCTTGATGGTGCCGAGCTTGGCCGGGTCTACTCCCTCGCCGGCCTGCGGGCGCGCTTCGGTCAGCAACGGCGGCCAGGCGGCTGCGCACGCATCGTAGCAAGCGCTTTCGCCGGGAGTGGTGTCTTTGGCGAACATGTAGAGCGTCATACCGTTCTCGGCAACCAGGATGTTCCCCAAACCCGTGTTCCCGAGCATGACCTTCGCCCCAACCGGCGCAGGTTTGGTAATCGTGCGGCCGTTGGGTGCAACCACGAACCACACGCCGCGCACACCCTGGCCCAGCAAATCGCCGGGCACCTTATCGTTCACCCAGTAATACAACGGCATGCCGTTGTAGGTCACCTGCATTGTGCCGTTGGTGCGCGTCGTCGTACCGAGCAAGCGGGCGTTCACGCCTGCTTCCGCCAACGGCTTGACGTCGGTCAACAGTGGCGGCCAGTTGGCGGCGCACTGGTCGTAGCACGTACTCTCGTTCTTCTTATCGTTGGCGAAGGCATAGAGCGTCAGGCCGCTCGGGCCAACCAGCACGTTGCCCAGCGCTGTCTTCGCCACCTGCACCCGGGCAAGCTTCTGGGTGTTCGATGTGCCATCCGGGTTAACCACGAACCACACGCCATTCACATTCTGGCCGCCCACATCGCCTGGGCGCTTGTCCTTCGACCAGTAATAAAGGGGCATGCCATTGTAAGTGACCTGCAAAGCGCCATTCGTGCGCGTGATCGTACCGAGCAAGCTGGCGTTCACGCCCGCGCCGGCAACCGGCGCGCCTTCTGTGATCAACGGTGGCCAGTTGACGGCGCACTGGTCGTAACAGGCACTCTCACCAGGCTTGGTGTCTTTCGTGAACATGTAGAGTGTGCGGTTATTCGGCCCAACCAGCACGCTGCCAAGCGGTGTCTTGCCCACTTTGACCGTCACGCCTTTCCCTTGAGTGGGCACCGATGCTTGCACATTCCCCGCACCGGCCAGCGCCAGCGCCAGAAATGCACCCCCTAATATGATCCGAGCGACAGATGATCCTTTCATAGCATTCCTCCTGAGCAGTGATTGCCTCTTGCGTCGGGCCTGTGTGATTCACCCGACCTAGCGAACAAACGCACGCGATCGCTGGATCGGATTTCCCGATCCACGCCGGCGCCACGAGATACTGCGCGCAGGGCGCTGTCCACAGGACACCGACAGTGCAGCAAACAGCAGGCCATACGACTGATCGGAGCGAGCACTCGGCCGGGCAATCGGTTAATCGCAGAGAATAGGAGCTACAGACCATGGACGTCGTGTTGTTCGCGTTGCGAATTCTGATCGTCGTTGCGCTGTATGTCTTCCTGGGGATCCTGCTGTGGGCATTGCTGCGCGAGCAAGCATCGGCCGGATCGGCCGACGTTCCTGCATCGTGCTTGGTGGCCTTGGCAGACGAAGATGCCTCCAGCCGACCGAACGGTCGCCGCTACGCGATTCGGTCAGCAGCGTGGATCGGGCGCGACCCGAACTGCCTGGTGCACGCCGACGACGAATTCGCCAGCGCCCGCCACGCACAGGTGCTATGGCGAGCCGAGGATCAGGCCTGGTGGATCGAGGACAACCTCAGCCGCAACGGCACGTTCGTGAACGACCAGCGCGTGGTGCGGGCGATGTTGCGCGACGGCGACGTGATCCGAGTGGGGCGCGCGCGATTCCGCTTCGAGGCCGACGGCTCGCAGCCCTCGGCGTGAGCTGCGCTACCGATGCCCACTTCGCCATAGCAAACAAATCACTCAAGGGTCAGCGTCCGGCAGCAACGTTTTTACAGCAGGTGAAGTTGCATCTCTACGCGTGTTTGAAGGCGCAAGCGGCGTGATATATTCGCGTTCACTCGATCCGAGGCGTGGCAGGAGCGAATGGATATGTCAATCGAGACTCAACCGGCCCCACGGGCGATGACGGCGCCTGATGCCATACCGACTTTACCTGTATGGCGTTTAAGCGTCGAGCAGTATCACCATATGATCGCGGCCGGCATCCTAACGGATGACGATCCGGTAGAGCTTTTGGAAGGATGGCTGGTCCCGAAGATGCCCAAGAATCCTCCGCACAGCCTGAGCGCCCAACTCACCCGCGAAGCCCTCGCGCGCATCCTTCCGCCCGGATGGTTCGTGAATGCACAAGAACCGATCACCACTCAGGACAGCGAGCCGGAGCCTGACGTTGTGATCGTGCGCGGTGAACGTCGTCATTATCGCGATCGCCATCCGGGACCGGGTGACGTCATGCTCGTCGTCGAGGTCGCAGACACGACCCTGCAACGCGATCGCACGGCCAAGAAGAAGCTATACGCGCGCGCCGGAATTCCTACGTATTGGATCATCAATTTGCCGGACAACCAACTTGAAGTGTTTGCTGAGCCACAAGGTGCCGCGGATCAAGCCGATTACCGGGATCACCGCATCTATAGCAATTCCGATGAAGCGCCTGTGATCATCGAAGGGCGCGAAGTGGCACGCCTTGCCGTGCGCGATCTGCTTCCTTGAGTCGGTGCGCTATACATTCGTCGGGCCATCAATCAGCCACGCGTCGTCGGTCGCCACAACCTCTGTGCCCAGCCGTTCGCCGCGCAGCGCCCGCGCGACGTTGCCCTCGACAAGGCCGGAGAAGATGCGCACGGTCACGGTGGGATGCTTCATCACCAGGTCGAGCATATCTTGCACCTTGCTAGCCATGCCGCCGGTGACGTCGGCGCCGTGTGAGCCGCCCACGCTGCCGCGAACCTCGTCCCAGCTCAGCGGCGTGATGCGCTTGATGACTTCACCGCGCACGGGCGAGGACACATAGCTCTCTTCTCGGTCCCCCTGTGTCTCCTCGCGTCTCCCCGGTTGAAGATTGTCGTAGACGCCCTGGGTCTCGCCGGCCAACAGCACATGCGTCACCGGCAAGTCGCGCGCAAGGTAAGCGAACACCTCCTCGGTCGAGACGATCGTCCCTCCGCGCACAGTATCGAAGGCCACATCACCCATCACCAGTGGCACCAGGCCGTAGCCGAGCGCAGCCCGAATGGGTGCGACGTCGAGGTAAACCAGCCGACCGTCTTCGCAGCGCGCGCTGGCCGAGGGGCAGAAGCTGATCACGGGCACGCCGGCTTCGTGCAGCGCGTCGGCCACGATGCGATTCAGCCGCGCGGCCGCCACGCCTACCTCGGCGAAGCCGCGCCAGCCGGCAGCATCACGTACGCCTGCGCGCGTGCCGTATTTGCGCGCAGCGGCATGGCCAAAGGAGCCGCTGCCGTGGCCCAGTACGAGTTTCGAGTTCTCGGTTCCAAGCGCGGCGCTGATTTCGCGGGCGAGGCGATGGATAACATCCAGGCGCGGCGCGTTCTCGCGCGTCTTGTCGGTGATCAGGGAGCCGCCGAGTTTGAGGAAGAACATATGCTTTCGGGATTGCCGGCCTCGATTGTATCAACCCTGGTCTCTATAATTCCCGCGATGCCCGACACCGACACCCTCCACGTCAACCGCGACAAGGACTTTCTCTGCGACTTTCTCAAACGCTACTGGTTTGCACCGCCGGTGGCGCTGTGGCGCGCCATCGAAGCGAGGACGCTGAGCACGCTCGACTTCCCAGCCCCCATGCTCGACTTTGGCTGTGGTGACGGTTTGTTCACCGAGGCGATCTTCGGCAAGCAGGCCGGCATTTACGGCTGCGACATCGCACCTAATGAGCTGCCGGCCGCGCATCGCAGCGGCGTGTATCGCCACGGCGTGCAATTCGCCGACGGCCATCACCTTCCCTATCGCGACAGCGCGTTCGGCACGGTGTATAGCAACTCTGTGATCGAACACATCACCAATCCGCAAAGCGTGTTGCTGGAGCTGGCGCGCGTGCTGCGCACCGGCGGCTTGCTGGTGCTGACGGTGCCCAGCGACCACTTCCGCGAGCTGCTCGACGGCGTGAAGACTGCACCGACGAAAGAGGCAGCCGAGCACTACGCGCGCAGCGTGGACGAGTTGTTTGCCCATCACCATTACCACACTGCCGACGAATGGCGCGTGCTCCTCTCCACGGTGAGCATCAAACTAACCGAGGTGCGCTACTACATTTCGCCTGAGACCGAACAACTGTGGGATCGTATGAATCGCCAATACGGCATCGGCAAACGCTCGCTCTTCAACCTGCTGGCATCGCCGCGTTTGCGCCCGCTGGGCTACCAGCCGGCGATGGCGAAGATCGTATACGACCACTTGATGCCAAAGCTGCGACCGCACTACGACGCGAAGGTGACGGACCGCGGCGGGGGCCTGCTTGTCATCGGACGCAAGTTGAACTAAACTCCCCCCAGCCAGGCCATGAAGGGTCGAGGGCGAAGCGCCGGTTTGTCTTTGATTCGCTGCGTTTTCTTGGTCTGGTCATTTTTGAGAGAAGACAAAAGGAGGTAATCGCAAGGAAGACTCCCGCTATCACTGACACTGGCCATTTGTCACGGCCCGTCCGACGACGCGATGCGAGGTCGCGTCACTGCAGATGGGCTCCTCAACCGATGCACGCCGAATATCCGGTTTCTGAACGGTATCCGAGATGAAACGATCAAAACAAGGAGAAAAAAGGAAGCATGAAGCAAGAGACCAAACTCACCCGACGACAATTGCTCCGCCTGTCTGCGCTGGCCGGCACCGGCGCGGTGCTGGCAGCCTGCGCGGCTCCGACTGCACCAGCCCAGCCCGCAGCACCGGCGGCGCCCGCCGAGCCAGCCCAACCCGCTGCAACGGAAGCGCCAGCCCCGACCGAAGCGCCGGCCCCGACCACAGCACCGGCCGCGCCTGCCGGAGGCACAGTTCAGGTACTCCATCGCCAGGAATACTTCAAGGCCCTGGAAGTGGAACTGAAGAAGCAGACCGAGGAATTCATCGCCAGTCTTGGCTATACGCCCGATGTCTCTACGGTTAACCCCGAAGTGTTCGGAGACTTCATCGCCAAGATGCAGGCTGCGGTGGCCGCGGGCAACCCGCCCGATCTAGCCTACCACGGCAACAGCGTCTCCGTATTGTACGACTCCGACACGGTCGAAGATGTCTCAGACATCGTGGATGAGCTGGTCGCCAAATATGGCGAGATCGTGCCGGCCAACACCCCGCGCAATGCTCGCTTCGACGAAAAGTGGTGGTCGGTGCCATTCATTACCACGGCCGGGGCATGGTTCGTGCGCAGAGATGTGGCCGAGGGCGCCAGCGTAGATGTGACTCAGTTACCCAAACTGCAGGATCGTCTGGACGCTGCAGTCAAGATGTCGGATCCGGCCAAGGAGATGTATGGCTGGGGCCTGACGGTGAACAAGAGCGGCGACGGCCACGGTCTGATTCAGACCGCCTTCCAGGCCTTTGGCGGCCGCGCGGTAGATGAGACCGGCCAGAAGATCACCTTCAATTCCCCTGAAACCATCGCCGGCGTGGAGTGGCTGGCAGCGATCTACACGGACGAGAAATATAAGCCCATCTTGCCACCCGGCGTGGAGAGCTGGACCGACCCAAGCAACAACGAAGCCTACCTGGCCGGAAAGATCGCCATGACGCAGAACGCCTTCAGCGTATATGCGGCGGCCAAACGCGACAACAACCCGGTCTACCCGAACACGGCCGTGGTGCGCTTCCCGCTCACCAACGATGGCGCGGTTGAGCTAGGCGGCGGCGGCGCACAATGGTACACCATCTTCAAGGGCGTCAAGAACCGCGACGTGGCTAAGCAGATCATCCTGCACTTCATTGATCCCGCCGTGTTCACACCGCTGTCCGGCCTGGGTGGCGGCCTGTTCATGCCGGCCTACAAGAACAACTGGACCGATGACCTGCTCAAGCTCGAGCCAGCCTTCCCCACGCTCAAGGAGATCATGTTCAACCCGACCGACTACACCGGCTTCTCGTATCCGGCACAGCCGAATGCGGCGACCGACGCGTGGTTTGCTACGGGCTTCCTGAGCGAGATGATGGCCAACGTCATCACCGGCAAGATGACAGCCGCAGAGGCCGTCAAGGACGCTACCGAGAAGGGCATCGCCATCTTCGAAGAGAAGGGCTTGCCGCAGAGCTAGTCCATTACCCCTCCCTCTCCCTCCCCTCCAGGAGAGGGAGCACAAGCCTCCCCTTTTTTAAGGGGAGGCTGGGAGGGGATTGCGGAGGACAAAATGGCTCAACAGATGACCGCGCCGACCACTCTCGCCCAGCCAGAGGGAATGAAGCTGGGCAAGCGACTGGAACGTCTGCTCGGCAAAGATTGGAAGATCGCGGTGCTATTCGTCGCGCCGATGGTCATCCTGATGGCAGGCCTTATCCTGTATCCGTTCCTCAACGCGGTGTACATGAGCATGTTCGTCCGCACGATTAACCGTCAGGAGGTGTTCGTCGGACTGGACAACTACCGGCGCCTGCTGACCGATACACAGTTCACGGGCTCGATCGGCAACACTATCCGCTTCACGGTGATCTCGGTAGCAGCCAAGCTGGTCGTTGGCTTGGCCATTGCGTCGTTGCTCAACAGCAAGCTGCCGCTGCGCAACGTGTTGTCAGGCATCATGCTGTTGCCGTGGATTGTGCCGGAAGTGGTGACGGCACTCACCTGGCGCGGTATCTTCGATCCCTTATTCGGCACGCTCAATCCATTGCTCAAGAGCCTGGGGCTTATCAACCGCGATGTCGGCTGGCTGTCCGAACCGGGCCTGGCGCTGGGGAGCGTGATCGCAGTCAACATCTGGAAGGGCATTCCGTTCTTCACGATGCTGCTGCTGGCCGGCCTGAAGGCGATCGACAAGGAGCTGTACGAAGCCTCCGAAGTGGACGGCGCGAACGGGGTGCAACGCTTCTTCAACATCACGCTGCCCGGCCTGCGCTACGTGATCGCGGTGACGGTGCTGCTCTCCACCATCAGCACGTTCAACACCTTCGGCCTGATCTATTTGATGACCGGTGGCGGCCCGGGCGGCGAGACGCGGGTGTATTCCATCCTGGCCTATGAGCGGGCGCTGCTGCAAAACCGCTTCGGCCCAGGTGCGGCGGTGTCGCTCATGACTGCACCGTTCCTGGCGATCTTCATCTTCCTGCTGGCGCGCTTCATGCGCCAGGGCGTGGACCGCAGCGCACCGGGCGAGACGAGCAACCGCTTGCTGAAGGCAGCTGGCCGCGCCCTGCCGTGGGCCATCGCTGGCGCGGCCATCGTCGTCGCCGCGATCGCCACGCTGAGCAGCGCCGGGATCGTCGGCCTGCTGATTTGCGCTGCGGTCACGGCCGCGATTTGCGCTATCTTGTTCGCCTTTGGCAAGTTCGCGGCCTTCCTCTCCACCCGCTTCATGCCGTGGTTGATCCTGGCCGGCGTGACACCACTCATCATCCTGGCCGCGCTGAGCAGCGGCAACCCGGTCGAGGCCATCCTGCGCGTGTTGACCGCACTAGTGATCGTCGCGCTATTGGGTGCGGGAGCATACGTGCTGAGCCTGGCCGCAAACCGTAAGCTCTCATCGGCAGTGCGCGACCGGCTGGGCGTAGCCGCGCGGCTGCTCATGTTGCTGCCGTTCCTGTTGTTCGTCCTGTTTCCCTTTTACTTCATCATCATCACCGCGTTCAAGGGCGATCCTCAGATCCAACAACGCGTGTCGCTGTTTTGGCCCGATCCCTGGGTGTTGACCCAGTTCGACACGTTATTGAACCGAACCCAATATCTGCTGTGGTTCCGCAATACCGTTACCATTGCACTGATCACGACGGTGTTGTCGGTATTCTTTGCGGCGCTGGGCGGCTACGCGCTGGCGCGCCTGAAGTTCCGCACAGCCGGCGCACTGACCACCGTGCTGTTGATCACCTATCTGCTGCCCGGCTCACTCATGTTTATCCCCATGTATCGCATCTTGACCGGGCTGGGCGCGATCAACACGCACATGGCATTGATCCTGACGTATCCGACGTTCCTGATGCCGTTCGCCACCTGGGTGATGATGGGCTACTACCGCTCGATCCCCGAAGATTTGGAGGAGGCAGCCATGATTGACGGCGCCAACCGCTTCGGCGCGTTTTGGCGCATCACGCTCCCCCTGGCGTTGCCGGCGTTGCTGGCCGTCACGCTGATCGCCTTCACCAATGCGTGGAACGAGTTCCTGTATGCCTTCATCTTCTTGACCAGCGAGAAGCTGATCACGCTGCCGGTCGGTTTGCAGAAGCTGGTCTTCGCCGACCTGTATCCCTATGGCCAACTGATGGCTGCCTCGCTGATCATGTCCATCCCGGTCGTGGGCTTCTACATCTTCGCCCAACGCTTCCTGGTAGAAGGACTGACGGCGGGCAGCGTGAAAGGCTGAATTGGTGTCGGTTGGTGTCATTGGTGTCGGTTGGGTCATCGCTGACACTGTGGACACCAATCGACACCATCCGACACTTCCGACATTGCCCGACACCATCTGACACCACCCGCGCCCCGCAACCTCCCTGTCCATCGCGCGTATGATTTGGTGTGATGGACGACACCGTTAACGGCGCTTCTGACGAGTTCATCGTTCAGCTCGAAGACGTTCACAAATCCTTCATCATGGGCAAGGAAGCCGTGCTGGCCTTGCGCGGCGTCACACTCAACGTCCGGCGCGGCGAGATTTTGTGCATGATGGGGCCGAGCGGAAGCGGCAAAACCACGCTGCTCAACATCATCGGCGGGCTGGACACGCCGTCGCGCGGCCATGTGATCGTGGACGGCGAGAACGTGGTTTCACTCAGCGAAGAGAAGCTAGCCCGACTGCGCCTGCGCAAGATGGGCTTCGTCTTCCAAAACTTCAACCTACTCTCCAACTTCACCGCGCTGGAGAACGTGCAGGTGCCGATGGTCCTGCTCGGCCAGCGCGATCCCAAACGGGCCAGAGAGTTATTGAAGCTGGTCGGCCTGGGCGATCGCATGCACCACTATCCGAGCGAGTTGTCCGGCGGCCAACAGCAGCGCGTGGCCATTGCCCGCTCACTGGCTAACGATCCACCCATCATCATCGGCGACGAGATGACCGGCGACCTGGACACAGCAACCTCCTATGAGGTGATGGAGTTGATCGCGCGGCTCAACCGCGAGCGCGGCACGACCATCGTCTACGTCACCCACGACCCGCGCATGAGCACCTTTGCCCACCGCGTGATCCACATGCGCGACGGGAGGTTGGCGGAGGAACAGGTCGTGGATGCGGGAACGGGATAGCGAGGGAGATAGAGAAGACCCGGAAGTAAGAGCAGGGGACATCATGGCAAATTCCCGATCTCCCTTGTCTCTACCTGTCTTTCACTTCTCCCCGTTTCAACCATGGGCTTGAAATACGTCCTCAACAGCATGAAACGGCGCAAGCTGCGCACGCTGGTGGTCGCGCTGGCGCTGGTGATCGGCGTGGGGCTGGTCGGCGCACTGCTCAACCTGGTGGACACTCAACGCCAATTCAGCGTGCAAACCATCGGCGCCCAAACGGGCGGCTATGACCTGAGCATCCGACGCACCGACCTGGCGACCTCGCCTTTCTTCGACCCGCTGCCCGTCGAGCAGCTCGCGCGTAAGGCCTACGACCGCATCACCGATCTCTACCCACGCATCCAGGGCTCGGCCGAGGCACGCAAAGCCAACGCCATCCAGAGCGACAGCCTGCAGATCATCGCGCTCGACACGCTGCGCGACAACCTCTCCCCTGTGACGATTCTCAGCGGCATTTACCCACCGCAGCCCGGCCAGGTCTTCCTCACCACGCCCGCCGCCGATGCCCTTGGCGTGCAGGTGGGCGACGAAGTAATCCTCTCATACGTGCAACCAACGCCGCGCGAGCCGGGCAAAGCAGCTTCACAGGGCATCAGCACCGCGCGCACGGAAGGTCGTTTCATCGTGTCGGGCATCGGCACGTTCGGTGGCATGGCTCAAGGGCTGTTGAACTTTGGAGCATCCACCAGCAGCGCATTGATGCGTTTGGAGGACGCGCAGGTTTGGCTAGGCATCCCGGGACGGGCCGAACGGCTATTAGTAGTATGGCAAGCCGATACGGCTGCCGGCAGCGATGCACAACTTGCCGTCAGCCGCGCGCGCGACATCGGCTTACGCGTGCGCGACACGATCCAGAACGACTTGGGCAGCGACTTCATCGTCGAGTTGCAGAAATATCAACAACTCGATCGCACTGCACAGGCGTTCGTCTTCCAGCAATCGTTCATCACGCTATACGGCCTGCTCAGCATGAGCATCGTCGGCTTGATGGTGAACGCGCTGATGAACACGGCTGTGACCGAGCAGAAGTACGACCTGGCGATCCTGCGCGTGCTGGGCGCGCCGCGCTGGCGCCTGTTCGAAGCCGTGATCATCGAAGTGATTGTGCTCGGTGTGGTCGGCCTGATCTTCGGGTTGATGCTCGGCCGGCTGATCAACGACTTCATCGTCACGCCCGTGCTGCTGTCGCAGTTAAACCTGCCGGCCAGTGTGCGCGCGGCGTGGTCGCTTGAATCCGTGCTTACGCCGACGTTGATCACCATTTTGGTGCTGGCAGCGGCGACCATCAGCCCTGCGCGCAGGGCTGCCGGCACCAAAGTGATGGTCGTGCTCAACCCCGCAGCCGCCGACCAGCCCACGCTGGAAGACCTGGCCAAACTGCGCGAACGACGCGCCAATTACGGCTTGTTGGTCGCCGGCCTGATTCTGCTGGCATTCTGCAGCGTGATCCTGTTCCTCTTTCCAGTGCTGTTCTCGTTCGGCGACGCCGGTGCGATCGCCACCACTTTCTTCACCACCTTCCTGTTGATGGTGGTGGGAATGTCGCTCGTGTTCTACTTCATCACCGCGCCGCTGGAACGACTGCTGGTCGCGATCTACAACGCCGTCAGCCCGAAGGCAGGCTACTTCGCCGGGCGCTATGCCCTGCGCGGCAAGGGGCGCAATGCGCTGATTTCGTTGATGGTCGTCGCCAGCGCAGTATTGCCGACCTTGCTGGCGACGCAACTGGCGCTCACCGACGCTAATCTGGAGACCGATCTGCGGTTCTCGCGCGGGGCCGAGGCTTATGCACGCGCCGCCATCTCCACACCGGGTGGCATCTTCCGCACCACCCGCCGCACGAGCGATCGGCTGAGCGAGGAGAACCTGGCCGAGCTGCGCCGACAGCCGGGCATCGTGCAGGCAGTCGGCATCGCCGATGATTTCCGCACCGAGGCAAGCGACCGCTTGCAACTGCGCAGCGCCGGCGTCCAGGTGATCGGCGTGCGCAGCGACCTGAACGAGGTGCTCTTCCGCGAGTTCATGCAGTGGGCACAGGGCGATGCTTCGGCGCTTCGGCGCATAGATGAAGACCCCAGCGCCGTCATCATCTCGCTCGGCCTGAGCGAAGCGCTCGACCTGCGCATGGGCGACACGCTGCGCATCAAGGGCGCGGGACTCGACCACGAACGGCTCCTGACCATCGTCGCCGTCGGCCAGCGCCTGCCCGGCTTCAGCAGCCAGATCACGCGCAACGTGAACGACGCACGCAGCGGCAGCACCGGAATCCTGATGAACCTGGATACCTATCGCGAGCTGCGCCATGACCCGGCCAGCGGCCCGTTGGACCGGGACGCACCGTTGTTCAGCCGCGTGCTGATGCGCATCGAACCGGGTCTGGATCGGGTGACGCTGGGACGGACGCTGCGCGAATCGCTGGGCGGCGAGAAAGGCATCTCTGTGGAGCTCACCGACGAGCTGATCGAATCCATCCGCAGCCAATTAATGCAGGGGCGCATCTTCACCGTCGTGCTCACCAGCCTTTCGATGGTGACGGCGGTCTTCGGCGTGCTGGCGGTGATGTACACGGCGGTGATGGGACGTCGGGTCGAGATCGGCATGCTGAAAGCTATCGGCGCGTCGGGCGGCAGCCTGCGAGGCATTTTCATCGGCGAAGCCATCGTGATCACGCTGGCGGCCGGGCTGGCCGGCATCATCGCCGGCACCATCCTGGGCTATGCCTTCGAAGTCAGCCAGCGCTTTGCCCAGGAATCGCCGCTCCTGCCGGCGTTCGACTTCTCTACGGCATTGGTGATCGTGGTCATGGTGTCGCTGGCGGCCATCTTCAGCGCGGCGCTGGCCACACAACCGGTCATCCGGCAGAAAGCAATCAAAATCTTGAGGGAGCGATGAGGCCGGCGTCCGCAGGAAACTCGACGAAACGGGTAATCACGCGGTAGCCGTCGCGCCACGTTGCTCCGCCAGCCGCTCCAGCAACAACACCAACCCCACGCCGATCATCACCAGTGCGGCTGCCAGGATGACTTCGCCGTTGATCGCCGCAGGCCAGGCCAGGCTCAGCGTGCCGTCGGCGGTGAAATCTTGCCAGGGCCAGACGCGGCGCAGCGAGCCGAGCATGAAACCGGTCAGCACGGCAATGGTGGCATCGTGATAGTGGCGCAGCAGCCAGCGCAGCAAGCGCACGAAGCTCAGCAATCCGACGACACATCCGGCTGCGAAGATGACGAGGGTGACGATGTCAAGCTGTGCCACTGCCCCGATCACCTGCTCATACTTGCCCAACAAGACGAGGATGAACGAGCCGGAGATGCCCGGCAAGATCATCGCGCAAATGGCTATTGCGCCGCTCAAGAAAAGGAAGAGCGGGTCGTTCGGCGTCTTGGTGGGTGCCAGGCCGACCAGCACAAACGCGCCCAGCGCAGCTGCACCCAGCAGACCGATCCGCGTCAGCGTCCAACGGGTCACGCGTTTGCGCACGACCAACACCGACGCCAGCACCAGGCCGAAGAAGAATGCAAACACCAGCGAGGGATGGGTCTCAAGCGCGTGTTTCAACGGACGGGCGAGCAAGAAAATCGCCGCAACGATGCCTGCCATCAAGGCGAGCAAGAACTGCCATGGCACCTGCGCCAACGCCTCGCGCAGGCGCAAGCCGAGCACGTGGCGGATGAACGTGCCGTTGATGCTGTGAATGGCGCCGATCAGCTCATCGTAGATGCCGAGGATGAACGCCATCGTGCCGCCGGAGACTCCCGGCACAACGTCGGCCGCCCCCATACAAAACCCACGGGCCGAGATCAGCAGGTAATCCTTGAACGAGCGAGAAGAGTTCTTCAGCGCAGTGGAATCGGTGTTTGCTTGCTCCATAACCCAACAGTTGTCTCCCAGAAAGAACGCGGCGCAATTCTAGACTATGTCCGCATCGTTGATCGGCTTTCTAGTGTCTTGGCGTTAGTCGGCTTCGGCCTTATTGCCTGCATGCGCCGTGGAAGTCAACGGCTTTGGAAGTCGAGCGGGGGGATTGTCGCAAAGCGGCCGGTTGCATCGGCCTACGAGTGTGCGATTGGAGCGGAACCGACCGCGTCGTGCGCGCGCATGTCTCATTGTCCAACGGCGCAGCGCAGCGGAATCGGCGGGGTGCGTTCACGGCCGGGGGCAGTGACAACCTCCCGCAGGTTTTTGCTGGCTGTCACGACTTGGATGAGCAGCCT
>JAIMBB010000063.1 GCA_023511655.1 Anaerolineae bacterium
GCTTGTCCCCGCGAAGGCGGGGACTGCGCGGGCATGACGATCTTGGCAGCGGTCATGATTAATTCAAGACTCGATAGTATGCGTTTCGGGAGCGGATTTGACGTGCTTCGACAAGCTCAGCATGCCGACAAGCTCAGCATGCCAAATCTTTGACTCCGAATCACGTCCTGGGACGGAGGGGCGCGCCTCACCGCCGGCCGGCTCAGTCATTTCTCAGCAAGCCGAACTATCCTTTTGACGATGTCCATCCGCACGCGGCTCACCATCTGGTATACGGCCGTCCTCGCGCTGATCCTCTCTGTCTTCTGCATCGGGGTATACGCCTACGTCACCTGGCAGATGATTCAGCAAGTGGATTCCCGGCTCAGCCAGGCTGCCAATACCGCGCTCCCACTCGCCTTGAGCCAGCGGCCGGAGGTCGCCGAGCGCGCCGGCAAGAAGGTGCTGACGCTGCCCGGACTCGATGCGCTACGCGCCTCCGAGACTTACGTTCAGCTCCTCGGCCCACGAGGACAGGTGCTCGGCATTTCGCCCAACATCGCCGACGCCTTCCTGACCGAACACCTCGACCCACAGGCGTTCCAGGAAGCGGTCAACATGCCCCCCGACCAGCGCGCCAACCTGTTCACCGAGGCGCAACACAGTGGGATGCCGCCCATTCGCGTCTTCACGCGCGCCCTGGTGCTGCGCAGCGGCGAGGTGGTGGGCTATCTGCAAGTTGCCACATCGCTGGAAGGCGTCAAGGCAGCTCAGAACAGCCTGTTGATCGCACTGCTTTCGCTCGGTGGCGTCGGCATCCTGTTTTCGGCGGTGATCGGCGCGATTTTGGCGCGGCGCGCTCTGCGGCCGGTGGACGAATTGACCAAGACGGCGATGGCCATTTACCGCGCCGAGAACCTCGACCAGCGGGTGGCCGTGCCGAAGGCGAACGACGAAGTGGGGCGCCTGTCGCAAGCCTTCAACGAGATGCTCGACCGGCTGTCGAAGCTCTTCCACGCCCAACAGCGCTTGATCGCCGACGTGTCGCACGAGATGCGTACACCGCTCACCGTCATCCGCGGCAACGTGGACCTGTTGCGCGCGATGGGCTGCGCCGACCAGGAATCGCTTGATGCACTTACCCGAGAAAGCGATCGCATGACGCGGCTAGTCGGCGATTTGCTGCTGTTGTCCCAGGCCGACGCCGGCGTGTTGCCCATGCACTTCCACGCCGTCAACCTGAATCAGGTCATCGCAGACGTCGAACGCAGCGGCCAGGTGCTCAGCGCCGGCCGCGTGCAGGTATCAGCCCATGTTGAACCCGACCTGATCATCCAGGCCAACTCGGACCGACTGAAGCAGGTGTTGCTCAACCTGGTGGACAACGCCATCAAACACACCCCCGATGGCGGCCAGGTGCGCATCGAGGCAATGCGCAGCTACAACGACTACGTGCGTATCTCCGTCAGCGACACCGGCGTGGGCATCCCCGAAAAGGACCTGCCCTACGTATTCGAACGCTTCTACCGCGTGGACAAGTCGCGCTCGCGCGCCAACGGTGGCTCGGGCCTCGGCCTTTCGATCGCCCATTCGATCGTGCAGGCCCACAATGGCCGGATTGTGGTGAGCAGCAAGTCGGGCGTCGGCACCACGTTCGACGTTTACCTGCCCATCCAACACCCCCTGCCCCCCGCTTCGGGCGAAAACGGCGCGCACAATGGGCTCACCGCTGGCTGAGCGCGGGCGGCCCGGACGGTGAACGCGCCTCACCGGCACAGCACAGCTCGCATACGATCCAGCGCTTCGAGCATCTGCGTGCGCGGACAACCGAAGTTGAAGCGCACGAAGCCCTCGCCGCCCGGCCCAAACGTCTCTCCATCGCTCAGCGCCACGCGCGCCTTCTCCAGGAAGAACTGATAAGGGTTCCCCGCGATGCCGGCTTCGCGAAAATCCAGCCAGCCCAGATAGGTGGCATCCGGAACGGTTGACCGCACGGCCGGCATGTTCTCGGCCAGGTAATCGAGCAGCGTGTCGCGGTTGGCCGATAGATACCGCCTGAGCGCGGCGAGCCAATCGTCGCAGTGGGTATAGGCGGCCTGAGCCGCCGCCAGACCCATGGCGCTGGGGTGTGGCAACACACCGTTGTTGGCAGCCACGAAGCGCTGGCGCAGCTTCTCGTCCTGGATGATGGCAAAGCCGAACCCCAGCCCCGGCAGGTTGAAGGTCTTGCTGGGCGCCATCAGGGTGATGCACCGGTGGGCAACTTCCGGCGATAGGCTGGCCATGGGCGTGTGGGATGTCCCATTCAGGGTGAGGTCGCTCCAAATCTCGTCGGAGCAAATCAACACGTCGTGGGCCAGGCAAATGTCGGCCAGCCGCCTTAGCTCTTCGCGCGTCCATTCGCGACCGATCGGGTTGTGGGGGTGGCAGTGGATGAACAACGAAGTTCGCGGGCTGATGGCGTGTTCAAACGCGTCGTAGTCCACCTCGGCATGCACGCGCTGCCCATCGGCCCAACACCGTAGCGCCACCTTGGTCACGGTCATCCCGTGGTTCACCGGCGCCGATAAGAAAGGAGGATAAACCGGCGTTAAGACGATGGCCGACTCCCCCAGCCGGCCGAACGACCGGCAAACCAGATTCAGGCCGCTGACCAGACCGGGCAGAAACACGATCTCGGCCGGCTGGACGCCCCAACCGTAGCGTCGTCCCAGCCAGTTGCAAATCGCCCTGGTCAAATCCTCGCTGGGGAATTCATAGCCGAACACGCCGTGCGCGACGCGCTCGGCCAGGGCGCGTCGCACCGGTTCGGGGGACATGAAATCCATGTCCGCTACCCACATGGGAATGACATCGCCTGGATAATGGGACCATTTCACGCAGCCCGGCCTGCGGCGATCAATGACCTGGTCAAAGTCGAACGGCGCGAAGCCGTCAGGGGAGGGGAACTCATGACTCATCGGACTCACAGCGAAGAATTGTATGCGCGGAAAAAGCAGCGAGGCGACCTGAGCCGTCGCCTCACGCACTGGAGTCGTCGCAGTTCGAGCGCGATGCGGGTCAGACGGCTTCCTTCAAGGGCTTGAGCACGCGGGCGCGCACGACATTCCGCGCCGGCTTGGCGGCGATGATCACCTTCTCACCAGTGAACGGGTTGACGCCCTCGCGCGCGTTGGTAGCGGGCTTGTGGGCGACGGTGAATTTGACAATGCCCGGCAGGCTGAAAACCTGCGGGCCGCCCGCGCTCAACTCGCGATGAATCACATCGTTCAGTGCAGCCAGGACTTTACCCACTTCAGCCTTGCTCAGACCGGTGCTCTCGGCCAGGGTCGCCATCAGTTGCGATTTGTTCATCGCTTTCTTACTATTGATAGTTGCCATGATCCTCTCCTTGGACTGGATATTGAAGACAATATTAACCCATACCGGGTGACTTCGTGCAAGCGGCTGCGCTTCACAGTTACGTCATCATCCTTTGGCTTGACCATGCCTACCGTGCTCGGCGACTTGGGGCTGTTGGCTGTGGCGCTGATCGGCGCGGCGGTTGGATGCGGGCTGGCCTTGCTGCCCGGCCTGCACGTCTTCAACGTTGCCGGCCTGGCGCTGCTGCTCTTTACGCATGGCCCGGCTGGCTTGAACGAACAGGACCTGGCGATGTTCCTGCTCGGCGCCCTGGTCGGCTGGGCGGTGGTCAACGTCATCCCGGCCGTGTTCCTCTTCGCACCCGACGACGCGAACGTGATCGCTGTGTTGCCGACGACCAAATATCTTATGCGCGGCCAGGGATTGGAAGCGGCGCTGCTCGTCGGCGCCGGCAGCCTGGGCGCGCTGCTCGGGCTGGTGCTGGTCGCGCCGATCCTGGACGCGATCATTCGCCCGCTGCGGGCGATTTTGCAACCGCACGCCGGCTGGATGTTGGTGGCGATCGTCGCCTTCTTGCTGCTTGGGGAGTGGCCGCGCGCCAACGACACGGCGCCGCCAGCGCGTCGGTTGCTCTCGGCATGGACTTACCTCGGCGCCGGCCTGCTCACCTTTGTCCTGAGCGGGCTGCTCGGCTTCGTGTTGCTCTATCGCAGCCCGGTGCCGGTAGAAGCGGCCTTCGTCAACCTGATGCCGGCGTTTATCGGCCTGTTCGCTGTGCCCGGTTTATTGCAAATCCTTCTCTTCGGCGCCAAGCCCCCGCCGCAGTCGGACGCGCTGCCCACCGAGATCGAGCCCCGGCTGCTGCTGCGCGGTTCGCTGACCGGCCTGAGCGGCGGCTTGTTTGCCGGTATCTTGCCGGTGGTCAGCGGGGGAATCGGTGGCTTGCTGGCCGGACATGCCACGGCGCTGTGGAATGAGCGGCTGTTCATGATCTCGCTCGGTGCGTCGAAGGTGGCCTACTACGTCGGCAGCCTGATATTGCTGTTCGTGCCAGGGCTGACACTGGCGCGCGGCGGGATGGCCTGGATGCTCAGCAGCATCTACGTGCCCTACGGCTGGCGCAGCTACTGGCTCGCCGTGGCGGCCGTGGCCCTATGCGGCGCGTTGGCTTTTGCAGCGCTGGTGGCCTTGGCGCGCGCCGCAGCGCGGCTGATCAATCGCCTCAATGTCAGGTGGCTGGCCAGCAGCGCGCTAGCCCTTGCCGTGGCGATGACCATCGGGTTCACCGGCGGGGGCGGATTCGTGATAATGTTGGTGGCGACAACCGTCGGCCTGATCCCGGTGGTGGTGGGTGGCCGGCGGATGAACTGCCTGGGCGTGTTGCTGGTGCCGATCACGCTGAACGTCGTCGGCGTCGGACCGACCGTGGCACAATGGTTAGGACTCTTGCAGCCATGGTGAAAGCTCTTTTTGAAGGCCTGGTGACGGACGAGAACGGCAATGCTCTGCCGGTCGCCTATGTCGGCCAGGATCCGACCTACGTGCTGATCGAGGACGGCTTCAAGTATCACGTGGATGCGCGCACAGTGGACGAGCAGGTGCTGAATGCCTTTCGGGAACAGGTGCAACAAAACGAAGCGTTGGTGAGCGAGGGCGTGCTGAGGATGCTCGGCAAGGACGACTTGTTCACCAAGATCGCCGTGGATAAACAGATTCGCAATCTGGATCAGCACTTCGCCCAATTGTTCGAAGTGGGCATCCCGGAGCAGGCCCGGCGATACCTGGGCATGCTCGGCTTCGGCGTCGTTATCAACCGGCACGGCGACGTGGTGGAGTTGAAGATGCCGGCAGCGCCAATTGACGAAGGCGAGTGGTGAGGGACGTCTACGCTCAGCCCAGGTCAGAGACGGACAGCCGACGGAAGCGCGAACGCTTCTTGAACTGATGCGCCTCCATGCGTTCAAGCACGCCGTTCAGGAAGCGCACGGCCTCGACGATGTACGGACCTTTGTTCAACATCACGCACTCCGCCCGGCCGCTCATCACAGCGTCCGAGACTTCCGCGCGCGACGGCGCGCCAGACTTGGCCATACTCTCCAGCACCTGCGTGGCCCAGATCACCGGCAGATGCGCGGCCTCGCACAACCACAGGATTTCTTCCTGCACCTCGGCCAGCCGCTCGAACCCCACCTCCACCGCCAGATCGCCGCGCGCCACCATCACGCCGATCGGCGGTGCCTGCAAGCCGGCCAGCAGCAAGCGGGGCAGATTCTCGAACGCGGCGCGAGTTTCGATCTTCAGGATTACGCCCACGTCGCGCGCGTTTAGCCGATGCAGCGCGTCGCGCAATGCCCAAAAGTCCTCTGGGCCGCGCACGAACGACAAGCCGATCATATCAACGCGCGGCGCGATGATGGTCAGATCGTCCAGGTCTTTTGAGGTGAGCGCGGCCATTTCCAATTTTGCGCCGGGCAAGTTGATGCCTTTCTCCGCGCCCAACTTCGCGCCGTCGGCCGGGTTGGTATGCACAATCTCCACCCGCATGTGGCTGCCGTCATTGTCCAACACGCGCCCACAGATCTTGCCGTCGTCGAACCAGATGTGCTCGCCCGGCTTGACCGTTGCGAAGGATTCGCCCAGATAGCACGCGATGTGCGCCGGGCGCACCACCTCGCCTTGGGGATTCAGCACGGCCGGCTCGCCCGGAACGTCGTCATTGGTCAGGACGAGCGTATCGCCGGTGCGCAATGGAATCGGCTCGATGGCAATCGGCAGCTCGCCGATGCGCCCCTCGGCCAGCAACGCCTTCTTGCGCAGCAGCCGAACCGGCATGCCCGTCTCAAGATAAACGGTCCGATCACACTCGGCGAGCAACGCGTCGCCCTGCCTGGAGATCACCTTCAGCTCGCGCGACTTGCCGCGCGTGTCGCTCACCGCGAGCACGTCGCCGCGGCGTGCCTGATGCATCACGTCACCGCTCAGGGGCACCACGTGCGCTATGCCGTGGCCGGCGCAGGCTGACTCATTCGTCGGCGTAAACCACACCTGGGCCGGTTTCAAGACGCATCCCCGCAGGTCGCGCTCCGGCCGGAGTTTGATCACGCGGGCGGTGGTGGCGAGTGGGCCGGTGCGCAACTTCGGCCCCGCCAGATCGGCACACACTTTGCACGTCCGCCCCAACTCGCGCTCGGCGCGGCGCAGGTTTTCGATCATCTTGAGCCAGGCGTCGGGGTCATCGTGCGCGCAGTTGATGCGCATGACATCCATGCCGGAGGCGAGCAAGTGGCGCACTAAGTCGGGATGGCCGGCCGCCTCGGTCGGCATGGTGACCATGATGCGGACGGTGCGCTTGGCCGGCAGCGAGCCGAACAGCCGGCGCGTATGTTCGTGCAACAGCGCGCGCCCGCGCTTGAAGTCTATCGTGCTAAAGGAATCCAGGTGCAGCTCCCGCCCGGCCAGGCGATGCAGCGCCACCAGCACCGATTCCAGCGTGTGGAGGGTGTGCGCTTCGGAACGGCCGAGCGAGCTGAGGCCGAGCGCCGCCAGGTCATCTTGCAGCTCGCGCACGTCCACCTGGCGGAGTGCCAGGTAATGCAGCAAATTGCGGGCACTTTCGCGATATGCCGGTGCAGCCCGCGCCACGGGATCTTGATGCCGCTGCTCCATCGCCAACGCGCGCTGTCGGAGTTCTGCAACTGGCTCGATCAGCCGTTCCGGCGACACGTTCATCCAAATGGCATTCTAGCCGCTCTTGATAAGACATCGTTAAGTGCGTCTCGCCGACCGATCGCCTCACGACCACGGCGAGCCGTGCAGCACAGCCACGAATACCAGATCCTCATTCGGCGCCCGAATTGCATGTGGCTCACCGGGGTCCAGCACCAACATAGCGCCCGGCCCCAGCGTGTGTTCGATGCCATCGCCGCCGGCAAAGACGCCGCTGCCGTTGAGCACGACGAGGTAGAGCGGCGAACTCGGCGCGCGATGCTCGACGATCGCCTGGCCGGTCCGCAGGCCGAACAGCAGCACGCGCCCCAGCTTATCCACATGCACCGGCTCGGCATGCGGCCGGCTTTCATCGAACTTGACCGCCTCGGTGAGTTGCACGATTCTCACGATCTTCCTCCATCTGATCGCGCTGTGTAGCGTGCCTGGCGCACCGCGTAGATCATCACCGCTGCATACATCAGCAACGCAACCACGTTCAGCAGGCCGCCCCAGCGCCGCAACGCAACCAGACCTGCCAGATCAGCGATGACACGAATAGTCAGCGAAGCATGCAAGACGGCGAGCGGTAGGTAGAACTGTCGTAGCGGCGTCACAGCGCCGCCCAGAATGGCCGGCAAGATGATCGGTGCATGACCAAAGATCATCGAGAAGACGAAGCCCACGAACACCGTGTGCAACACAGCGTCGTATCTCGGCCCGCCGGACAGGGCGCCAAACGCCATTGAAAGCCCACCTCCTGCGCCCAGCCAGATGTATCCGCTCAACAGACATGCGCCGATGAAGCGCGGCAAGCCCGTCGTTCTGACCGTGCGGCGTGCGACGTCGTATCGCAACAGCCATCCAGCCAGAGCGAGCAAACCCAGACCCATCATGCGCATGCCGGGATCGGGCGCGATGATAGAAGCCAAAATCCCGCCACACAACACGAGCACCGAAATTACGAATGCCAGTATCGCCACCCGCGACAATCGCTGCACGCGCCCCAGCTCCAAACGTTCGCCGGCAATCGTCAAAACCAAAAAGCCGATCCACCCGGGCGCGACGCGAAAGAGCGGCCATCCACTTGCCCACAACACGTTGCCGATCAGCAAAAGCGCTGCGCCTGCCGTCATCACGCGGGTGAACGCCGCCGGCTGGAGGCGCAACATGACGATGTGGATGGCGAATAGGATCGCGCTGCTCGTGGTGAACAAGAGTGCGCCGAGCGTGGTCGGCAGGCCGCCGATCAGGCCAAGCGTGCCCAGCACTGCAAAGACGGGAGCAGCGAACAGCCAATCGCCGCACCGGCCCTGCAGAGCGACGGCGCGCTCGAAACCGATCAGCGCCATCAACGCGCCGCACACCATCAGCGGGCCATGAGCCATCAAGAGATCGGCGGAAGCGAGAGGCAAGCTCCAGCCGATGCGCACCAAACCCGCCCACGCCGACAACATCGCTGCGATGAGCACACCGAGCACAATCGGCACCCGAATGAACCGCGATCGGTTTAACGAGGAAAGGTGAACCTGTGCAGCACGACCGTTCATACTCAACACCTGACTTTCCATGCCACTCTCCTTAATCGTGCGAAATCATCTTGAGCGGGTCAATCACCGGTCGCACGCGCTGCCATACGTTACCGATAAAAGCGATGATGGCCATCAACCAGACAGCGCCGGCCAGCGCTGGCATCCACCCGAAGGCCGAGGCATGGCCACCGCTCAACCAGACGAGCAGGGAATGTGCCGTCACCAGCCCGACGCCGACGTTCAGTCCACCGCAGCACAGCCAAACCAGCCGCAAATCGCCGCGGTCGCCGCTGCCGGTGATGACGCCGGGCTGAACCAGGCGCGGCATGATCCACACGGCCACGCCGGCGCTCAGTTGCACCAGCCAGCCGACGAGGAGCATGAAGATGTGTGCCGAGCGCAAGGCCCAGAGCGGGTAAAAGAGTGGCCAAGCTTTGTGCAGCAACAGCAGCCCGCCGACGGTGTAACCCACAACCAACCAGATCAACGAGGCCCGAATCATGAATTGTGACGGACGCGGCATCTATCCCCTCCTGCCTTCCGATGGCGGCGTGATGCGCTGCCGGACGCGTGGCCACAGTTGCCCAACCAGCAGCCAGGCCGCCGCCACCTGCAACACGGCCGAGATAGCCAGCAGACCCGACGCCAGCGCTCCGGGCTGCAGCGCGTGTATTGGCTCGCCGACGACTCGGAGCAACAACCCCACGTTCAGCGCGACGTAGGCCGCCCAGCCCAACGTTTCGTTGCCGCGCGGTCGCTCGCGCGTGAACGGCGGGAACATCCACAACGCCACGCCGCCGATGAGCTGCGTGGCCCACCCCACCATCAGCAAGTGATAGAAGACGTATTGCAACACGCCCAGCCGACCATCCCACCCAAAAGCCTGATTCAACAGCAAGACCGCCGCCACGGTAAACGCAGCCAACAGGTAGATCAACGCAGAGCGAACGTAGAAACGCGCCTGGCGATACATACACGATGATAGCCCTCAGCTATCAAGCTCAGTCCGCTGATGCATGCGAGGCGAAGACGATCACAAACGGCCGGCCAATCGCTCCCTCCGGGCAGAACGTCTCGCACACATCGCAGTAGGTGCATGCCTCCTGTCGCACGATGACCGCCTTTCCCTCCACCACCTGCACCGCTTGGGTGGGGCAGAGTGCCTGGCAGCTCCCGCAGCCGGTACATCGCTGCTCGTCTATGCGTGGAATCAGGCGCGGCAGCCGGTCGGTGGAGACATCGCCCATGACGCATGCCGTTGTAGCCCGGCGCCTCACCGCCGACAATGATCTTTGTCACACCGCCAGACGACCGCCTATAGAATGTGAGGGATGACAGCACAAGCGGTGGAGGCGCTGCCCGCGCTGCGACGCATGGCTGCGCGCACCGGCCTGCCCGACCGGGTGGTGGATGCGCTGGCCGACATCGCGGTGATCAGGCAAGTCCGAGCGGGCGAGGTGGTTCAGCTCGAAGGCGACCCGGCTGAAGCGATGTATGTGGTGTTGAACGGCCGCGTCAAGATCATGCGCACGGCGTCGAATGGGCGCGAGCAAGTGCTACACATCGCCGGCCCCGGCGACCACATCAATCTGGTGCCTATCCTCGACGACGGGCCGAACCCGGCCACGGTGCAGGCAATCACCGACGCCGTGTTGGCGGCCGTCCCCTGTGAGCCGCTGCGCCAGTTGATGATGCGCGAACCGGCGTTCACGATGGCGTTGCTGAGAGACCTGGCCCGCCGCCAGCGCCACCTGGTGACGCTGGTGGATGAGCTGGCGCTGCACTGCGTGCAAGGGCGATTGGCCCGCCTGTTGCTCTCGCGGGCCGAGGCCGCCGAACGCGGCGAGGCCGTGCCGCCGCTCACGCAGGCCGAGATGGCCAGCCAGATCGGCACAGTGCGCGAGATGGTCAGCCGCACGCTCAGGAATTTCGAGGAACTTGGGCTGATCGCCGTCGAACGCGGCGTGATCGTAGTCAGAGACCGCGCCGGGCTGGAGCAAAGGGCGGAGCAGTAGCGCTACAGGCGATGCTTATTCCATATCGCCCGCTCGTAGGCCTTCACGTATTCCGTTGCGCTGCGCTCCCACGAGAAATCCTGCGCCATCGCCGCGCGGATCATGCGTTGCATGTGCTGCGGCCGGTCGTAGTAGGTGCTCACCGCCCAGCCAACCGTGTAGTAGACGGCGCGCGCGCTCGGCTCATAGAACTTGAAGCCGGTGCCGTCGCCGGTCGCCTCGTCGTATTGCCGCACCGTGTCGTCCAACCCGCCGGTGGCGCGCACGATGGGCAACGTGCCGTAGCGCAGCGAATACATCTGATTCAGCCCGCACGGCTCGAACAGCGAGGGCATGATGAAGAAGTCCGCCCCGGCCTCGATCCAATGCGCCAGCTCGTCGCTGTAGCCGATATAGCTGCCGATGCGCCCACCATGGCGCGCGGGCAGCTCACCGAAGAAAGCTTCCAGCCCCTTGTCGCCGCTGCCCAGGATGGCGAATTGGACGCGCATATCGCGCACGATGCCTTCGATGCACTGCGCCAACAAATGCAGGCCCTTTTGCTCCACCAGCCGGCTCACCACGCCGACGATCGGAATATCCGGCGCCAGCTCCAACCCGAAGCGCTTTTGTAACTCGCGCTTGCAGATGGCTTTGCCCGACAGGTCATCTGCCGAATAGCGCGCCGGGATGATCGCGTCGGTCTCTGGATTCCACTGCGCGTAATCGCATCCGTTCAGGATGCCGATGTAATTCTCACCCCTGTCGTTCAAATAGGGGGCCAGGCCATAGCCCAACTCCGGTGTGCGCGTCTCACGGGCATAGGTTGGGCTGACGGTGTTGACCATGTCGGCGTAGACGATGCCGCCCTTGAGGAAGTTGATTGCGCCGTGATCTTCGAACTTGTCCGGCGTGAAGTTCCCCCATTGCAGGCCCAGGTAGTCCATGTGATGCGCGGGGTATTTGCCCTGATAGGCGATGTTGTGGATGGTGAGCAGGCTGGCGGCATTGCCGAGGACGGGGTCATTCCAGTGCCAGATCTTCAGGTAAGCCGATGCGAGCGCGGTGTGCCAATCGTGGACGTGCACCACATCGGGCTGGAAGCCGATGTCTTTGCACAATTGCAGGCCAGCGCGCGTCAGAAAACCGAACCGGCGCGGGTTATCCGCGTAGTCGTTGAAGTTCGCGTCGTGATACAGCCCCCAGCGGTCGAAATACTTCTGGCTCTCGATGAAATAGACCGGCACGCCCTCGTTGTCGGCAGTGTGCACCGCGCACCATTCCTGGGTGTCGCCCATCCACACGCCCATCGGCCCGTGAAACCAGCGCAAGCTGTAGCGGTCGCCGTTGATCATCGAGTAGCGGGGCATGACGACGATCACCTGGTGACCCATGGCCTGGAGGTGCTTCGGCAGCGCACCGACCACGTCGGCCAGCCCACCGGTCTTGGCATACGGCACGCACTCGGCGGCAATGAAAGCGATGTTCATGGTTGCAAGAACGGTCCTCGAAGCCCCAGGCATCCGGAGTGGTCATGGCCGGCGCTTCGATGGATAGCCATACTGATGAAATACCCTCTCGCCGAACTAACGGCCATCCATTCCCGCCATCCGCTCCATCAGTCGGATCAGGATCGCGTCGTCGAGCTGCGCCCAACCTTGCGCTGCCGCGACGTGATAGAGCTGCTGCACCAGCCCACCCAACACCAGCGGGTGTCGAGCGGCGTTGGCCTCAGCCATCACGATGCCGATGTCCTTGACCAGGATGCTGAGCGCGCTTTTGGGCGGATCGAACTCGCGGCCGATCATGCGCGCGCCGCGATTCTGGAACATCCAACTGTTGCCGGCGCTGTTGCCGATCACCTCGAAGACCATCTGCGCATCGAGGCCGAGCTTGTCGGCGAAGACCAGCGCCTCGGCCGCCGCTGCGTTGTGGATGCACACCAGCAGTTGGTTGATCATCTTCATGGCCTGGCCGTCGCCGGGGGCCTCGCCGATGTGGTAGATGTGCCTGCCCATGGCGCGCAACACCGGCGACATCGCCTCGAAGACATGAGCCGGCCCGCCTGCCATGATGCTGAGCGTGGCCTGCTGCGCGCCCACTTCGCCGCCGCTGACCGGCGCGTCGAGGTAATGCAGGCCGCGCTCGGACAGCCGCGCCGCGATCTCGATCACCGCCGCGCGGCTCATCGTGCTCATGCCGATCACGGTCGCGCCGGACGCCAGGGCAGCCGCTGCATCGCCCGGTGCGAAGAGGACGCTGCGCATCTGCGCGTCGTTCACCACCATCGAAATGAGCACGTCCGCGTCGCGAGCAGCATCGGCCGGGCTGGACGCCCCCACCACCCCCGACTCGGCCACGGCAGCCATGGCCGCAGGGTTAACGTCGAAGCCGCGCACGGAGAAGCCGGCGCGAACGAGGTTGATCGCCATCGGGCGACCCATCACGCCCAGACCAATGAAGGCAATGCGCATCGCCGACGTCGTGAGCGGAGTGGATGAGGCTGGAGACTCAGCCATTGGTAGATGCCGGCGGGGGCGGTTGCAGCAGCTCGAGGGTGATCCCGTTGCAATCCAGGAAGTAGATGGCATAGCCGCCCTTGTTCACGCCGTGTTCGATGGCTACCGGACGATCGGCCTTGAATTGCACGCCGAGCGCCTTCATGCGCTCGAATTCTTTGTGGATGTCGTCCACGATGAACGCCCAGTGGCCGCTGCCGGTGTGGTTGGTCGAAAGGTCGAGGTCGTCGCGGCCGTGCGGATGAACGTACTCCACCAGCTCGATGTGGTGGTTGGCCCGCTCGGCCAGCGGCTGACCCGGCACGCGCAATTGAGCCACTTTCAGGTGGGCGCCGGGGAAGGCCACCAGCCGGGCGGTGTACTCGTTGTGCTGCTCCTGGCCGCGAAAGTACTCCAGGCCCAGCACCTCGGTATACCACTTGACAGATTCCTCGAGGTTCCTGACGGTGAACGAAACGTGAAAGATGCCCTGGATCATGGTTGTCTTTGTAGCGGTGACCTTAGCATGGAAGATTTACCGCGCGCACAGGCCTATTTGCCGTTCATCAATCGCAACGCGCCGCGCACGATGGCATCGGGTTGTGGCAGGACAAGGTCTTCCAGCGGCTTGGACACATGGATCGGCACATCCAGCCCGGCCACCCGCACGATCGGCGCGTCGAGTTCGTCGAACGCCATCTCTATGACCCGCATGGCGATCTCGGCGCCGACGCCGCATGAGGCATGCGATTCGTGCGTGATCAGCAAGCGGTGGGTCTTGCGCAGCGAAGCGATGATGGTCTGCATGTCCATCGGCACCGTGCAGCGCAGGTCCACCACCTCGGCCGAGATGCCGTGTTCCTTCTGCAAGGTCTCGGCCGCTTCGAGCGCGAACAACAGTTGCCGCGAATAGCTGACGATGGTCAGGTCGGTGCCCTGGCGTTTCACATCGGCCACGCCAAGCGGGATGGTGTACTCGCCATCGGGCACCGGCCCCTTGGTGTTGTAGAGCAGCTTGTGCTCGATGAACATCACCGGGTTCTCGTCTCGCAGCGCCGATTTGAGCAACCCTTTGGCATCGGCCGGCGTGGCCGGCAGCACCACCTTGAAGCCGGGGATATGGGTAAAGAGGGCCTCGAAACTCTGCGAGTGTTGCGCGCCGTTGCCGCGCCCGCCGCCCTGCTGGGTGCGGATGACCATCGGCACCTTCACCCGCCCACCGCTCATGGCGCGCATTTTGGCCGCCTGATTCCAGATCGAGTCGGCAGCGACCAGAGCGAAGTCCATGAACATGAGTTCGGGCACCGGTCGCTTGCCGGTCATGGCCAGACCGACGCCCATGCCGATGAAGCCGGCTTCGCTGATTGGGGTATCGCGCACGCGGTCGGGGCCGAATTTCGCCAGCAGGCCTTCCGTGACACGAAACACGCCGCCATAGGCAGCAATATCCTCGCCCATCAAAATGATGTTGGGATCGCGCTCCATCTCTTCGGTGAGCGCTTCGCGCAGTGCCTGGGAATAGGTCAATTCACGCATGGTCTAATCGTGTCGGTGGTGTCGTTCATGTCGTTCATGTCGGTGGTGTCAATGGTGTCGGTAGTGTCAATCACGTCGTTGGCGTCAATCATGTCGTTGATGTCATGGCACCATATGACACTAACGACACTAACGACACTAACGACACCAACGACCTGAACGACCTGAATGACTTGAACGACTTGAACGACGCCACCGACACCAAACATCAAATCCAGAAATCGGTGTGCACTTCTTCCGGGTCAGGATAAGGCGATTCCTTGGCGAACTTGACCGCAGCCTCGATTTGCGCGTCCACGCGGGCATGGACGGCGTCGAGCTCGGCGTCGGTCATGTTTTCTGCTTGCACCAGGTGTGCGCGCAGCCGCTTGATCGGATCGCGCTCGCGCCATTCAGCCACTTCCTCTTTGGTGCGATAGCTTTCTGAATCACCAATCATGTGTCCGAGCAGGCGATAGGTGCGCGCTTCGATGAAGGTTGGCCCTTGGTCCTCGCGGGCATAGCGGGCTGCCGCGCCGACGGCGTCGTAGACCGCACACACATCGTTACCATCCACCACCATCGCGCGCATGTTGTAGCCCCTGGCCCGGTCGGCAACCTGCTCAAGTGGGTTGGACTTGGCCAACGGCGTCATTTCGGCATACAGGTTGTTCTCGCACAGCAAGATAAGCGGCAGCTTCCACAACTGCGCCAGGTTCATCGCTTCATGAAACGCGCCCTGGTTGATAGCGCCATCGCCGAAGATGGTAAGCGCCACCCGGCCGTTGCCGTCGAGCTGCGCGCTGAGCGCGGCGCCGGCGGCGATCGGCACGCCCGCAGCGACGATGGCGTTCTCACCCAGCAGGCCAATGCTGGGATCAGTCCAGTGCATGGAGCCGCCTTTGCCTTTGCTCACGCCGGTCTTGCGGCCGAGCATCTCGGCCATCGCTGCGTTCACGTCAATGCCCTTGGCAATACACGCACCGTGGCCGCGATAGGTGCACGTCAGGTAATCATCCGGGTTGAGGGCAAAACAAGCCCCCACGGCGGTGGCCTCCTGGCCGACGCAGGGATGAAACGAGCCGCGGATTTCTTTTTCCATGTAGAGCCTCACGCAGGCTTCCTCAAATGCGCGAATGAGCAACATGCGCTCATACATGGCGAGCTTGAGATCTTTTGGGAGAGACATAGGCAGGATGTCCTGGTCGAATGATCGAGGTGGGATTGTACGTCGAAGCGCCAAACTATGCACCGGCTCATACTGGCATGCCCCCAGATGTTACATCGCCGATCCAGGCCGGCGCACGGCGATCCCGCTTAGTTCAGGTGTTCTGCTTGCGTCGGGCCGAGCCGCGCGTCCGACTTTCGGTGCGGCCTTCGTATACTTCGGCGATCGCCAACTGCACCGCGTTGAGCAAGGCATTGAGGCGCCTGACCAATCGTGAGCTATCGCTGGGACGCACCGGCGCAGTCTCCGATAGCTCGAGCGTGGCTTCAAGCAGCTTATCGCGGAAGAACAGCGCGGCCTGCAGCGCATCGCTCAGAGAGACGCCGGCCGCCTGGCTCAATTTCCCATAATCCGCGCCCAACGACCGGGCCTCCTCCAACAAATGCGCGCCATCTTCGGCAGACACGTACTGCAACGTCAAGCCCATCAGCCGGCGGCCGAGCGCGCGGTGTCGTTCGCGGGTCTGCTCGTCCAGCCTGGCCAGCCAGCCGGCCGCGTCGGGCGTCGGCATGTCCTGGCGGGCGCGCAGCATGGCGCGCGCGGCCCAGGCTTCGGGTAACTCATCGGCGCGTTGTGCGGCGCGCGCGCGATGCGCTTCGGCAAAGCGCTGGAGATCCGATAGCGCAAAGCGGCGATGTCCACCGGGCGTGAGCAGATAGGGGATCTCGTCGGCATCCGACCAGCGGCGCAAGGTCGCCGGGTGCACGTTCAAGTAGGCCGCAGCCTCCTTGATGGACAACCAACTTTCTTTCGTACCTGATTGTGACATTTGACCTTGCTTCACAGCGATGAAAATCCTATACAAATCTACACAAAACCATATAATCATTCCCACTCGATTAGGTGTCAACCATGAAACCAGTCTATAAACCTCTGTCGCTGGCGCAGCGCGCGGTGCTGATCGGCGTCGGCACCACAACCCTCGGTTTCGGCATCGCCGGCATGTTCCTGCCCGGCGTCCCGACGACGATCTTCTTGCTGATCACAGTCGGCTGCTACGCCCGCAGCTCGGAGCGATTGTACGTCTGGTTGCTGACGCGTCCATGGCTGCAGAAGCCGCTGCAGACGGTGTTCCGATTCAAGGAGCGTGGCACGCTGCCGCTGCGCATCAAACTCATCGCCCAAGGGGTGGCCTGGTCGTCGTTCATCTTGACCGTGTTCACCGGCGCGAGCTTGTTCGCCCAAATCAGCACGCTGGCGCTGGCCACCACGTGCTCCATCGTCATGGCGGTGATCAAGACCGATGATGATCCTCTCCCGGCGCGCGCGTGGCGCCTGGCGCCCGCCGACATCGCCGAGCAGTTGTGGTTCGGGGCGTTGGCCGGCGCGCTGGGCGGGGCGATCTGGGGCCTGGGTGGGCGCGTGATCATGCGCTTCGTGGCGAACGTGGCCGGACAGGCACCGCAATTCGACCTGCGCCTGACGCTGATGATGCTGGTGGCGACGACGGTGCTGGGCCTGCTCACCGGCCTCGCCTACGCCGGCCTGCGCCGCCGGCTGCCCAAGGGCAAGTGGATTCACGGCATGACCTTCGGGCTGCTGGTGATGCTCACCTTGGGGACGATCCTGTATGTGAACCCCTACATGCAGGCGGACATCGCGCGGGTGGGGTTGCAATGGCGCGAGCTGATCGTGGCATTGTTCATCCCCAACTTCATCATCTATGGCCTGGTGACGAGTCTGGCCTTCGGCCGCCTGGCGCGAGACAAATCCGCTCAGGCCGCCGCCAGGCATCGCGCGGCGCCCTCACAGCCAGCCCAGTAATCTGGCCAGATTGCCGCCCAAGACGCGCGCGACATCCGCATCCGGCCAATCCGCCAGATGGGCGCGCATCATGGCGGGCGAATCGCCACCCCAGGCCAGGCGCGCCGGGCCGAAGGCATCCGCCACCTGGCGGATAAAGCGCCCGACGCTGCGATAGGCCGGCGGATCGTCGGCGATGTGGTCAATGCCGGATAGCTTCATGATGACGTTGGGGAAGTCGGCCAGGGCCAGCACGTCGGCGTATTCGGGGATCGAGCCGTACGCGGGCTCGCCCAGGTGATCAATCAACACCGGCGTATCGGGAAAGGCCGCGATCAATTCGCGCACCTGCCCGGCGTAGTTCGGGCCGATGTGCAACTCCACGATCAGCCCCAGCCGGGCGGCCTGTTCCCAGAGCGCTCGCACGCCGGCGTCGGCGAAGCTGTCCAGATACATCTCTTTGCCGCGATGGGCATGAAAGCGCGTGGCCACGATGCGCGGTTCTCGCTGCACCAGGGCTTCCAGCTTGCGCGGCGCATCCGCGTCCTGCGGGTAGAACAGGCTCGTGGCGCGCAGGCGATCCGGTTCGCGCGCCAACGCGTCGAGCACGAGCGCGTGGTCGTCGCCGTAGGGTTCCGGCTGCACGATCACCGCACGATCCACGCCCCGCTCGTGCATCGAGCGCAAGTAGTCCGCTAACGGGTCGGCATGCGTCTGATGCGGCACATAGGTAGCGCGCGGGTGCCAGGGGTAGCGCGCCGCGTCGCTGCTGAACAGGTGATGATTCCACTCGATGATCATGCCTTCACCGCGCCGGCCGCCAGGCCCTGCACCACGAAACGCTGCGAGAGGTAATACAGCGTCATGATCGGCACGGCGGCGACCACCGCGCCGGCCATGATCAACCCCCAGCGGAATACATCGCCGGTGATGAGATATTGCAGCGCCACCGGCACGGTGCGAATCTCCGGCGAGGTGGTGAAAATCAGCGCCAACAGCAGCTCGTTCCAGGCGCCGGTGAAGGTGAACACGCTGACGGCGACCAGGCCGGGCGCGATCACAGGCAGCAGGATGTGGAAGAGCGCCTCCAGGCGCGTCGCGCCGTCCACCATGGCCTGTTCCTCCAGGTCCACCGGCACGTTGCGGAAGAAGCCCATCAACAGCCACGTGCTGAGCGGCGCAGCGAAGGTGAGGTAGGTGAAGATCAGCCCCTGTAGCGTGTTGCCGAGCTGCAGGCGACTGATGATGACCGCCAGGGGAATGAACAGCAGCGATGCCGGCGTGAGGTACGAGAACAGGATTAGCCGGCCGATCCACGTGCGGCCGCGATAGCGCAACCGCACCAGGCTATAGGCCGCCAGGCAACTGATCAGCACGGAGATGACGGTTGCGCTGCCGGCGACGATCAGGCTGTTGCGCATGTTCACAGCGAAGCCGCGCCGGCCCAGCAGCTCGGCGTAGTTCGCCAGAGTGGGGTTCGGCAACAGCAGCGACGGCACGCGATAGATGTCGCGATTGGTCTTCAGCGACACCGTGAGCATGTAATAGATCGGAAAGAGGATGAGGATGGCCAGCAGCACCAGGCAGGCATAGGAGAAAATCTTCTGGCGGAGGGTGAGTTTGCCCAGCATCCTACTCTTTCTCCAACATCTTCACGCCGATGAAGGCCATGGTGACGAACACCGGCAACATGGCCACCGAGACGGCTGCTGCCTCGCCGATGCGCAGCGTCTGCAAGCCGTAATAGGCCAACACGGGAAAGGTCATCGTGGCGTCCGATGGGCCGCCCTGCGTGATCAGCCAGATGTTCTCAAAACTGTTGGTCGTCCAGATTGTCGAGAGCAGTACGACGACCAGCACCACAGGCAAGATGCCCGGCAGCGTGATGTGCCAGAAGCGCTGCCACGCGCTGGCGCCGTCAATCGCCGCCGCCTCGTATTGCTCCTGTGGCACGCTCTGCAACGCGGCCAGAAACGAGATCACCCAGAACGGGAAGCCGCGCCAGAAGGTGGCGAGGATCACGCTGGGCATGGCCAGCTCGCGACTGAGGAAGTCAATGTTGCCGAAACCCAGGCCAACCGAGATCACGTTGAACGCGCCGCCCTGCGGCAGGTACAGCAGCTTCCAGGTCAGATAGGCGACGAAGGCCGGCATGGCCCACGGCAACAGGATCAGGCCGCGCCAGAACTGCCGGGCGCGGATGGCCTGGTTCAGCAACAACGCGATGCCCAGGCCGAACACCAGCTTCATCGTTTGCACCACCCCCACCAACACGAGGGTGTTGACGATGGACTTTTGGAAGCTAGGCAGCCTGGACAGGTAGATGAAGTTCGCCAGGCCGACGAACTGCCCTTCGGTGCCGATCTCTCGGTTGGTAAAGCTGATCGCCACGCCGAAGAGGAACGGATACACCACCAGGATCAGCAGGCAGATCACGATCACGCCAAGCAGGATCTTGTTGGCGTGAAAGCGCAGGTACAGCGGCAGGAACTGCTCGGTCCCCGCGCCGTGGTAATGTCCCCCAGATCGATGACCACCGGCCAGCCGAACCACTCCTTCAATATCCGCGTGACCATCGCCTTCGCCTCGGTGTCGTTGCCGCACGTCGTGCGCACCGGCCGCCGCCACCCCCACCATGCCGGTGCCGAGCACGCCGATCCGCATCGCCCGCCTCCTCCGGCTTGTCACTCACCGAACCTACGGCGCGGCCCGACGCCCTATTCCCGCGACGCCCCCGCGGGCGAGGAGGTCGAGCGCGCCCCGCTCCTCCACTCGCCCGTGCTCGTCGCGGCTCGCCGTCACCGGAAGTCCCGACTCGCGATCGCCGGCAGCCGACGGTTCACCACCGGCACCCACATCGCCTGCACCACGATGTGCACCACGCCCTCGTGCTTCTGCAGCCGGCCGGTCACCCCGAGCAGCGACGCCGAGGTCGCCAGCCGCGCGTGGCGCTCGAACACCGCCGGCCACACCACCAGGTTGACGAACCCGGACTCGTCCTCGAGGGTCATGAAGGTGACCCCGGACGCGGTGCCCGGCGTCTGCCGGCAGATCACCAGGCCGGCGTAGCGCACGGTCTCGCCGTCGGTCATCGCCGTCACCGTCCGGGCGTCGGGCAGTCCCGCGGCCGCGAACTGCGCACGCAACGGCTCCAGTGGGTGCCCGCGGACGCTGTGCGCGGAGGTGTCGTAGTCCCAGGCGATCGCCTCGAATGTGCTCAGACCGTCGAACGCCGGGATCGGCTCCTCGATCTCGACCGGCAGGGTCACGCCCCGGCGTCCGGCGAGCGCGCGGACCTGCCAGAGCGCCTCCCGGCGGCCTGCGCCCAAC
>JAIMBB010000064.1 GCA_023511655.1 Anaerolineae bacterium
CCTCACGCGTCTATTGGCCCCGATTCCTGCTTTGATCTGCACAGCCCACAACACTTACGAATCCTCGACGCGTACGACGCAGATACGAGAGGTGACTGCGCGCGAGAGAGCCTATCGGCTCACCGACCCGCTGTGTGACGTTACGACTCAGGTCAGTCGTGTGGGACTCGAGCGCTACGTGCGCGTGAAGGCAGTCCCCATGAGCAAGATTATTTATGTCCCCGTCGGCGTAGACATAGACCGGTTTAAGCCGGATGCAGCTGTGCGTAAAGCGATGCGTGAGGCTTTGGGGGTCAATGATCGGTTCGTCTGGCTTGCCGTTGGACGACTCGAGGAAGCTAAAGATTACCCCAATTTGCTACAGGCAGTGTCGAAACTTAATGATGCCGATATCTGTGTTTTAATCGCAGGGCAAGGCTCATTGAAAGATTCACTAGAGGCCTTGGTTCAAACGCTGGGTTTGCAAGACCGGGTCCGGTTCCTAGGTCTACGGACGGACATCCCAGCACTCATGCAAGCTGCAGATGCGTTCGTCATGTCGTCCTTTTACGAAGGATTACCAACAGTCTTGCTCGAAGCAGCGGCTTCGAGCTTACCCATCGTCGCCACGGCAGTGGGTGGGAACGGCGAAGTCGTGATAGCGGGGGATACAGGCTATCTGGTTCCTCCGCGTAATCCGGCCGCACTGGCGGACGAAATGCGGCGGTTGATGGATTTTTGCTCCCCCGCTGATCGATTACGGATGGGGGAGAAGGGACGAAAGGTAGTCACGCAGAACTTCAGCCTCGACCATATTGTCGAGAGGTGGGATGCAATTTATAGGAGGCTGATGGCGAAAAGATCAATTAGAAAGAAGCAATGATTCATATCCTTGCACGGAAGCGTGAAGGAGAATGCGCAACCCGTCCGACTTGTTTTGTATCTCTGGATACCTCATTGAGCTATGTCGGTGTGCGGGTGCATGTTGCGCGATGGACTCTTGACCCCGATGAAAATCCGACTACTTTATTTGATTACACGGCCTGATCTAGGCGGCGCACAAACACACGTGCTTGATCTGATTAGGGAGTTTGCATGCCGCTATGAAGTGCACCTCGGTGTGGGATGTGCGGGTCCGCTTACGGACTCGGTCGGACAACTCGGCGTGCCCGTACATTTCTTGCCCAGCTTGATTCGCTCCCTCAACCCCTGGCGGGACATCAGAGCGATTCATGAATGTTCTGGATTGATACAGAGATTACAACCGCACCTCGTTCACGCTCATAGCAGCAAGGCGGGCATAGTCGGGAGAGTTGCAGCGAGACGCTGCCGTATTCCGGCTGTGTTTACTGCCCATGGGTGGGGGTTCACGGCGGGTACACCTATAGTGCGGCGTTTGGTTGCCTTGACTGCCGAACGTCTTGCGGCTCCACTAGCGCAACGCCTGATTTGCGTCTCCGAGAGCGACAGACAGCTGGCGCTGCGATTTGGTGTGGGCACTGAAGCGTCATTGGTTACTATTCGCTATGGTGCTGTGACGGATCTTGCGCCTCGCGCCGATCCAACAAAGCACCCTCCCCGCCTTATCATGGTTGCGCGTTTCAACGAGCAAAAAGATCAAGCCACCTTGCTTCGGGCAATCGCTTTGTTGAAAGGTCGCGGCGTCGAAGTCCATCTTGATTTTGTGGGGAGTGGCCCATCACTCAGTATGCGCAAGACTCTGGCGGAGCGTTTGGGCATAGATGAACGTGTGCGTTTTCTGGGTGATCGAAATGATGTGCCGCAGTTGCTTGCGGCTGCACAAGTTTTTGTGCTCTCTACGCATTACGAAGGATTGCCCATTAGCATACTTGAAGCAATGCGAGCAGGATTGCCGGTGATTGCGACGCGTGTCGGTGGAGTTCCAGAAGAAGTCGAAGATAATGTTACGGGGTTATTGGTCCCCAGAGCTGATGTCGCTGCACTGGCGCAAGCCATATTCAGGCTGGTAGATTCTCCCGCCTTGCGCGCCCGGATGGGCAATGCGGGACGTGCTCGGTTCGCAGCCGAGTTCACACAAGAGCGCATGCTCCGTCAGGTGGATGCAATTTATCAGGAGGTGTGTGATGGGAAGATGCCGTAGCACGCTTGGTTTGAAGCTGACTGGCTTGTTGCTCCTGCTGGCCATTGTCAGCCCGGTTCTGCTCGCCTTCTTGGCTATCAACGTTGCTCAACTTGAGCAACTCAGGGGCGTCAACCGTGTTGACCTGTATCGCTTGGCGCTGTCACTTGCTCCTTTCTCCAGACATATCCGTTGGCAGACGGGGGCCGCGCTCGCACGAGTTGGAGAGGCAGAGGCTGCTGCGACAACGTTGCTGCCGTTGCTAAATGAACAGTTAAACCCGCAGATTGCGCAGACCCTCTTGACGGCGCTAGTTGACGCAGATCGTATGACTGAGGCCCTCCAGGTATATCAACAGCTTCCTACTCGGACAATGATCAACCCCGATACAGCGACCAGGATGTTGACGGCCGTTCGCAGCATGCAACACGATCTGGGGTCGAATAGGACACAATGGCTGTTTGCTACGGCCTTCGGACTAGACTTTGAATCGAAAGACTCAAATTCACTGGTGTCACAATCCGGCTCGGAGTCTTTCTGGGTCACGGATCTGGGTCTTGAGTTGTTCAGCGCGTTGAATGGTTCTACGCGGCGCGACTTCCTTCCTCTTGCTAAAAGATCGGAATCCATCGCCGTCGAGACCATTGTGGCACAAACATTGGATGTAAGCGTTAATGAACTTAGTCTGGGACCCGAACAGGTGGTGAACGGTGACTTCGCTAGGTGGGACTCGCAGAGAGGTGCCCCTGTAGGATGGTCGCCATCCTACATGACGAACGGTAAGATCTGGAATGTAGGCCTGTTTGTCTTATCGGTCCGCGACGAAATTGCTCAAGTAAGAGGAGCATACATCGAAAGCGACGAATCCAAAGAGCCGGCTCGAGCAGGATTTTGGCACCTGACTCCAATCCGTATAGAGCCCCATACGCCCTATGTGCTCTCTTTTCTCTATCGCACAGATGGTATACCTCCTCAGCCGACTTTACAGGCAACAGTATGGGTAACAGCTGAGCCGTTCGTCTTAATCCAGAATGACTATCCGCTGCCTTCTACAGAGGGTAGATGGAAGCGTGTTGTGATCATTGGATGGAATCAATCGGGGCGCAGAACAACAATTCAACCGCTTCTTCGATCGTTTAGTATTGGTGTGGCAGAATTTACGCAGATCTCATTGCGTAAAATAGTGGTGCCCCAATTCATTCATCCTGCGCTGACTATGGTTGTCATCCAGAATGTGGACCGGTAACCCCTATCGAGCGTCCCGGTTCCCACGATAAGCGATATCATCGGCGGTGATCTAACCGCTGACTTTGTACAAAGACGGGGGCTGAATTATGACCATCGCGACAACGATTGCTTCGCACCTGCGCTTAGAGATCTCTGAGCGAAAGCTGTTGCTTCGTTTAGGAGATGGGATGCTCATCGCTGGGGGAGTGCTGGGTGCGGTAGCACTGTGGTCTCAAATAGCTGAACGATCACTAGATACTGCACTTATCCGCGAGCAGTTTGCATGGATCGTTTCGATTAGCATCGGTTGGTATGTGCTGCTTGCCGTCCTGGATATGTATGATTTGCGCAGTGCAGTTAATGTGCGCCGGTGCTTGCAACGCTTAGTTTTGAGCGCCTTGATCATCGGCATCATTTACATCGCCTATTTCTTTGTTGCCGTCTTTCCGCTAGGAGGGCCCCTCCAGGGCATATTAGACCCAATACCCGGCGTAACTCCACTGCGATTTGCACCTGCAACTTCTATTCTGCTCGTTGCTGTGCTACTTGCCCTGTGGCGGGTGGCATATGCCAAGTTGCTCGGGGACAAGTCGGCTCGCCGACGCGTATTGATCTTGGGCGCTGGGGCAGCCGGTCGTGCATTTGCAGAGGTGCTGCGTGCGTATCCGCATTTCGAGATGATCGGTTTCGTGGATGATGATCCTAAAAAGGCGGGGTTGAAGATTCAAGGCGGTGCCGTCCTGGGGCCGCATACCAGGATGCTCGACTTAATTGAGTTGCATAAAGTGGACGAAATCATTATCGCCATCAGCGCACCGATGACCGGTCGCCTCTTTCAAACCATTATGGACTGTCATGAGCGCGGTATCACTATTACGCCCATGCCGCTGCTCTATGAACAGTTGACCGGCAAAGTGGCCGTCGAGCACATCGGTAGCCAGTGGTATGTGGCGCTCCCTTTCGATAACAAAGGCTTCGAGACGCTCAGTCGTCTGTTGAAGCGCTCATTGGATCTGGTGATCGGAGGGCTGTTGCTGATAGTTTTTTTGATCACCTTGCCGCTCATCGCTTTATTTATTCGGCTAGATAGCCGAGGCTCCATCTTCTACACGCAGCAGCGCATGGGTCAGTATGGCAAAGTATTTCGCGTGGTGAAGTACCGCTCGATGTTCCACGACGCAGAGTGCGACGGCAAGCCCAAGTGGGCAACCCAGAATGACCCCCGCGTCACTCGCGTCGGACGCATCTTGCGCAAAACGCGGCTGGACGAGCTGCCGCAGGTAATGAACGTGCTGCGTGGCGAGATGAGCGTGGTCGGCCCCCGCCCCGAGCGGCCGGAGTTTATCGAGCAGCTCCAAAAGCAAATCCCGTTCTACCGCACCCGCCTGGCAGCCAAACCCGGCCTTACCGGTTGGGCCCAGGTCAACTATGGCTACGGATCCACAGTTGAAGATGCGCTGGTCAAGCTTCAGTACGACCTGTACTATCTGAAGCACCAGTCGGTATGGTTCGACCTGCAAATCATGATGCGCACCATCGCCGTTGTGCTTAAAATGAAGGGCCAGTGATCTGGCCTAGCCAGCAGCATGGCTCATTGTGCAACGGTTGCTCTACATCCTTCACTCTGTCCTCGCCGTCGAGTTATACGTCGTCGCTCCTTTGGTCGCACTGTGCATCTGGTCAGAGAATTTCCTAACCCCTACCGTAATCGTGTGCCTGGGGTTTTGGGCAGTTCGAGTAACGGCCTGGTGGCTGGAAGGGCGCTCTATGGCATCAACGCCGGCACTGCTTAAGACGTTATTCGGCTTCGCTGTCGGCTTGGCTGCTATGTTGCTGGTCAGCCTAGCGATCACGGCTTTCCCCAGATTGACCTGGCCGCAAGTGTTGCGTACGGCAGTGGGCATTGCTTTGTGCTTCGCAATGGTTCATTGGGTAGGTTTGGCCCGGCAAGCGGGTGCAGTGGCGCGCGTGCATGTGCTCGCTACCACTTTAACAGTTGTCTGCCTGAGTCTGGCCCTGGCCGAGCCGTTTATCGTGAATTGGCAGGAGAGCGCTAAGTTCCCCATCATCCCGATGCAGGTCTACACCGGCTTCACCCGCGTGATGGCCGATGGGGTCAATCCCAACGTCATGGCCGGTGCGCTAGTCATTTTGTTGCCTTTACCATTGTCGAGTCTGTTGTTTGCGAGTAAGCTGCTGCGAGTCTGCACGCTGCGCGCTGCATGGCCCTGGATTCAGGTCATCGGACTCCCCGCACTGGCGATGCTGGTCACCGTGCCGATGTTGGTCCTCACCCAGTCGCGCGGGGCGTTCATCGCCTTTGTAGCATCGGTGGCACTGCTATTCGTGCTCCGCTCGCGCAAGTCGCTCGTGCCGGTGCTGGCAGTCATCATCCTCCTGACCGTTTTCTGGATTGCTCAACCATCGGCGCTCAATGCCTTCGCGACGACGCTTGCTGCCAGCTCTACCAACGGCCTCGACAATCGCATCGAGATCTGGTCGCGCGCGTGGTACATGGTGCAGGACTTCGCCTTCACCGGCATCGGCATGGGGTCGTTCGAGCAGGTGACTGAAATGCTCTATCCGCTGATCATCACCCCGCCCGGCGTTCCTCACGCCCACAACCTTTTCTTGCAGATCGCGGTGGACCTCGGCGTGCCCGGGCTGATCGCCTGGCTCGGCATCCTCATCACGGTCATCGTCTCGAGCTGGCGCGCCTATCGCAGCGCGGACTCCACCCTGCGCGCCCTGGGCGCCGGCTTGCTCGCCAGCCAGGTCGCGCTGTGTGTGCATGGCCTCACCGACGCCGTCACCTGGGGCATGGTGCGCTCGGCACCGTTGGTGTGGGCGCTGTGGGGAGCGGCCGTCGCCGCTGGGCTGGCTGCGCGGGGCAGTGGCGTGGATCAGCCGCCGGCCTTAACCGGGCCCTCGCGCAGCGTAGAATCGCGCGACGGTGATCAGCGAGAGCACGGCCAGCATCACCATGCCCCCAATCCACCCATACCTGATCACACCGGCCACGCGCCGATGAGCGTGCACCTGGCCGATCAGCGCCGACCAGCCGTATGTCAGTCCCAACAGGCTGGCGATGATGGCAGGATAAGAGTAGCGCGCGCCGGCCAGCCATAGCCTGCCCTCCAGCCCGACCATCACGCCGCGCATGATCGCCGGCAGCCAGATGAGGAGCACGGCACATGCCATCACGACGACGGACCAGTCGAGCGCGCGCCGGTCGCGCCATAGCGCTGTTGCCGTGCACAACAGGCTCGCGGCGGTCACAATTGCCAGCACCACATACACCGGATCGGCCACCGGCACGTTCCCCCATGAGAACCGCGCCCAGAAAGTTTGAAAGACGTGTATGGCGGTCAGGCGGTGATACCAGCCCGTGCCGGTCAGGTCGAACAACGATGCGATGCCCAAGATCCAGCTCACCCACTCGGGAGTGAATCGCAACAGAATTCGCTCGGCCTCCGGCCGCAGCGCAATCCACTCACTCTCGCCCGAGGCGTTGCGAGCCAGATTCTCGAACGGCTGGCCGGCCCATATCCCGCGCGCGGCCGCGGCGTCCTCGAAGCCCGGCGCAACATCGGTGGGAAATTCGCCCACCACCAGCACGATGCCGTCCAGCATCACCGTTGTTGTCACCTCGGCGGGGCGCGAGAGCGAAGGCAGCACCAAGCGCGCATAGCTGGCCGTGATCGGGAGCGTCCCGGTGATGGCCACGAAGCGCGGCGTTTCGTCCAGCGCCACGTCGCTGCGCAGGAAGTGGTTGTAGTTGTAGTTCAGGAGCGGTGGTGTGGTCTCCACGGTGGACGGCGCGCCGACGGCGGTGCCGTTCTGCCGCGTCCACATCCATGCGCCGACGGTGACGACCCGGCCGCGCATCCTGGCGACCGAGGCAGGTGGTATGGACTGAAACAGGTAGGGTGGCTGGGCGCCGGGTGCTGCCTCGATCTGAATAGCGTGGTGGCCGAGGGGAATGGGGCCGCATGTCGCGGCATCGCAACGCGTCGGCCGGGATTGCAGCGCGTACGGATTGCGATACCACAGCGACGCGTCGCCGAAGGTGAATACGGCGACCAGTGCTGCGATGCTCGCCAGCCCAAATAGCCCCCATGCCAGCGGCCGCCGTCGGCCCCGCAGCGCGCTGAAGAGCAGGACAATGGGGAGCAGGGCAAGCGCCGGTGCGCTCGTGCCCTTGACGCGCAAGCAGAGCGCCGCGGAGGCCAGCACCCAGGCTAGTTGGAACAACGCCTGCTTCGCGCTGCGCGGTTCGCCTCGCGGGTTCATCAGCCGCATGCTCCCCCAAAGAAACAAAGACAATGCGACCACTGCTCCGACGTCGCTGTTCACCGCCGTCATCAGATCGGCGAACGCCGGCAGCAGCGCGGTCGTGAACGGCAGCATCCAACGCAAAGGATGGCCTGGCGCGGTTAGCGCAGCAGCGACTCCCCAAGCGCATGCCACCGTGAGCATGAACAGCAGCACCGAAGTGAGCCGCGCGGCGTAAAGCTGTGTTTCGATGGCATGCCCGCGCAGCAAGTACATCGGCATGGCCGGGATGAAGTAATACAGCGGCGAGTCCTCGAGCTGCGAATAGCCGATGTGCGGCGTCGGTGCGTTTGGGCTTTCTATGTCCGGTGGTGGGAACCGGCCGACGTAGAAGCCACTGCGGATCATCGAGCGCACGAACGCCACGCGCATATCGTGATCCACATCGTCGGGGGAGGGCAGCTTGCCCTTGTTGGCGATCAGCCAGGCGTATTCGGCGTGCGCCGGTTCGTCGTAGTGTTCCCAGGGCGGCACGATGAACACCCAGATCAAGCCATGCACCAGGGCGACGGCCAGCGCGAGGAACAATTCGTGGGGAAGGCGTCGCATGTTTTCGAACCGTCCGTCATTCGCGATTCGGCGATCGCCCCAGCCGCTGCCGCAATACGCGCGCCAGGAAGAGCGGGTTGCCGATCAGGTAGCGACGCCACAGGCGCCTCGGCTCGGCCACCAGCCGCCCGGCCCATTCCAGACCGTGGTCGGTCATCCAGCGCGGGGCACGCTGCGCGCTGCCGCTGAGGTAGTCGAACAGCGCTCCTACGGTGAGCGCGACGCGCACGGCCGGCAGGCGATCCCAGTTGTCGCGCAGCCAATACTCCTGCGTCGGCATGCCAAACCCGACCAGCAGGATGTCGGGCTGGGCCGCCTCGATCAAAGTCAAGACGTCGTGGTTCTCGCGGCTCTCCGGTCGCTTGTCGAAGTGCCCGTGATGTGTGCCGACGACTTTCAGCCCGGCATGTTGCTGCTGCAGCGCGTTTGCTGCCTGCTCGGCAATGCCGGGCCGGCCCCCGAGCAGAAAGAGCGACCGACCGCCCGCCACGCATGCCGAGCACAGTTGCCCGATCCAATCCGGAGGCGTGTAACGATATGGGGCGGGCAGGCCGGCCAGCTGCGCTCCCCACTTTACGCCGAACCCGTCGCAAAATACCCACCCAGCCGTTCGGTTGAAGAAGTCACGCAATTCAGGATGCTCGTAGGCCAGATTCAATCCATGTGCGTTGACGTAGGCGACGATCGTCCGGCGGTTCGAGGCGGCGCAGTGCACGATGCGCGCGATCAGATCGGTTGCGGTCAGGATATGCACGCGCACCCCGAGCAGTTGAATGGACGGGACGTCGGAGGGGCATGAAGGCGCGGCCTGTGCGTCAAGGGTGGGGAGCATGCTGCGCGGGCAGGGAAGGCGAATCCGATTGCAGAGGCGGGAGAAAGGTCGCCGCCGCAGCGGCCAACAGCGTTCCATATACCAGCACATACAACACGCTGCCGTAGGCCAGCGCTTCGGCGCTGCCGATCCCGATCGCAGTCAGCACGCCCAGCGACACCAGTGAGAAGATTCCTACGTTGCCCGGCACAGGCGAGAATACCGAGCTCGTCTGCAGGGCCAGCAGCAACAGCACGTGGTCGGCGGGGCTGATGTGAATGTCAAAGGCATAGGCCAGCGCGACGTTGGTCAGGATGGCCACGACCCAGATCGCAGCGCTATAGCCCATCGCCTCCAGCCAACGGCCGGCGCCGCTCTTCCACAACAGGTTCGAGGGTGGCGCTGCACCGGCGACATCGAACCAGGCCTCGACCCTGGGCACGAACTTGAGCAGGCGGCGGCGAAACCCGTTCGAGCTGAGGGCGCTCAGCCCGCTGATCAACAGTGCGCCGGCCAGCGCCGTCACCAGCAGCCGGACGATGGGCAGGGAGAATCCTTCGGGCAAGGGCGCCAGTAACAGAACGCCGGCGAAGGCTGCCAGCACCAGCGAATCGGCGCTCTTCTCGACGATCACCGTGCTCGTAGTCCACAACAGACTCCCGGGGCGGTTCCGCGAGGCGCGCCAGATGCGCCACAGGTCGCCCACGCGGATGGGCAATAGCCAGTTGATCGTCTGTCCCACCAGCGTCGCCTGGCTTGCCGTGTGTGCGCTCACGGCGCGGTCCCACTCCAACAGACGCTTGAATCGCACGATGCGCAAGAGCTGTCCCACGCTGATGAGCAAAATGGTGGCCAGGATCCATTCGACATGCGCAGCGCGGACGGATGCCCAGAGCGCCTCGAACGAAACCGCGCGCGCAGCCGCGACGAGCGCGGTCAACAACAGCACCAGTGCGACGATCGAGACGACGATCTTGGTGCGGTGCAAGTTGAACGACGACCATCCGAAAGAACTGGCTCCCACCGGCGAAGCTTCGTTGAGCCGATCCACGGGGAGGTGCGTCGAAGTTTCTTGCATCGTAAGCGGATTATACGTTTGCGAATTTGTCCGAATGCATTTCGTCGAAGGGGAGTAAGCGCCCGACGTGCTGAGAGGCGCGCCGAGTGTCCGGCGTCCCGTCCGATTGCGCGTTTCGCCGCAGGACGCTAAGCTGTGCTGCGATTATGCGGAGGATGCAATGAACATTCTGGCCGGTGATATCGGCGGCACCAAGACCATTCTGGCCGTCTTTTCGCGCGAGGGTGGGCTGCATGATCCAATCGCGGAAGCGACCTTCGTCAGTGCCAACTACCCCAACCTCGAATCCATGGTGGGCGAATTTTTGGGCCGCACGGAGTTAAAAGTGGAACGAGCGGCTTTTGGCGTGGCCGGACCGGTGTTGGATGGCGTGGCGCGCATTACCAACCTGCCGTGGGAGATGAACGAGCGTCAGCTTGTCGCGGCGCTCGGCCTGCGCAGCGTCCGGTTGCTCAACGACCTGGAGGCCATCGCCAACGCCGTGCCCATCTTGACTGCGGCCGATCTGGCTGCCCTGAACGACGTGCAACCCACGCCCGAGGGCGCCATCGGCGTGATCGCACCGGGCACGGGCCTGGGTGAGGCGTTCTTGCTGTGGGTAAACGACGGTTATCGCGCCTTCCCTTCGGAAGGCGGACACAACGACTTTGCCCCCAGTAACGAGCTGGAGGGCGACTTGTTGCGCTATCTGCAACGCAAGTTCGGCCGCGCCAGCTACGAACGGGTGTGTTCCGGCATCGGCATCCCGAACGTCTATCGGTTCTTGCGCGACTGCGCTTATAACCAGGAGTCGCCGTGGGTGGCCGAACAGCTCGCCGCGGCAAAGGACCCGACGCCGGTGATCGTGACCAACGCGTTGACGGAAACTCCCGACCCGTTGTGCGCGCGGGTAATGGATATTTTCACCTCGGTGTTGGCGGCCAAAGCCGGCAACCTAGCGTTGACCGTGATTGCCACCGGCGGGATCTACCTCGGCGGCGGCATTCCACCGCGCATCTTGTCCTTGCTTCAACGCGAGTCGTTCATGAACACCTTCCGCTACAAAGGCCGCCTGTCGGGTCTGATGGAGCGCATCCCGGTGCGGGTGATCCTGAACGGCAAAGCCGGCCTGCTGGGCGCAGCACGCGTCGCAGCCGGTCTCGTGTGATTATTCCAGGGCCCGCCGCAGCGCGGCCACGCCCTCGGCCACGCTGTGTTTTGGTGAATAGACCGATGAACCGACCACGGCGATGCTGGCGCCGGCGTCGCGAACCTGGCGAATGGTGCGTACGTTCACCCCGCCATCCACCTCCAGCTCCGCCTGCGACCCGATCGCATCCAGCATCTCCCGCACGCGCCTGATCCGCTGCGTCGAACCGGGGATGTAGGTCTGACCGCCGTAGCCGGGCTCGACCGACATGATCAACACCAGATCTACCAACGGCAGGGCCTCTTCGATGGCGCTGAGCGGGGTGAGTGGGTTGAGCGTGATGCCGACCTGCATCTCCAGCTTGCGCAGCTCCTGGATCGTCGAGTACAGGTGCGGGCAGGCTTCGACGTGCACGATGATGCGTCGCATGCCGGCTTCTTTGTAATCAGCGAAGAAGCGTTCCGGCGCTTGCACCATCAGGTGCGCCTCGCATGGCAGCGATGTGCTCTTGTGAACGGCCCGGCAGATGGCCGCCCCGAATGTGATGTTGGGGACGAACGCACCATCCATCACATCGAGGTGAATCCAATCTACGCCGGCCCGTTCCGCTTCCTTGACCTGTTCGCCGAGCCGGGCGAAATCGGCGGTGTATATCGAAGGTGCGAGTTTCATGCGCTACATTGTCTTCATATACTCGCGAATCATCAATGCCGCGGTGGCGGCGCCCTCGCCGGCTGCGCTGGCTGCCTGTTTGGTGCTGCCTTTGCGCACATCGCCGGCGGCGAACACGCCGCGCACCGACGTCTCCAGGTTCGGCCGGGTGATGATGAAGCCATATTCGTCCTGCTCTATGGCGTCTGGCACCCACTGCGAGTTCGGGGGCTGGCCGATGAACACGAACAGCCCGGCCATTATCCATGGATTCGACGTTGACTTTCACACAAGCTCCACTAATATCAACTCCGCTGTGAGTACCAAAGTTGCCTTCGGACTCTCCTGCTACACCTTTCCGTTTAGCTGTGGCTTTTTGAAGCGCGATGGCCAAAGCGCTTGCCCTCGGCCGATGAACGGACTCGACCTGGTCGAAATGGCGGCGCGATATGGCATGACCAGCGTCGAATTTCCCATCGGCATCATCCCCAATCATTCCGAAGCCGGCATGGATCGCTTCGGCGAGCTGTTGCAGTCGAAAGGGTTGACTTTTGTGCTGGACTTGCCGGTGTTAGATGTGGACCAGGCACACAAGGAATTGCCGCTGGCCCGACGTGCCGGCGCGCGCGTAGCGCGCTGTGTGGCAAGCAACTTCCTGGAGGGCGCGCGCGCCATCTACGCGCCCGATTGGAATGCTCACATGCGCGACATGATCGCCAGGGTGCTGGCCGTGCGCCCGTTGCTCGATGAGATGGACATGGTCCTGGCTATCGAGAACCATCAAGACGTCACCTCCGACGATTTGCTGGTGTTGTGTCAAGCCGGCGGCCCGCGCGTGGGCGTCACGTTCGATGTGGTGAATCCGCTATCGGTGGCTGAGGAGCCATTTGAGTTTGCGCGCAAGTTGGGGCCGCGCATCTTCAACGTCCACATCAAGGACTACACCATCCATCCCACGCCCAGCGGCTACAACCTGGTGCGCGCCGGCATCGGCGAGGGGTGCATTGATTGGCGCGCTATGTTGATGTTGCTGCGCGAGGTCGCTCCCGGCGCCTTGTGGCACATCGAGCTGGCGGCGCTGAACGCCCGCCACATCCGAATGTATGAGGAGCAGTGGTGGTGTGGCTATCCGCCGCGCGACATTCGCGCCCTGTTGCCGTTGTTCCGCTTTCTCGCTCGACACATGCAACCGGCCGACGCGCCGTGGCAGACGCCCTGGGAATCCAATGCCTCTGCCGAGGCGTGCGAACGCTACGAGCGCGACCAGCTCGACCGCAGCGTGTCCTACCTAAAGACGGAGCTCGCCGATATCGTGAACCTGTAATCTTTGGTAGCTTCGGTCATCGGTAACCAGCGAGTGTATTTGCCAACCGGCGGTCACCGATTGCTGATGACCAACCTCCAATTTCCAATGTCGTCCACGAAGAAAGGCACGCGGGTTGTCATGCCCGAACCCTACACGATCACCCTCGAGACGTACGACGTGCCACAGCCGGCGACCGGGCAGGTGCTGATCGCATGTGAAGCCAGCGCCATCAGCGCCGGCACCGAGCTGGCCGTGTATACCGGCGTTCATCAATGGCTGAGCGATCCCACGCGCAGTTGGCCCAAGTGGCCCTTCGTGCCGGGCTACAGCGGGGTGGGGCGCGTCATCGCCGTTGGCGACGGCGTGGCGCACTTCAAGGTGGGTGATCGCGTGATCTGGCCGAGCCGGCACGAGACGCACGCTGTGGTTGACGTGGCCGGCCCGCATGTGCTCGTCTTCCCAATTGCTGAGCACGTGCCGGCGCACGTCGCCGCCTTCGCGACATTGGCCCGCTTCCCGCTGGCGGCGTTGGTGCAGAGCAAGACGATCCTCGGCCAGTGCGTGGTAGTCATGGGCCTGGGCACGATCGGACAAATCGCGTTGCGGTTGTATGCGGCGGCCGGCGCGCATCCGCTCATCGGCATAGACGGCGTGGCAGCGCGCCGGGCGTTGGCCGAAAAGGTCTACGGCGTGCGGGCGCTCGATCCGGACGATGCGCAGCTCAAAGACCAACTGCGCGAGATCAATTCAGGCCAGTTGCCCGACATCGTAGTGGACGCGACCGGCTTTCCGAATGCGGTGAAGATGGCCATGAATATCGTTGCCGATGGTGGGCGCGTGGTCATGGTCGGCAGCCCGCGTGGCATCGCCGGCGATGTAGATTTCTACTGGGACTTGCACGGTCGCTCGATCACGCTGGTGGGCGCGCACGGCAGCGCGATCGGTTGGGAACCGCGCGACAAGTTCCCCTACACCGTGCCGCGCGCCATGCGCCTGTTGACGCATCTGCTGGAGAGCGGCCGGCTCCGGCTCGATGAAATCGTCTCGCACTTCGCTCAGGCGGGCGAGGCGAAGCAGATGTATGACGGCTTGCTCAACGATAAGGAGCATTACCACGCAGTGGCGTTCAGGTGGTTGTAGGCTGGGAGGCTGCGTCTTGCCAATCCCAATCGTTAATCTCCGATCTCCAATTCTCGATGAAAACTCTTCTCTATTCCGCTTGGGACGCACTTGAGATTGCCGAGCAGCCCATGCCGGCTCTGGCCGACGGTGAGGTGCTGCTCAAGGTATCCGCCTGTGGCATATGCGGCAGTGAACTGGAAGCCTTCCGTCATCACAGCCCACGTCGGACCCCGCCGCTGATCATGGGCCACGAGTTTTGCGGTGAAGTCGTCGAAATCGCAGGCGCCCCTCCCGGCTCTGACGGAGAGCAGGTGGCCGTGGGCGATCGTGTGGTGTGCAATGCCCTGGTGCCATGTGGCCAGTGCGTGCGTTGTAAGCGCGGCGACCCACATCTGTGCGCCCGGCGACAGATCTTCGGTATGCACCGCCCAGGCGCGCTGGCCGAATACGTCAGTGTGCCGTTGCATGCGCTCGTCCCCTGGCCGGAGGGAATGCCCGCCGAACATGCCGCATTGGCTGAACCCCTTGGCAACGGCGTCCACGTCGTCAACCTGGTCAGGGATCTACGTCCGCGCACGGTGCTCGTCATCGGCGCCGGGCCAATCGGTCTGCTGGCTCAACAAGCCTTCCAGGCCCTGCTTGGGGCGACCACCTATGCTGCCGACCTGAGCGATGCGCGACTGGCCGTGGCGCAGCGCGTCGGCGCAGACCGGGTGTTCAACCCACGCACCACCGATCTGGTGCAGGCCGTGCGTGACCTGACCGAAGGTGAAGGCGTGGACGTGGTCGTGGACGCAGTAGGCGCAGGCGTTACCAAGAAACAGGCAGTGCAGGCCGCGCGGCCGGGTGGCGCAGTGGTGTGGATCGGCCTGCACGAGAACACCCTCGACGACTTCAACACCTATGACGTGACGTTACCGGAGAGGCGAGTTTTCGGTTCCTATGCCGCCCGGCTGAGCGAGATGCAAACTGCGCTCCACCTGATGGCGACCGGCAAGGTGGACTTGAATGGTTGGGTGCAGGTCTTTCCGCTCGATCGCGGCGTCGAAGCCTTCCGCCGCATGCTGGCAGCGGAAGGCAACGACATCAAGGCCGTGATCGTGCCGGGAGGTGGATGATCCACCTTATAATCTTCCCATGCCTGCTGCGTCGCCCTCGCCGGCCCCATTGGCTGAAGAAATCAAGCGCACGCTGGCCGATCATCTCGCGCGCCGTCCGGAGATCTTGTTTGCGATTCTGTATGGCTCTGTGGCCGAGGGGCGCTCTTTCCGCGATGTTGACGTGGCGGTGTGGGTGGATGAAGCGCATCTGGCACAACGCGACCGTTACACTTACCTCTTCGAACTGGCCGATGAGTTGGAGCGTGTGATCCCGCATCCGCTGGATGTTTGCCTGGTCAACGATGCGCCGCTGCCGTTTCGTTACAACATCAGCCGCGGCATCCCGATTTTCGCGCGCGACCGGGAGGCGCTGGCCGACTTCCTCAGCCGAACGTGGGATGAGTATTTCGACTTCGAGCCAGTGGCCAGGAAGTATCTCGAATACCTGAGGACTGCTCCGCGCCATGCCGATCAGCGTTGACCCCATCCGCGTTCGCGAACTGGTTGGTGCCATGACCGATGCGCTCCGCCGGTTGCAGGAGCTAGGCACGATTACTGAATCCGAGTTTTTGTCTGACTTTCGCAGTACGGAAAGTGCCAAGTATCTGTTTATCGTCGTCACGGAAGCGGCCATTGACTTGTGCAACCACATCGTCTCGCGACAGGGATGGCGTGCTCCAGAAAGCTACGCTGATTGCTTCGCGGTTTTGGTCGATCTTGGACTGATTAGTGACGAGTTGTCGTTGCGCCTGCGTCAGATGACGCGCTTCCGCAATTTGCTCGTCCACCTGTACTGGCGGGTGGATAACCGGCGCGTGTATGAGTTGATCCATACATCGCTGGGCGACGTCGAGGCATACATCCGCGCTGTGCTCGATTGGATGAGCGCGACCGATCAAGGACACTGAAATCACATGGGCATTCTCACCAACAAACGGATCATCGTCACCGGCGCGACGATGGGCATTGGACAGGCCGTCGCCGTCCGCGCGGCCAAAGAAGGCGCCGACGTGGCGTTCTGTGGATTGACCGAGCAGGGCGCCGACGAGACGATTCGGGCGATTGAGGCGGCCGGCCAACGCGCCTTCTTCCAGGCGGTTGACCTGCGCGATCTGGATGCGGCGCGCCGCTTTGGCCGCCAGGCGATTGATTTCCTGGGCGGGTTGGATGGCCTGGTCAATAACGCCGGCGCCAACACCTGGCACGGCGTGTTGACCTCGACCTTCGAGGATCTGGACAATTGCCTGCGCGTCAACTTCTATCACGCCTGGGCGTTGAGCCAGGAGGCCTATCCGGCCCTCAAGGCAGCCGGCGGTGGCGTCATTGTCAACCTGTCCTCAATCAATGCCGAGCGCACGCTTCCCGGCGTCTTTCCCTATAACGTGGCCAAGGCCATGCTCGTCGGGCTGACCAAGTCCATCGCTATCGAGTGGGGAAAGGACAACATTCGCTCGGTCGCCATTCAACCCGGTCTGGTGCTGACCAACCTGGCCGTGGAGTACTTCAACAAGTTCCCCGATCCCCAGGCAGCGCGCTACCGCAGTGAGGGCATCTACCCGCTAAAGCGCGGCGGCCGGCCAGAAGAGATCGCTGCCACTATCGTGCATATTCTGAGCGGCGAGAACGGCTTTCTGAACGGCGCAGCGATCCTGATTGACGGCGGCATCAGCTCGCTCTACGAGACGCGCCTGGACGACTGACGGCCCGCGAGGTGTATATGTCTGATATGACGCGACCGAGTGTGCGCGCTGTGCACTGCGACCACCGTGCCGACGACGAAGAGGTGTATCAAGCGCTCAAGCGCGCTACGCAGCCGTTGACTAGGGCCTGGGACAGGCTGCGCAACGCCCGGCGCATCGCCATCAAGTTCAACCAGGACAAGGAAGCGCGTAACCACATCACATGGCGAAACCATCGCGTGCAACTGGTGAGCGATAGCGTCGCCCGCGCCACGCTGCGCCTGCTGCGCGAGAACACATCCGCCGAGCTGTTCTGTGTGGACGTGAGCTTCTATCGCAAATATGTGCCTCAGGCAAAAGATGAGGACACCACGCAACTGCGCCATGTGCTGCGCGAGTTCAACGTTGCCTACATTGATGGCAACGCCGATGTGACCTGGGCCGATGTGCCTGGTGGCGGCCTGATGTTCGACAGGTATCCCGTCACGCGTGAGTTCGGCGACATGGACGAATGGATCAGCGTGCAGAAGTTGAAGAACCACGCCTTCATGGGCGTAACCCTGTGCATGAAGAACCTGTTCGGCCTGATGCCGACCGAGCCGCTGGGCCGGCCGCGCACCTACTATCACCACCTGGTGCGCATGCCCTACGTATTGGCCGACCTGGGCCGGCTTTACAACCCTGCGCTCAACATTATTGACGGCATCGTGTGCCAGGCGGGGGAGGAATGGGGCAGGGGCGAAGAGATGCGCATCGCAAATACGCTGATCGCGGGCGACCACGTCGTGGCCACGGATGCGGTTGGCGCGCACCTGATGGGCCACGATGTCGCCCACGGCGACTGGAAGACGGGGCCGTTCCATCGTGATCGCAATGCGCTGCGCGTCGCAGCCGAGGCCGGCTTCGGCACGGTGGATGTGAACCAGATGGACTTCTGCAGCGAGGTGACGGCGCCGGTGGGCGATAAGCCCTTCTTCGCCAAGATCACCGACTCGCCGGAGATGGTGCACAGTTGGCGCAGAACCACGGCCGAGCAGGGTTTGTATTACCGCGACCATCGCGATGAGATCGTGCGCCAATACGCCGGCGAATACATCCTGCTGCAGATGGGCGAGGTGAAGTGGCACGACCCCAGCGGCACGGTCAAGGCTTCGCGCCGTGTGCTCAGCGGCGACCATCCCGAGCAGGCCATGTGGATGAAATACATTGACCCGGAAGACGCCGAGGGCGAACACTTCGAGGTCTATGAGCGCACGCTGCGCGAGATAGATGCGCTCGCCTTGGCCTGAGACTACCGCCTTTCGGTGTTTACGCCCTGGCTAGGGCGCCACTTCTCTCAGGAAGGCGCGCACGGCGGCAATGTAGGCATCGAAGTTGTCGCGGCGGATGCTGTGGCCGGCGTTGGGAATGCGCGCAACACGCAATAAAGGATTGAGCGCCTGCGCTTCCCGCGCCAGCTCTGGCGCGATGATGACCCCGCGGGATACGTCGCCGGTGATCAACAGCGCTGGATGGCGCAGCGCGCGCACCAACGCGCGCCAGTCTGCCGGCTCGTGCTCGATGTATTCCAACACTTGTGGTCGCGCCTGGTGCTTGGCGACCGACCAGGGTTGCAGTTCTGCGTCAGACCAGGTCGGATTATTGGCGCGCCCTTTAGCAATCAGCATATCCGTCGTCAACTGCTGGTTGGCCAGCAGATCGGCGCGCCACTCGGCCGCGCGCTGCCGGCGAAGCTCCGGCGGCTGTTGGCCGGCATCGAGCCAGGCCGGGTCCTCGAAAATCGCCGCGCGAACGAGATCGGCATGATCTGCAGCGACCAGCGTTGCCACCATGCCGCCCATCGAATGCCCTATCACAACCGGTTGTTGCAAGCCAAGGGCGCGGATGAGGGCGACCACATCGGCAGCATGGTCTGCCGCTGCGTAGCCATGCTCGGGGGCATCGGAAAGCCCGTGCCCGCGTGCGTCGGGCGCGACGATGTCGTAGTCATCCGCGAGCGCTTCGATGACCGGCAGCCAGCACAGGCCGTTATCGGTGAGGCCATGTAACAGCAAAAGGGAAGGCCGGCCGGCTCGTCGGCGGTAGTAGTGAAGGTGAAGTCCGTTGGCGCGGACGAAATCGGAAGTGAGCATAGAACTCGAATGTAGCACGAATGCTTCCATGCGCTTTTGTGATACAACTGCGCACGATGAGAAGCCTCGCCTGCCTGATGATCTGCATCGCTGCAATGAGCGCATGCAGCATGCCGCCGGCCCCACCTCCGCGGACGACGGGGCCGGCCCAGACGCCTTCTATGAGCACCTCCGCTACCACTCCCTTTCAACTGCCTGGACGAACTTTTGAGCCGCTCGATCCATTCGAGCAGAACCGCGCGCTCGGGCGCGGCGTGAACCTGGGTAACGCACTCGAAGCGCCGGTCGAAGGCGAGTGGGGCATGGTGCTACAGGAGGAGTTCTTCCCGCTCATCCGCCAGGCCGGTTTCGCCACCGTGCGGGTGCCCATCCGCTGGTCCGCCCACGCGACGCGCGAGGCGCCCTACACCATCAAGCCGGATTTCTTTCAGCGAGTGGACTGGGTGATTGAGAATGCGCTCAAGAACGACCTCAACGTGGTGATCAATATGCATCACTACGAGGAGCTGTTTCAGGACGCGAGTGGCGAGCGCGATCGCTTCCTGACGCTGTGGGATCAAATTGCGACGCGCTACAGGGATCTGCCCGCCCAGGTGGTGTTCGAGCCGTTGAACGAGCCGCATGGCATGCTCACATCTGGAGTGTGGCAGCGTCTGTTTGAGGATGTGCTGGCGGTCATTCGTCGCACCAATCCCCAGCGCAACGTCATCTTCACCGGCGCAAACTGGGGTGGCCCGGATAGCCTGCGCGGTATGAAACGCCCCGACGATCCGCATCTGATCGCCACCTTCCACTATTATCTGCCATTTCAGTTCACGCATCAGGGTGCCGAATGGGTGGATGGGAGCAACGCCTGGATCGGCACCACGTGGAAGGGCACCGGCAATCAGCGCGCGCAGATAGATTACGACCTCGACCAGGTGGCGCGCTGGGCGAAGGACAACGCCATTCCGCTGTGGATGGGCGAGTTCGGCAGCTATGGCAAACACGCCGATATCGAATCGCGCGAGCGCTGGACGCGCTATGTGGCGCGCGCGGCCGAAGCCCGCAGCATCTCGTGGGCGTACTGGGAGTTCGGCGCCGGCTTCGGCGTGTACGATCGCGCTCGCCGGCAGTGGAATGAGCCGATCCTGAACGCGCTCATCCCCAGGTGAAAGCGCAGCTTCCCCCTGACACTTACATACCTCGACACACGCACCCTGTCTGTGCCGAGATTGCTGCGCCGAAGGCCCGTTCACTGCAGGGATAGAACGCGCTCTGCGATCTGGCGGCTCCATCTCACCGGCCCGACGCCGTATTCGCGGCGCTGAGAGCACGCCTATCGGCCGGTTCATAACGCGCTCCCTCATTTGTGCGCGTTGTATTTTTGCCTCGCTTCCTCGCTCAGATTTAACACAACCATCACATTTGCGGAGGAAGCTGTGCATCAAATCAACACCTGGACCGCCTCAACGGCTAAATGGGCCATCACCTCCCCCTGAGTAGCTAACACTTTCGCCAAGCGGGGGCGAGTTGGAATGGGCTGAGGCGCAAGGTCAAGACTGGCAGGGTAGA
>JAIMBB010000065.1 GCA_023511655.1 Anaerolineae bacterium
GCGGCATACGTCCTGGCACCCTTTCACCTGGTCAACGTCTACGTGCGTGGCGACTCGCTTTCCGAGTTCTGGGCGTTCGCCTGGTATCCGTTGATCTTGTGGAGCGCCGGCCGATTGGCTGCATCGGCTGCGCAGCAGCACCCGATCGCCGCATCCCTTCCTTACTTCGTCTGTTCATCGCTCTCGCTGGCCGCGCTTGTCCTGACGCACAACGTATCGGCCCTCATCTTCGCCCCGTTCACGGCGATCTATGCGCTGGTCATGTTGCTGTATCGCGCTCGCCGCTCGTCGAATTTCGGGGTCGCCTTCCTGCGCGGCATGGCGCTGTTGAGCACGTCGGCGATTCTGGCGCTGGCGCTTAGCGCATGGTTCTGGTTGCCTGCCCTCGGCGAGGCTGGTCAAGCTCAGCTGGGAGACCAGACCACCGGCTATTTCTACTTCGCTAACCACTTCCGCGCTGCGAACCTGGTGCAGGCTTCGCTCGCTTTCGAATACGCCATCAACGAGAGCCTGGATGCGTTCGCTTTGGGCATGCTGCAAACAATAGCGATCGGCATCGGCGCAGCGGCCTGGTTGTGGAGCAAACGCCGCGCCAGTCGCGCTCACTTCGATCTGGGCGTGGCCAGCGCGCTGAGCTTGCTGAGCACATTCATGATCACGCCGTTCTCGTCGTTCGTGTGGGAACGCGCCCCGTTGCTGCCGCTGGCGCAGTTCCCATGGCGCTTCCTCTCGGTTCAGGCGCTGTTCGGCGCGTTGTTGATCGGCGGCATCGGGACGATCGCGTTCGAGCGCCGGCGCTGGCTCAAATCGCTGGCGCCGGCACTGACGATAGCGGCCTTGGCGTGGGCCAGCCTGGCGCGCCTGCCGAACGAGCGGCTGAACATTCACGCCCACGACGTGACGCCCTACAGCATTCAGCTCTACGAGTGGTACACCGGCAACATTGGCACCACCGTCCGCCACGAATACCTGCCGGCCACTACCCGGCCAGTGCCGCGCATCGGCCCGGATCTGCTCAACACCCCGCGCGCGGCGCTGATCGCCGAGGATGGAACGGCGCCGGCGGCGGTGTCGTCTGCGCTGCTGTCGGCTTGGCCGGCGCAGCAGGTCTGGCAAGTGACCGCCGACCGCACCACGACGATTGCCTTGCCGCTGCTGTACTGGCCCGCCTGGCGCGCCCGGCTGGACAGCGCGCCGGTGAATGCCTGGCCACATCCGGGATCAGGCTGGCTATCGCTGGCAGTCCCGCCAGGGACGCACCGCATCGAGCTGCGCTGGGAGGGCACCACACTTGAGCGCAGCAGCGAGTTGGTCTCGCTAATGGCATGGCTGGCGGTGGCCGCCCTGGTCATCGCGCTTGGGCTTCGCGCTTCACCCCCGGCCAGACGAGCCATCGGACTCAGCGCGCTGGCTGTCGCCCTCAGCATGGGAGCCATCGCCGTGCTGAGCCGGCTGGCCTCCGGCCCAGCCGTCCCGCCGCCCATGCAGACGCTGGACTTCGCGCGTCGCCCGTTTCCTCATCGCGATCCGGTGCGCTTCGAATCGGCCGGCGGCAGCTACGAGCTGATCGCCGTTTCGATCGAGCCACCATCGCTGCGCCCGGGCGATCTGTTCACCTTGACGTTACGCTGGCGCGACGACCGCCCGCCGGAGCGAATCATCGTGACGCAGGAGCTGCCGATGGGCGGCGAATTCGCCCGGCTCTTCCGCCACGCGCGCCTGCAAACGCCCGGCGACCCGCGCATCAGCCATCACACGGTGCTGACCGGGACGCTGCCCGGCCCGTTGTTGTTGAAGCTGACGGCGACCGATGCCGCCGGGCGCACGCTCACCCCATTCGCGTCCGATGGGTCAGCGCTGGAGACGATGATCGCCGGCAAGCCTACGCCTGCCATCACGCTGCTCGGTCCACGCATCATGGCAACCCCGGCGGGCGCCTCCCCGACGGCGCGGTTGAACGTGACCTTCGACAATGGCATCGTCCTGCGCGACATGGATTGGTTCTTCGCCTCGGCGCATGAAGTATGTTTCCGGCCGGTGTGGCAGCGCGGACGACCAAACGTCAACCGAGCCGATGCGTTACAGGTGTCGCTGCGCGCCTTTGGCAGCGATGGCCGGCTGATCGCCCAGGCCGACAGTCAGCCTCAGGCCGGCCTGGCTCCGACATGGGCTTGGCCCGATGGGGCATGGGTTAACGACAGCCAGTGTGTACCGGCGAACGATGTGCTTCGTCCCAACGAACGGTATACGGTGCAGATCGTTTGGTATCGCCTGGCCGATCTGCAAACCACCGGCGAGGTGACCTTGCGGGGCATCGGCGGAGCCCGGTTGGAGGATTTGAACCTGCCGGAGGCACCTAGTGAGTGACCTGGCCGCACAGCGCCGCCGGTGCTACTTTGAGCCACCCATGAGCAAGGCATTCCTCGCGCTCACCCTCATCCTGTTGTCCGCCTGTGTCGCTCCCCGACCGACGGTCAAGATCGCCCTGGTAGCGCCTTTCGAAGGCCGGCTGCGCCGGGTGGGATACGATGCCTTTCCGGCCGTGCGCCTGGCCATCCGCGAGCAAATCGCGGTGGGGGGAATCGGCGGCGCGCACGTCACCTTCATCGCCTACAACGATGAGGGCGACCCACAGGCAGCCGCACGCATCGCCCACAACGTGGCGCGCGACCCGGAAGTCGTCGCGGTGATCGGTCATCTCGTCCCTTCTACGACGCTGGCGGCGCTGGGGGTCTACACGCGGGCCGGTCTACCGGTGCTCGTGCCATCGGTGCCCGCGCATCTAGTGCCGCATGATCCGCTGGTCTTTCGGATGGGTCCGGGCGAAGCGGCGCCCAGGCGAGAGGTGAAAGACGCGACATGCGCAGCGCTCGATGCGACGTGGACGGCCGCGGGATCGCCCTTTGGCGAGTGCATAGCGGACGCGCCGCCGGTGTCTGAGCTGCCGGCCGCACAGCATGCGCTGGCGTCGTTCACCGCGCTCTCTCTCGGCCCGGCGCCAGGTCCCCGCGCCATCGTGGCTTACGACGCGACGGCCGTGCTGCTGGCGGCGCTGCGGGCGGACGCACAAGCGCACGGTACACCCACGCGTACCGGCGTGGCCGAAGCGCTGCGGCGCGTCAATCACGATGGCTTGCTTGGGCGGATCGCCTTCGATCAAGACAACGCCTGGACTGACGCGCCGCTGTGGGTGTATGCGCGATAGCGCGCCGCCGGGCTACGGCTGCCCATCCAGATGGGCGATCTGGTTGCCCGGATGGAACCATTGGATCCAACTCGGACGACCGGCGGGGGTGATGTCGTAGTCGAGCGGCGTCTGATTGGGCGCCAGGTCATGGTTATAGGTACCCACCCGCATCCCGACGTACTCATAGGGCACGCACTTTTCGGTGGCGCGGGTGCAGTTCTGCGGCGGCGCACCGGTGTGGACGCGATTCTCGAAGCCGCGCGCGTCCGCGATGCCATCTCCGTTCGTGTCGAGCGAATCATGCACGGGGACGACGTAGTCGAACTCGGCAGTGAAGCGCGAAAATGTCCAGCGGCATGTGGCGTCCGTCGGCGAACAGTGCGGCGTCGTGCTCAACCCGTTCCGCCCCACATTGGCATGCGGATTCCATACCAAGATGCGGAAGCGAATGTCGGGGATGTGCCCCCACCACTCGGCGGCGTTGGGCATGCCTCTGGGATTTGCGCGCACCTGCTCAGGCGTGATCACCTTGTGGCAGCGAAACTCATCGAACGGGGGCTCGTCGCCGCCGGGTAGGCCGCTGGCCGGAAAGAGCTGCCGCCAGTTGGCCTGCTCGACCACGTGCTGCAACAGGTCGGGACGATTCCCGTCGTAGGCCGCGTTAAACGCCACCCAGCAATCCTCCGACGCGGGTGGGATGAACAGCTTGTCGTAGTTCATCCATCCGCCGGTGCGAATGAGGCCGCAGCCCGCCTTCCTGACCGCGTCTGCGCACACGCGCAGCTCGGCCGAGAAGGAATGAAAACGCACCGGCGCGTCATGGCTGCTCATGAAGTGCGCCTGCAAACGAAAGTCGGTCACGCAGTTCCTTCCGCCATCGCACATCTGGTTGCGCCGCACGATCCAGATGAAGCCTTCGTGCTTGGCCTCGTTCTCCCATTTCACGTTCGCCGGTTTGTCCACGTTCGGGTTGGTCTCCGTGTCGCTGATGGGAAAGGTCTGCCACGGATAGGCGATGCTGCGCCCCGGCTGGCCGAACCACGCGCCGACGGGGCCGAAGATGTCGTCCACCAACGACGGGTCGTCGCCGTGGTGGTGGTTGTAGTGGCACTTCTTCACCGGGTCCACCAACGTGTGCCACGTGTTGGGGTCGTGCTCGCTCGGGCTGCATGGTCGGTCGTAGACGCCCATAGCCGCATCGCGCTTCATCTGCTCGTAGCGGCCGGGATTCATGCCGAGCTCCCCGGAGATTAAGGCATCGGACATGAAGTTGTTGAGCGTGATCGGCACGTATGCGCGCGGGGACGTGGCGAAGGGTGACTGCGCACCGTCACCGTTGGCCCGCGCCAGGGCCGAGGGGCGAACCGTCACACTCAAAATCATCAGGCCGATGAGCGCGCCGCAAGCCGCGCCCATCAACATCGGTCTATCCACTCCTCGCATGTGCACTTCAGGATACGCGGCGAGCGACGTCGAATCCATGCCGCGACGCCGTCGGGGTCAACCGTATGGCGATCGGCGCACCTGTTGCCGCAACGCGTTGCAAGATTGTTGTGCAGGCTGCCGGCGCTCCGTCAACTTGACAACATCCGCCTCTCTTCCCTAATATTCGCGCCAGCGTGCAATCGCGCAGCAGCTGTGCAATTGCATGCCAGGGCCGACTTCATGACACACTGGATCGCCGGCGTTGACGTGGGTGCGACCAAGATCGCCATGGGCCTGGTTGAGCCAAGCGGGCGCATCGCCGTGCGCCAACGCCTGCCCACCGACGCACCGCGCGGGCCGCAGTCGGCTGTAGAGCGCATCGCCGGCGTGATCGAAGATTGGCGCGCGGCATTCCCCCGCGCCGAAATCGCCGCTTGCGGCGTGTGCACGCCGGGCCCGGTAGATCACGTCGCGGGCCTGATCCTCGACCCGCCCAACCTCGGCTGGCGCAACGTGCCGTTTCGCGAGCTGTTGGCCGAGCGGCTGAAGCTGCCGGTCGCCCTGGAGCACGACGCAAAGGCAGCAGCGCTGGGCGAGTTCCATTTCGGCCAGGGGCGCGAGCTGCACGCGCGCGACATGGTCTACATCATCGTCGGCACGGGTGTCGGCGCGGCGATCATCCTGGATGGCCAGGTGTATCGCGGCCGACAAAATTCCGCCGGCGAGGTCGGCCACATCACCATCCACCGGCACGGCGAACCGGGCTCATCAGGCGTGCCCGGCTGCGTCGAGTCGTTCACGAGCGGGCCAGCCCTGGCGCAGCACTATGCCCGGCGCGCAGGGATCGGAGACGCTGCAGGCATCACCGGCGAAACGGTCGTTCAACGGGCTGCTCAGGGTGATGCAGATGCGCTGGCGGTGATGGAGGACGCCGGCGATGCTCTGGCGGCCGGCATCGCGACGATAGCCATGCTGATGGATGTGGATCTGTTCGTCATCGGCGGAAGCGTGGCCAGGGCAGGCGATGCGCTGCTCGAACCTGCCCGCAGAGCGGTGTGGAAGTACGCCTTTCAGTCCGTCGCCCGGCGCATTCGAATCGTCGCCACGACGCTGCACGAAGATGGCGCGATCCTGGGTTGCGCCTGGCAAGCGCGGCAGGAATTGAGAATTGAGAATTGAGAATTGAGAATTGAGAATTGAGAATTGAAAATCGAAAATTGAAGGTTGAAAGTTGATCATGAGTAATTCGATTGGCAGACCGACGAAGCGGTGCAAGATTGCGGCCGGTTTGTTCTGGGCCGACTATGGCGTGCTCGGCGCGCAAGTGGAGGAACTGACCGCCGCCGGCGTGGATTGGATCCACATCGAAATGCGCGACGGCAAATACATGGACTTCGCCGCACCGCGCGGCGGCATTGACATCGTCGAAGCCGCCCGCGCACACACCCATCTGGAGATCGAAGTGCAGTTGCAGATGTATCGCCCCACGATGGACCTCTACAAGCAGTTGGCCGACGTCGGGGTGAACCTCATTACGCTGCCTTTGGAGACAACGGGCGAAATGACCGCGCAACACCTGACCTACATCAAAGACCTCGGCTTGAAGATCGGCGTGTGGGCCTGGCAGGGCACCCCGATCGTGGCGTTCGAGCAATACGTGAGCTGGGTGGACATCATCGAATATGAGTGCCGCGCGCCGTTCTGGAAGCCACTCCAGGGCGCGCAGAGCCCGCACGTGATGGATCCGATCATGGTGACGAATATCCGGCGCATGCGCGAGATGGTCGAATCAGCCGGCCGCGCCGATGCGGTGGACATCATGGAAGACGGCGGATTGAACGCCAACAACGTGGCCGAATTCATCCGCGCCGGCATGACCGTAGGCGAGTTCTCGTCGCCGCTGCTCAAAGGGCCGAACGGCAAGCTCAAGCCAGGCACCGGCCAGATCGAAGCAGCGGTGAGGAAGCTGCGCGCGGCTATGGAAGTCGGAATTGAGAATTGAGAATTGAGAATTAGGATTCAATGCTCAATTCCGAGTTGACATGACGGGAATAGCGCTGGTTGGCTATGGGGCGATGGGCCGCGCGCATGCCATGGCTTACCGCGACATCGGCTTTCACTACGGCCTGCCCGCCGACGCGATCCGGATCGTCGGCGTGGCCACCACGCGACGCGAAACCGCGCACCAAGCGGCAATCGAGATCGGCTGCGCTTTAGCGGTGACGGATTATCGGTCGCTGATCCAACGCGACGACGTGCACATCGTTGACGTGTGCACTCCCCACGACTCACACGCCGAGATCGTGATCGCCGCTGCCCAGGCCGGCAAGCACGTCTACTGCGAGAAGCCGTTAGCGCGCACACTGGCCGAGGCCGAGCGCATGGCCGAAGCGATCCGCGCTGCCAAGGTCAAGCTCGGCTTGACGTTCAACTTTCGTTTCTTCCCGTGCGTGCTGCGCGCCAAGCAGTTGATTGACGAAGGATTCATCGGGCAAATCTTCAGCTTCCACGGGCGCTACTTCCGCGCCAGCTACATAGACCCGGCACGCCCGATGGCATGGCGCTTGCGCAAGGCCCAGGCCGGCGGCGGCATCGTGATTGACAGCGGCGCGCATTTGATTGACCTGACGACCTTCCTGGTGGGCGACGTGGCCGAGGTGCGCGCAGTGACCGACACGCCGCACAAGCGCCGTCCGAAGGCAAAGGGTAGCAGCGAGATGGAAGACGTGGACGTCGAGGACATGGCTTTCGTTCAGTTGCGCACGCCCGATGGCGCGCTGGGCACGTGGGAAATGTCGCGCGTGGCGACCGGCGCAACCAACGACATCTGGTTCGAAGTGCGCGGAGACAAGGGCGCGCTGCGCTTCGCGCTCGAAGAACCGAACTGGCTCTACACCTACGACACGCGCAGCCCTCACAAAGGCTTCACCCGCGTCGAAACGGTGGGGCGCTACGATGGCCAGCTCGCGCCGGATTGGACTGCGCCGGTGGGCGTGCCGCGGGCGCATGCCGAATGTCAATATCGGTTCCTCAAGGCGATCTGGGATGGCCGCGAGCCATCGCCGGGGTTGGACGATGGGCTTCGCGTGCAGCGGCTGATTGAGGCGGTGTATCGGTCGGCGGCGTCGGCCGATTGGGCCAGGCCCGTTTGAGAGCACGCCGGGGGTATCGGCCGAAGATATACTTTCGAAGATCAGGCTCGTGGCGCGTGCCTCGGTTGCGCGTCTTCGGTGACCCATGCGCGCTCCAGGCGGGCGACGAATTGGGCGCGCCAGCCGTCACTGACCAATGATGATGCACGTTCCCATCTTCGTGGGCGAGGGCAAACTGCGCTACGAGGATCGCCCCACCCCGCGCATTGTTCGCGACGACGACGTATTGCTGAGGATTCACGCCAGCGGCATCTGCGGCACCGACCTCAACATCCTGGCCGTGCCACCGGCGCACAAGGCCAAGCCCGGCATCGTCATCGGCCACGAGGGGATCGGCGAGGTCGCCGCGGTCGGCCAATCAGTCACCTCGTTCAAGCCAGGCGATCGCGTGGTGATTGCGCCGCGGTTGACGTGCGGCCGATGCGAATACTGCCGGCGCGGGCTGGACAACCAGTGCACCGACTACCAGACCATTGGCACCACCCTCGACGGCACGTTCGCCCCCTACGCACTTGTGCCGGAGCGCGCGCTCTACAAAATCAACGACCGCGTGGCGTTGGAGGATGCGGCGCTGTTCGAGCCGCTCTCGTGCGTGGTGGGTGCGCTGGCGCGCGCGCCCATCCATCCTGGGGACAACGTGTGCATCATCGGCGCGGGGCCAATGGGAGCGCTGTTCGCCATGGTAGCGCGCGCGCACGGCGCAGGCCACGTGCTCATGTCCGACGTCGTGCCGTATCGGCTGCGCTTCGTCGAGGAAGTCCTGGGCGCGACGGCCATCAACCCAGCCGAGACGGATCTAAAGGGCGCGGTGACCGCCCTGACCCGCATCGGCTGCGACCTGGTGATAGATGCGGTCGGCAATCAGATCAACAGCGCCATCGCGCTGGCCCGGCGGGGAGGCAACGTCCTCCTCTTCGGCCTCCGCCCGCACGATAGCCCGCCGGTGAACCAATACACCATCACCCGCTATGATTTGACCGTGATCGGCGCGTTCGTCGGGCTGAATCCCTTTGTGCAAACGATCGCTTTGCTGGAAAGCGGCCTGATCGCGCCGAGCAGGTTGATCACGCATCGCCTGCCGCTGAGCGAGTTGGCGCGCGGCGTGGAACTCATGCGCAGCGGCCAGGCCATGAAAGTGCTCATCACCATGTGAAGCCGTGTGTGAAGGTCTATGGCAACGCAAGTCCTTTTACCCAGGTTGGGCAATTCCGTCGAAAGTTCGATCATCGTGACGTGGCTCAAACAACCCGGCGACCGAGTCGAAGTCGGCGAGCCGATCTGCACCGTGGAGACCGACAAGAGCACGCTGGATGTCCCCAGCACGGTCGGCGGCGTGCTCTTGCAACACCTGGTCAACGTCGGTGATGACGTGCCGGTGCAGACGCCGATCGCCCTGATCGGTGAGGCCGAACACGAAGCGAGGACGCCCAGCGAGGCCGACCCGCAACCCTCGGACGCACCTGCGCACGCCACGCCGCCGGCGATCTCCCCGCGCGCGCTCCGGCTGGCCCAAAGCAACGCGCTCGACCCGGCCCAGCTCACCGGCAGCGGCCCCGGCGGACGCATCATCGAGCGCGACGTACAGGCGGCGCTTGCACAAAGGCAAGCCGGGCCGATGCGCATGACGCCCGTCGCCCGCGCGATGGTCGAGCGCGGCGGCTACATCGCCCCGGAGCGCGGCAGAGGCCCCGGTGGGCGGGTGACCAAACACGACCTGATACCCACAGAGAGCGACAGGCGACGCAGCGCACCTGCCCAGGGCGCAGAGGAGTACGACACCCTGCCGCTCACCCACGTCCGGCGGGTCATCGCCGAACGGATGCGCAGCTCACTGCAATCCACTGCCCAACTGACGTTGCATGCCAGCGCCGACGCGCGAGCGTTGCTGGCCTACCGCGAACGGTTGAAGGCCAGCGACGAATCGCTCGGCCTGCGCGACATCACCATCAACCACCTGGTGCTATTCGCCGTGGCGCGCACGCTGACGCAGTTCCCGGCGCTGAACGCCACCTTCGACGGCAGCGAGCTTCAGCAATACCGGCGCGTCCATCTCAGCTTTGCGGTGGATACCCCGCGCGGGTTGCTGGTGCCGGTGATCCGCGATGCCGACCGCCTGACGCTGAAGCAACTGGCCGACGCCGCAGGCGCGCTGGCCGCCGAGGCCATGGCCGGCAAACTGGCGCCGGACGCGCTGACCGGCGGCACGTTCACCGTGACCAACCTGGGCAGCCTGGGCGTCGAGAGCTTCACCCCGATCCTGAACCCGCCGCAGGTCGCCATCCTTGGTGTAGGCAGCATCACCCTGAAGCCGACCGGCCCGGGGAAAGTCATCAGCGCCGTGAGCGCTGCCGAAGTGGTCTTCGCACCACACCTCGCGCTGTCGCTCACTATCGACCATCAGGTCGTGGACGGCGCGCCAGGCGCGAAATTCCTGCAAGCGCTGGCGAACAACCTCGCGCAGTTCGAACTCCTGCTCGCGCGTTGAACCTCACCACCGACACCATCGACACCATCGACACCATCCGACACCACCCGTCCCCATGCCCAAATCCATCCTGATTGACCCAACCGAAGCACGCGCACCAGGCGTGCTGACCGGTCCTGAAATTCCGCTCAACGCCTACGTCTCCGACCCGGCTGCTGAAGCTGCGCAGTACGGCTCGGCCAACCTGGTGCGCATGTACCGCGACATGGTGCTGATCCGCGAGTTCGAGACCATGCTCGACCGGATCAAAAAAGAAGGCAGCTACATGGGGATCAGCTACCACCACCGCGGCCCGGCTCATCTCTCCATCGGCCAGGAAGCCGCTGCCGTAGGTCAGTGCTATCACCTCACCGCCGACGACTTTATCTTCGGCTCCCACCGCAGCCATGGCGAGATCATCGCCAAGTGCCTGAGCGCAGCCGTCAAAATGTCCGATGCCGATCTCCAGCGCGTGATGGAGCAGTATCTGGACGGCGCGATTCTGCGCGTGGTCGAGCAAATGCCGGCCGTCTGCCATCAGACCGACATCCAGGAGCTGGCCATCATGTATGTCTTGTACGGCACGCTGGCCGAGATCTTCGGGCGGGCCACCGGTTTCAACCGCGGCATGGGCGGCAGCATGCATGCCTTCTTCCCGCCCTTCGGCGTGATGCCGAACAACGCCATCGTCGGCGGGTCGGCCGACATCGCCACCGGCGCTGCGCTCTACAAACGCATTCACCGACGCCCTGGCATCGTCATTGCCAACATCGGTGACGCCAGCGCCGGCTGCGGGCCGGTATGGGAAGCGATGAACTTCGCCGCCATGGATCAGTTTCACACCCTCTGGGACGCCGACATCGGCGGCCATCCGCCCATCCTGTTCAACTTCATGAACAACTTCTATGGCATGGGTGGGCAGCCCAAAGGCGAGACGATGGGCTTCGAAGTGCTGGCGCGCATTGCGCTCGGAGTGAATCCGCACGCCATGCACGCCGAGCGGGTGGATGGGTTCAATCCGCTGGCTGTGGCCGACGCCATCGCCCGCAAGCGCAAAGTGCTGGAAGCCGGACAGGGCCCGGTGTTGCTCGACACGGTCACGTACCGTTTCAGCGGGCACTCGCCCTCCGATGCTTCGTCCTATCGCGACGCCGACGAAATCAAGCTTTGGCAACAGCACGACGCGCTGCTCGCCTTCCGCGATTACCTGCTCGCGAACGCTCATGCCGACGCGGTCACGCTCGACGACATCGCCGAGGTGGCCCGCGAGCGCGTGCGCCGCGTGCTGGAGGCGGCTGCGTCGCTCGAACGCTCGCCGCGCCTGACCGCGCGCGGCGATGAGATCGAAGCGCTGATGTTCTCCGCCGCGCCTCACCCCGCGCAAGGCGCGACCGGCAGCCCACAGGTGCTGATCCCTCGCGAGCAAAGCCGGCTGAAGCAACTGGCCGAGAAGCATCGCTTCGCCTTCGACGCCGAGGGCAAGCCCTACCCCAAACTGAGGACGCTGACCTATGCCGAAGCGTTGACCGAGGCCATCCTGAGCCGCTTCTACGAAGACCCAACCCTCATCGCCTACGGCGAAGAGAACCGCGACTGGGGCGGCGCGTTCGGCGTCTACCGCGGGCTAACCGAGGCGTTGCCGTATCACCGGCTGTTCAACGCGCCGATCAGCGAGGCGGCCATCGTCGGCACCGGCGTCGGCTATGCCCTGTGCGGCGGGCGCGCCGTGGTCGAATTGATGTATGCCGATTTCATGGGCCGCGCCGGCGATGAGATATTCAACCAGATGGCCAAGTGGCAGGCCATGAGCGGCGGCGTGCTCGCCATGCCGTTGGTGCTGCGCGTATCGGTGGGCAACAAGTACGGCGCGCAACATTCACAGGACTGGAGCGCGCTGGTCGCGCATATTCCGGGGTTACACGTGTTCTTCCCGGCCACGCCTTACGACGCCAAGGGGATGATGAACCTGGCGTTGCGCGGCAGCAACCCGGTGGTGTTCTTCGAGTCGCAACGCCTGTATCCAGAGCCGGAGAAGCTGGTGCCTGGTGGCGTGCCGATTGAATACTACGAAGTGCCGCTTGGCCAGCCGGCCGTGCGGCGCCCAGGCAGCGACGTCACCTTCATCACCATCGGCGCCACGCTCTACGCAGCGCTCGAAGCGGCCGACGAACTGGCGCGCTATGGCGTGAGCGCCGAGGTGATTGACCTGCGCTTCCTCAACCCACTGGACTACGAGCCGTTGGTCGCGTCGGTGCGTAAGACCGGTCGGGCCATCGTGGCTGCGGATGCCTGCGAGCGCGGCTCGTTTGCTCACACCGTCGCCTCGAACCTATCGCAGCTCGCCTTCGACGCGCTCGATGGCCCGGTTGTCGTGCTGGGCGCGCGCAATTGGATCGTGCCGCCGGCCGAGATGGAGGACATCTTCTTCCCCCAACCGACATGGTTCCTGGACGCACTGCACGAGCGCATCCTCCCCTTGCCCGGCCATCGTCCCAGGACCGTCCAGACCGGCGACGAGATCGTGCGCCGCAACCGGTTGGGCGTATAAACCCCATCATGCGATGCAACGTCACCGGATGCAGACGCCCACGCGGGTATACTCAGCCTGGCGGCGCGCGCTGCGCCCGCCGCGCTTTTGTAATCGCCGATGAACGTCTTTGATGCAGATTCGCGGCTGGCTTTCACGAGCGGTGTGCTGGCAATCGCGGTGGCGGTGTTCGGCGCGATCGCGTTCGCGGCCGCAGCCATCCTCATCCCGCTCTCCGCGCTCACATTTCTGTTCGCCCTCGCTGCGCTGGCCCTTTTGGCCTGCGCTGCCTGGCTCGGCTACCAGACCTACCAACTGGCGTCCATCAGCTACTCGCTTGATCGAAACGCGTTCGTGATCCGCTGGGGGACGCTGCGCGAGGTGGTGCCGATGGGCGACGTACAACGCGTGATCGCGGGTGAGGATGTCGCCGACGAGCTGCGGTTGTTGCGCGTGCCCCTGCCGGGATGGTGGTTCGGCACAGGCCGGCATCCGGCGCTGGGCAAGGTGCGTTTCTACGCCACGGCCTCACCAGACCAACAGATCGTGGTCGTGACGCCGGAATGCAGCTACGCCGTTTCGCCCTACGACGACGAAGCCTTTATGGAGTCCTTCCGGATGCGGTTGGAGATGCGCCCCACCCAGAACGTGGTGCACGCAAGATTGTTGCCCGCTTTTGCGACCTGGCGAATTTGGCGCGACAAAACCGCACTAACCTTGCTGATTCTGGCGATCGCACTAAACTTGGCCCTGTTCGGCTTGAGCGCGGCACGCTTCCCCGCAGCGCCGGCGCAGGTGGCGTTGCATTTCGACGCCAACGGGGGCGTGGATCGGTTCGGCGAAAAGTCACAGTTGTTCATTCCACCCTTCTTAGGGCTCATCACGCTGGGCGTCAGCGTGGCCCTTGGGCTGGTGTTGTATGGCAGAGGTGAGACGCTGGCTGCGTTCATGATGTGGGGTGGAAGTGCAGCGACGCAGGTGTTATTCTTCGTCGCGGCGTTGACACTTGGGTTTACCTTGCCATCATGATTCTCGTCACAGGATCAACGGGCTGCATCGGACGGGCGGTCGTCGAGCGACTGGTCTCCTCGGGACACCAGGTGAAGTGTCTGTTCCACTGGGGCGTCGAACATCGCTGCCCGCGCCGCGTGGTCATCACCGGCGGCGACGTGCGCAACGAGGATTCGATCTACGAAGCGATCACCGACGGCGGCGCCTGTGACACCGTCGTGCACCTGGCCTATCTGCGCCGTGAAACGGAAGAAGACACCTTCGAAGCGGTCAACATCGCCGGCACCCGCAACGTCATCTCGGCCATGAAGCGGGCCAACATCAAACGCCTGATCGTGGTGAGCTGCCTGGGCGCGGAGTCGCGCTCGCCCTATCCGCTGCAGCGCAGCCTGGGCAAGGCGGAGGAGATCGTGCGCGCCAGCGGCCTGAACTTCACGGTGCTCAAGTCGGCAGTGGTATACGGCGAGGGCGATTGGCTCACCTCCTGGCTGGCTGGCGTCGCGACCGACTTTCCCCTCGTCATGCCGTTGCCGCACGGAGGCGCCACCAAGCTGCAGCCGATTTGGGTGGGCGATGTGGCTGCCTGCGTCGAGCGCTGCCTGAACACGCGCTCGACCTTCCGGCAGGTGGTGCCGATCGGCGGACCACAAGCCCTCACCCTCGCCGACATCGCCCAGCTCACCATGAGGGCTGTCCATCGGCCGCGGCGCCTGGTGCGCGTGCCCAGCGCGCTGACCAGACAGGTCGCCGCTTTCCTCGCACGTTGCCGCAACGCGCTGACCGAGATGGAAATAGACGCGCTGTCGTACAACCGCACCACCGAGATCGGCGGCGTACATCGCGTGTTCGGCTTCGCCCCGGCCAAGATGCCGACCAAGCTGGATTACCTTGATCCCAAGCGCGACCCTCCACCCCTGCCTGTGCGATTCCGCACCCGCTGACAACAAGGCCGCTACGACCAGCCGAGGTTCGCCCAGTGCCCGTGTCGAATCATGCCGCGCAACAACGTTACGAATGAATTCGCCGTCATCGGCCTGGGTCGGTTCGGCTCCAGCCTGGCGCGCACCCTGATTAGTCGTGGGGCAATCGTGCTGGGCATTGACCGCTCCCCCGAACTGGTGCAGGAACTCGCCGATGAACTTACCCAGGCAGCCGTGCTCGACTCGACCAACGAAGCTGCGTTGCGCGAGGTGGACATTACCTCGTTCAAGACCGTCATCGTCGCCATCGGCTCCAACTTCGAGGCCAACCTGCTGACCACGGTGGCGCTGCGCGAGCTGGGCATCCCGAACATCATCTGTAAGGCGCTGAACATCCGTCAACGCGACATCCTGCTCAAAGTCGGCGCCAACCGCGTCGTATTGCCGGAATATGAAGCCGGCCACCGCCTGGCGCTCGAACTCACCATCCCCGGCATGCTCGGCCAAATGGACCTCGGCCCCGGCTACGCCATCAGCGAAATCAAGGCGCCCGCCCGCATCACCAACACCCCGCTTAATCGCTCCGACCTGCGCAAGCTGAATCTGCACGTGCTGGCGGTCAAGCGAGGAGACCACCTGATCGTCTCGCCGGCGCAGGACTTCGTGCCGCAACCCGACGATGTGCTGGTCGTCATCGGTAAGTCCGCCGATATCGAACGCTGCACCGAGGGCGAATGAGGTTCGTCACACGCATCCGGCGCGATGACGTGCGCATCCCGCCACCGGTTCGCCTGGTTCTAGGTCTGGCGCTGCTGGCGTTGCTCGGTTCGCTGCTGCTCATGTTGCCCGGCATCGGCGCCGTGCGGCCGTTGCAAATCAACGAAGCGATGTTCACGGCCGTCTCGGCCCTCTCGGTCACGGGGCTAACGGTCATCGCGCCGGGCCGCGACCTGACCGTGTTCGGCCAGGTCGTCCTGATGGCGCTCATCCAGATCGGCGGCGTCGGCTTCATGGTGCTGGCAGTGCTGGTCTATCGCTTGATCGGGCGCCAGATGCCGTTGGAAGACCGGCTGGCGCTGCGCGATTCGCTCGGGCTAGTTAGCCTGACCGAGATCGTCGTCCTCACGCGCCGCGTGTTCAAAGTGGTGGTGTTGATCGAGCTGATCGGCGCGCTGATGCTATGGCTGCATTGGCGCACCGTCCTGCCGCTGAGCGAGGCAGACGCCATCCGCTATGCGCTCTTTCACGCCGTCTCGGCATTCTGCAATGCCGGCTTCGACCTGTTCACCGGCCTGCCACAGTTCCCGACCGGGGTGCCGAACGACGGCCTCACCATGGCCATCTTCGCCGTGCTAATCGTGATCGGCGGGTTGGGCATCCCGGTCGTGTCCGACGTGATCGCCTGGCCGCGCTCGCGCACGCTCACCCTGCACACTCGGCTGACGTTGTTCATCGTGCTTTGGCTGAACCTGAGCGGGGCGCTTTCGATGTTCCTGGCCGAGACGCTGACGCCAGGGGCGCTGCACGACGCGCCGGCGCATCAACGGCTGGGGCTGTCGCTGTTTCAGGTGATCTCGGCGCGCACGGCGGGCTTCTCCGGCTTCCCCAACCTCGAAGCGCTCTCGGCCGGCGCGCACCTCACGCTGATCGGCCTGATGTTCATCGGCTCGGCGCCGGCCTCGATGGGCGGTGGCATCACCACCGGCACGCTCATGGCGATGTTGATCTCGATGTGGAGCTACGTGCGCGGCTTCCCGAATGCACGGGTGCTCGGCCGCACCATCGGCCAGGAGAGCGTCCGCCGGGCCGGCGCGGTGCTGACCGTCTCGCTGGTCGCGGTCATCACGTCCACGTATCTGATCGCCATCTCGCAACCCAACGTCACTTTTCTGCAGGCGCTGTTCGAGGTGACCTCGGCTTTTGCCACCTGCGGCCTATCGCTAGGGATCACCGGCAGCCTCTCGCCATTTGGCCAATTGGTCATCATGCTGATGATGTTCTGGGGTCGCCTGGGCGCGCTGACGGTGGTCGCGGCGCTGGCCGTCCCGCGCCGCAAGACGCTGGTGGCGTATCCCGACGCACACATCCTGATTGGCTGAGCACAAGATCGGCTGAGCGCGATCGCGGCTGGATTCGACCGATGGCGCGCGACGGCAAGCGCAACCTTACCGGGCAGCAGTCGAGAAAACCCGTCGGGCGACCAGTGGATATGCGCGCAACACGTCGTCGGCCACGCGCAAAGCGCCCATCGTCACGCCGGCCGTGCTCTGGCCGGGGAAGATCGAGTCGCCCACCAGCCAGGCATTCGGCAAACCCGTCCACGGCCCACGCGCAGCGAACAGGCTGGTGAACGGAAACCCACCCACCCCGCCGCGATGTCGCCGCGTGTAGAACTGAAACGTGACCGGGGTGCCCGGCAGTTGCAGGCGGATTCGGCGGCGCAATCCCGGCACAGCGCGCTCCGCCAGGCCCAGCAGGCGTTCGGTATATTCGGCCACGCGATCGTCATACGCGCGCTTGGCGCCAGGCGTCTCGCGCAGCTCCCACCACTCGGCCAGGCGCGTGTGGGTGCTGATCGTCAATGCGCGATGGCCGGCCGGCGCGCGCTTCAAGTCGCCCCGCTCAGAAAATGACATGAAGATCGAGTTACCCTCGCCCAGCGGCCGGTCGTAGGCGCCGACGACCTGGTAATGGTCCACGGATTTCATTTCGGAGATTGGAGATTGGCCCGCTTCGTCTTCGACGCCGAGGTAGAGGGTGAACGCGCCCCACGGCTCCGCGCGCATGCGCGTTTCGCGGCGCAGCGCTGCCGGCGCATCCTCGCCCAACAATCGCGCCAGGTCCCACGGCGTAAGGTTGGCGATGCACAAGTCGCATTCGAAGCGCCCGCCCTTATCGGTGTGGGCTGCGGCCACGCGGCCGGCCTTCACCTCCAGTCGCGTCACCTCCTGTCGGAACAGGACTTGCCCGCCGAAGCGGCGCACGGCCTCGACGAGCTGCTCGGCGATGCCGCCGATGCCGCCTTCGGGATGCGTCACTCCCTTGCGCGGCAGGTCGGATGCCGCCGCGCCGAACAACGCGCTGGCGTTGTCGCTCGTGGTCTGCGCGCTGATGAGCAACTGCGCGTCGAGGAAGGTGAGCGCTGCACGGTCGGTCACGCCGCTCCGTCGCGCCCATGCGCCCATCGTCTCGAACAGATGCGGCAGGGTGATCAGCGTCTGTGGGCGCAGTGCGGCAGCCGTGCGCAACAGGTCGCCGATGCCCGCCGGCGGCCAGGCCGGCTTGCGCGAAGCGAAGTCCCACACCGCATCGCTGACCCGCTCGGCATCTCGAAAGAACCGCACGATGCGATCGCGCTGCCGGCTGTCGGCAAACGCCTGCTTCACTTCGGAGCGCCATCGCTCAGGGTCGCCGAACTGCGTTACCTCCCGGTCAGGCAACAGCACCCGCCAGGCCGGATTGACCGGCCGCACCTTCCACTCGATCCCCAGCAACCTGCCGACCACGTCGTGCGGGCCGCCGGGGTGAAAGCCGCCGGCCAGCGTCGCGCCGGCGTCGAAGCGATATTTCCGGTGATAAAACGTCCCTGCGCACCCACCTGGATATACGTGGGCTTCGAGCACCGTCACATCATGCCCGGCTTTAGCCAACAACGCCGCCGCCGTGGCCCCGCCTACCCCCGCGCCAATCACCACCACTTTTGCCATCCAACACCTCACACGTAAAATCGGCCGAGAAGCATCAAGCAGCGTCGCCTGGCACAAGCGACACCACTGACACCGACGACACTACCGACACCGTCGCCACCACCACTCTATCTCCCCCAGGTGTGTAGTTGCTGAGAGGGCGATTACACCAGCAGCGCAAACGGTCGCTCGATCAGTTGCTTGACGCGCTGCAGAAATCTGGCCGCCGGCGCGCCGTCCACCACGCGATGATCGAACGACAAACTGAGCGTGAGCATCGGGCGCGCGACGATCGCGCCATCCTCCAGCGCGACCGGCTTTTTTGCCAGGCGACCGACGCCGAGGATAGCGGCCTCCGGCAAATTGACGATCGGCGTGAACGCGTCCACCTCGAACATGCCCAGGTTGGTGATGGTGAAGGTACTGCCGCGCAGCTCGTCGGGTCGGATGCGGCCTTCCAGCGTTCGTCCCACCAGGTCGGTGCACTCGCGATGGATCTGCGCCAGCGACTTCGCGCCGGCGTCGCGCACCACGGGCACAAACAACCCGCGCGGCGTATCCACTGCCAGGCCGATGTGGATGAACGGATGTTGCAACACGCCGGGCTGTTCGGGCTGATCCGGCAGTTGCGAGACCCAGCTCGCATTCATGTAAGGATGTTCCTTCAAGGCGCGGGCACAAATGGCGACAAACAGCACGTTGTAGCTGATCTTCTCTTTCAACTCGGCGCCGATTTGCTCGCGCGCGGCGACCAGGTGAGCAGCGTCGGCTTCGGCGAACAGGGTGACGTGCGGCGCAGCCTGGGCGTTGGCTGCCATGCGCTGCGCGGTGACGCGCCGAGCGGGCGACAAGGGTTGAGGCGCCGCCAACGCCTCGCCGGCGATTTTCGGCTCCTCACCCCCCGCTTCTTCCTTTTCGCGACCAATGCCCAACTGCCGGCCGGCGCGCTCGACATCTTCACGGGTGATGCGTCCATCAGGGCCGGTGCCGGTCACCTCGGCCAGGTCCACGCCCAGCTCGGCGGCAATCCGCTGGGCGACCGGCGTCGCCCGAATGGCCTGCCGGGGGCGAGCGGCTGCCAGGATGTCGCGCTCACGGATCGCGCCGCCCGGCCCGCTGCCGACCACCTGCGCCGGATCAACGCCCAGCTCGCGAGCCCGTAGCCTGGCTCGCGGCGAGATCGGCCGGCGTGGCGAGGTCCCCGCCTCGACCGAGGCGCCTTCGCTCTCCACCCCCGGCTCTTCGATCCTCAACTGGCGAATGTCGCGCGAGGGAGGGGGAGCCGGCACCTCACCCTGCTCACCGATGAACGCCACGGGCGCCAGGCATGGCGCGCTCCCGCCCTCCGGCACAAGGATTTTGACCAACACGCCGGAGGCCGGCGATTCGTAGTCGAGGGTGGACTTCTCCGTCTCGAAGGTGAACAGCGGCTCTCCAGCGCGGACGAAATCCCCCTCGCGCTTGTGCCATTGCACGATGACGCCTTCCGTCATCGTCAGGCCGACCTTCGGCATTACGATTTCCATACGCGGTCGGAGCTTGGAGCAACGGTCACACTTCGTCGGGGAAGTCGCGCCGGAGCACTTCGACCAGATAGGGCAACCAGCCGCGCCGGTTCAGATACTCGGCGATCATCTGCGCGGCCAGCTTCTGGGGCTTACCAGCCGCGCCGATCACGCTCAGGCTCAGCCGGGTGGGCTTGCCGGTGCGTTCCTCGACCAGCGCCGCGACATCGGCGCACAACACATCCATCTCACCCGGATCGTAATGCTGTTCGACGAAGTCGCGAATGGCGACGATGTTCGACGTGTTGAGCACGATTCGTCTGGGCAGCATCGCGATCAAGTCGGCCGCTGTGGTCGGCTGCACCGGCTCGGCCACCAGCGTCTTTTCGCCGCCTTTGTAGAGGGCCAGCGGGAAGTTGGCGTCCAGGTCGTTTACCTTGAAGATGGGATGTTGCTTGGCGTGCCGCCTGGGCACTTCCCGAAACACATACGAAACCACGTCGAAGATGCGCAACAAGCCGTCCCCCTCGTGTTTGGCCTGGCCGTTGATCGCTTCGAGCAGACATTGCGTGAAAAGGCTGTTCGGCGCGTTGGGCATGACGTAGGAGACCTCTTCCGACTTGGAGGAGGCGAAGATCACCCGCCCCGCACCTTGCTTTAGCTGGTCGTAGGCGGCTTCGTCCAGGCCGCGTTTGACATCCGGTTCGTCCATCGCCTTGGTCCCGGCGTTGATCAGCACATCGGCGTCCGCGTCGAGGTCCTTCCCCAAGGGAGC
>JAIMBB010000066.1 GCA_023511655.1 Anaerolineae bacterium
GAGCGCGCCTCCATGGCATGGAGGAGGTCAGGGGTTCGAATCCCCTCAGGTCCACTTCAATTCCACAGATGTCGTTCAAGCGGATGAGGGGTCATCCGCTTGCGCTTTTCCGACTCGCCGATAGAACTCGCGCATGCATTGGATCATTGACACCGACGCTGGGGTGGATGATGCGATTGCCATCGCCATGCCGTTCGTCCCCGACTGGCCAGACCACCGCATACTGGCCATCACCACTGTTACCGGCAACGTGCATGTAAGCAAGGTCAACATTAACGTGGGCGCTGTGCTTGACGTCCTGAAGGTTGATGTGCCAATTCACGCCGGTTGCGACCGCCCGATGATCGAATCGCACATCCACGCCGAAGAGTTCCATGGAGCGGACGGCTTGGGCGATGCTGGTTTGGCGAAGACAGAACGCCGGCCAGAGCAAGAGCATGCCGCTCTCGCCATTGTCCGGCTGGCGAGAGCGCACGAGGGCGACCTGGGCCTCATCGCACTCGGCCCACTCACCAACATTGCACTGGCCTGCAACCTCGATCCCGATCTGCCTGAATGCTTGGCCAGGCTGGTGGTGATGGGGTGTGCCTGGCAGGCCCGCGGCAATCAAACCCCGGCTGCCGAATTCAACATTGCCGCCGATCCAGAGTCGGCTCGCGTGGTCTTCGATCGCTTCTCCAACGTGGTTGTGTTGCCCTGGGAAGTATCGCTCGATCAGATGATGCCGTTCGAGACGTTCGAGCGCATCTGCGCAGGCACCTCAGCTCGGGCTGTGTTCTTCGCCGGCATGACTCGCGTAGTGCATGTGTGGAAGGCGAGATTCGGCTTCACCGGTGTCCCGCTGCCCGATCCGCTGGCGATGGCGGTCGCTCTAGACGAGCGCATCATCGCGCGTGAGTTGCGGGCGCGCGTGCGGGTGGACATTGGCGCTTCTATCGGACGCGCGTTGTCATCGCTAGATTACCGTCACCCACGGCCCAACGCGCGCGTCGTGGTGGCCGTGCATGCCGATGCGGCCTGGCGCATGATCGAGCGAGCCTGGACGCTGTGAAGACGTTGCTGCTGGCCGATGTGGCCCTGACGATGGATGGCCGGGGCGCCATCCATTACGACGCCGGCGTATTGCTGGAAGGCACCCACATCCTGGCAGTGGCTCCGCGCGCGCAGTTTGACGGTGTCGAGGCCAAGCGGGTCGCGCTGGGGCGTCGCCTGCTCATGCCGGGGTTGATCAACGCGCACACGCACACGCCGATGACCCTCTTCCGCGGCCTGGCAGAAGGATATTCGTTGCTCACGCTGGAGGGCTGGTTCGAAGGCATCCGGTTGTGGGAATTGGCCATGACGCCCGATATGGTGCCACCTGCGGTCAGCGTCTCGTGTGCCGAGATGATCCGCACCGGCACCACCTGCTTTGCCGACCAGTACTTCTACATGGATCGCATTGCCCCGGCGGTTCGGGCAAGCGGCATGCGAGCGGCGCTGGCCTACGGTGTGGTCGAACTAGGCGACGCAAATGCGCGCGATTGGGCCTTGCGCGCAACGGCGGGGTTCCTGGAATCGCTGAGCGACGATCCGCGCCTTGCCGGATGGATCGGCCCGCACGCCCTCTTCGTGGATAACCAGTTGACGACGATTCAGGCCGAACTGGCGCTGGCCGATGAATACGCGGCCGGCTTGCACATCCATCTGGCGACATCGGGAGAGGAAGACGCCTATTGCCTGCAGCACTACGGCACAACAGCAGTTCAGCAGATGAAGCGCATCGGCATGCTGGACCGACGGTTGATCGCAGCGCACTGCTTGACCATCCCCGATGAGGACCTGGCAACGCTGGCGGCAGCTCCATTCACAGCGGTCATTGCGCCTTCGGCATGCATGCGCGCCGGTAAACCGGCTGCGCCGCTCAAGCGCATGCTGGCCGAGGGCATCGGCGTTGCACTGGGAACGGACAATGTGACGGCCAATAACTCCTACGATCTGTTCAAAGAGATGCAGATCTTGGGCAAGCTGATGTCCTATCGAGAAGGCGTGCCGAATCCGATCCCGGCCCGAACCATCGTGGAAATGGTCACGACGCGCGCCGCGAGCGCGCTTGGACTGGGCAGCGAAACAGGCTCGCTCGAAGCAGGCAAGCGCGCCGACTTGATCGCGATTGACCTGGATGCGCCGGGCTTCGCGCCGCATCGCGCGCAGGACATTTACACTGCGTTGGTGTATGCCGTGAGTGGCATGTCGGTGACGGACGTAATGGTGGATGGTCGCTGGCTAATGCGCGATGGTCGGCTGCTCACCGTGGACTATCGCGCAGCGTGCGAGCGGCTTGATGCGGCGCACGAAGCGTTAGTCGCCAGGCGTCAGCGGCTGGTCACCGACGGAGAGCTGATGGAGGTGTAGTCATGGAGAATCGGTTCGATCCCTGGACGCAGGTCAGGACGGTTCATGGCTTCGCTGCCGACGAGGTGATCTCGGCATTGCAGAAAGAGATCCGCCGGGGAAACACCGAAAACGCCTGTCTGCTGGCCTACGAGATGCTAGTGACGAGCGAAGACCTGGAGCAGAAGTTGTGGGATCGGCTATGCGTGATAGCGGTAGAAGATGTCGGCCTGGCTGAGCCGTTTGCGCCGGTGCTGGTCGAGTCACTTGAGCGCGCGGCGCATCGCTACCGGTACGGCGAGGGCGATCGTATGCTGTTCGCCATCCATGCCGTGCGCTATCTGTGCGCACGGCAGAAAGACCGCAGCAGCGATGAGATGCTGAACTGGATAGGGCGCGCAGTAGGTGAAGGCCTCCGGCCCGTCATTCCCGATTATGCGCTGGATATGCACACGGCGCGTGGTCGGGCCATGGGGCGCGATCTGCGCCACTTCCTGGCCGTCGGTGCGCAGGTTTACCCCGAATGGTCGGACCGTGACCGAGGCTATTTGGAAAGGTTATTGCGTCAAATCGAGGACTCGTCGCTATAATCACGAACCAGTTCATTTCCCCAAGTCACATCAAAAGGAGAGAAAAACGTGAGCAAGAAAGTCAGCGTCCTGTTCGGACTTACTGTTGCTGCCAGCATGGTGCTTGCTGCGTGTGCCCCCGCTGCGCCGGCTGCGCCAGCCGCTCCGGCTCAGCCCGCTGCTACCCAGGCGCCTGCCGCCGAAGCTCCGGCGCCGGCTGCAAAGAAGCGCGTCAAGCTCGTGCTGAACGGCACGCTCGGCGATAAGTCGTTCTTCGACAGCGCCCAGCGCGGCATGGACATGATGAAGAGCGAGCTGGGGTACGAGGTCAGAACCATTGAACTGGGCTATGACCGCAACAAGTGGGAACCTGGGCTCGAAGATGCGGCCGCAGCGGATGACTACGATATCCTGATCGCCGGCACCTTCGATATGAGCGCCTACATCAGCCGGGTCGCGCCCCAGCATCCGGACAAGAAGTTCTGGATGTTCGACGCCGGCCCGGACTACGAGGGCAAGGAAGGCGGCTGCAGCAATAAGTGCGAGAATGTCTACACCGTCCTCTTCCGGCAGAACGAAGGGTCATACCTGCTTGGGGTGCTGGTCGGCGAGTTGATCAAAGAAGGCAAACTGCCGGGCGCCGAGGGGCGAACGAAGGTCGGCATCGTAGGCGGCGCGGATTTCCCCGTCATCAACGACTTCATCGTCGGCTTCAAGCAGGGCTTTGCCGAATCCGGCCTTGATCCGGAAGAGAACGTGCTGGTGCAGTATGTCGGCGGCGACAGCCCGTTCAACAACCCGGCCAAGGGCAAAGAGATCGCCAACTCGATGTACGACCAGGGCGCGGCCATCGTGTGGGGTGTGGCGGGCAACTCCGGCAATGGCGTGTTCGAAGCGGCGGTCGAGAAGAAGCTCTACGCGCTCGGCGTGGACAGCGACCAATACCAGACCATTGCCGATCCCGCCCAGAAAGCCACCATCATCACCTCGATGTTGAAGAACGTAGACCAGGGCTTGCTGCGCGCGGCCAAGCTGGATGCCGAAGGCAAGCTCATGTATGGCGCGCCGGAAAGCGTTGGCGTGGCCGCCAATGCAGTGGGCGTGGCCGACAACGAGAACTACCAAAAGTTTGTCTCCAAGGAGATTCAGGAGAAGGTGAAGGCGGCCTTCGAGAAGGTGGCCAAGGGCGAAGTGAAAGTGGATTCGGCGTTCAAGTAATCGAACGGCGAGGCATTTGACAACCGGGCGCGTGGCGGATTAAATCTCGTCGCGCGCCTTTTGTTTTTGCGCGTCGGGTCGCTGTGGATGCAGGGAGCCGACGCGATGACAGTCACCGATGTATGAGGAGGACGAACGATTAGCGCTCACGCATCACAGGTAATGCCGACTGCATCCGATTCAGCCGCCGCACCGCTGATCGAGATGCGCAACATCACCAAGATTTATCCGAACGGCGTGCTGGCCGACAACGACGTGTCGTTCGAAGTTCGGGCCGGTGAGATCCACGCCCTGGTGGGCGAAAACGGGGCGGGGAAGTCCACGCTGATGAAGATTTTGTACGGCATGGAGCGCCCGACGTCCGGCCAGATTTACCTGCGAGGCGCGCCGGTCACCATCCACACGCCGCACGAGGCGATCGCGCTGGGCATCGGCATGGTGCACCAAAACTTCATGCTCGTCCCATCGTTTACCGTGGCGGAGAACATCGTGCTGGGCACCGAGCCGCTGCGCGGTGCCTTCGTGGATAAACGGGCGGCCGTTGCTGCGACGGCCAGCCTGGCCCAGCAATACGGTTTGAACGTGGACCCCGAAGCGGTGGTGGACGTCGTGCCGGTGGGCATGCGGCAGCGCGTCGAAATCCTCAAGGCGTTGTATCGCGGCGCCGATGTGTTGATCCTCGATGAGCCGACGGCGGTGCTCACCCCTCAGGAGACGCACGAATTGTTCGCGGCTATTCGCCAGCTCGTAAACGCCGGCAAGACGGTGATCTTCATTTCGCACAAACTGCGCGAGGTGATGGAGATCAGCGATCGCATCAGCGTGATGCGCGATGCGCGCATGGTGGGCACCATAGACAAGCGAAACGCCGACGAGCACTTGCTGGCGAAGATGATGGTCGGCCGGGAGGTCTTTCTGAACATCGCTAAGCCGCCGGTGCAGCGCGGGCCGGTCGTGCTAAAGGTGCGCGACCTCGAATACGCGACCGAGGCCGGCGTCGAGGCGCTCAAGCACGTTTCATTCAACGTGTACGCCGGCGAGATCTTTGGCATCGCTGGCGTGGAGGGCAACGGACAGACCGAGCTGGTCGAGGTGATCGCCGGCCTGCGCGCCCCGTTGGGCGGCGTGATCGAGCTGGAGGGCAAGTCCATTGCCGGTTTGCCCCCGCGCGGCGTGCGCCAGGCCGGCGTCGCTCACATCCCCGAAGATCGGTTGACCAACGGCGTAGCGCTGGAGTCCAGCATTCAGGAAAACTTGATCGTGGATCGCTACGAACGCGAGCCGTTCACGCGAGGTGGCTTTCTCCGACCGTCGGAAGTTGCGCGCAACGGGGAAGTGCTGATCGAGCAATATGCAATTCGCACCCCAGATGGCGCATTGCCGGTCGGCTCGCTGTCGGGCGGCAACATGCAGAAGGTCGTCGTGGCGCGCGAGTTATCGTCTCGGCCCAAGCTACTGATCGCTGCGCAACCCACTCGCGGCGTGGACATCGGCGCGACCGAATTCATGCATGAGCAACTGGTGAAGGCGCGCAACGCCGGCGTAGCGATCTTGCTCGTATCGGCCGATCTGAGTGAGGTGATGTCTTTGTCAGACCGGCTGGCGGTGATGCATGCCGGCCGGATCGTGGCCATCTTCCCCACCACGAATGGATTGACCGAAGAGGAAGTCGGTTTATACATGCTTGGCACCAAGACGATGACGCAGGCAGAAATCGAGCGCAACTGGTGAGCTATGCAGGCAACTCTCCCCACCACACCTTCCTTCGATCGTGCTGCGGAGCGCGCGCGTGTGCAACGCGAGCGGCGCCGCACGGCCATGATTGATGTGCTTGTCACGCTCGGCACCATCGCGCTGGCGTTGTTGGTCGGCTTTCTGGTCATGCTTATCGTTGGCAAAGACCCCATCCTGGCCTATTCGTCGCTGCTCGGCGGACCGCTCAGCCGCACCAACCGCACCGGCCGCTGGATCGAGGATGCTACGACGCTCATCATCCTGGGGCTGTCGGTATCTATCCCCTTTCGGGCGCGGCAGTTCAGCCTGGGCGCCCAGGGGCAAATGTTCATGGCAGCCATGATTGCCGCGGTAATCGCAATCTACGTGCCCATGCCGCCGCTGGTGGCAGTGTTGCTGCCTTTGGCAGCCGCCATGTTGGCTGGTTTCCTGGTGGGCTTGCTGCCCGGCCTGATGAAGGCCTACCTCAACGCTAACGAGATCGTGTCCACGTTGATGTTAAACGCGGTGGTCGTGCTGTTATATGACTTTCTGCTGACCAACGTGTTTACGCCGCCGGGATCCCAGTCGCTCCGCTCGGAGGCGATCCAGGCCGGCAGCATGCTGGCCCGCTTCACCACATTGCTTGGTGTGAATCTGGGACGGGCTAATCTGGCCGTGCTGTTCGCGGCGATCCTGGTGGTTGCGGTGTGGGCGTTGCTTAACCGCACGCCCTTTGGCTACGAGATTCGCACCATTGGCGCCAACGAGAAGTTCGCGCGCTACGGCGGCATCAATACCAGGCGGGCAATTGCGCTGTCCTTTGCCATTGGCGGCGCGATCGCTGCAGTGGCCGGCGTGCATCTCGTCCTGGGCGTGCATCAGCGCCTGATTCCGGGCATTGCCGCAGGACTCGGCTTCGAGGGCATCGTCGTGGCGTTGCTGGCGCGCAACAACCCACTGCTCATTCCCATCACCGGCCTGTTCTACTCCTATCTCAGGGTGGGCGGCGACATCATGGAACAGGAGGCTGCGGTTGGCACGGAGATCGTCCTGGTGATTCAAGCCGTGATTATCCTGCTGCTGACCGCGCAGGTACTGGTGAACTACGTCAAGTCGCGAAGCCGACCGGTTCGCGAAACGTGATGTGTCATGTGCAACGCGGAACACACAGCGCGCGATGCGCGGGAGATGCACATCGTAGCGTCGCAGGTTCCGCGGTCTGCCATCTGTAATCGGTAATCTCATGGACCAGGCGCTTCAAGTAATCTTCAGTGCAACGTTCATTGCTGCGGTGCTGCGCGTCTCCACGCCCATCCTGCTGCCGGCGCTGGGTGGGTTGATCTCCGATCTGGGCGGCGTGGTCAACATCGCCCTGGAGGGGATCATGCTGACGGCAGCGTGCGCCGGCGTGCTCATCAGCGTGGCCACACAGAGCGAATGGCCGGGCCTGCTGGCCGGCGTGGTGATGGGTGTGCTGATGGCGTTGGTGCTGGCCTTCTTCCATCTGAACCTGAAGGCCGACCTGATCCTGGCTGCCATCGCCATCAACATTCTGGCTTCGGGCGGGACGATCTTCGTGGTCTTCCTGCTCACGGGCGACAAAGGCAGCACCAGTGCCCTGGTCAGCAAGCAGATGCCGTTCGTGGAGATCCCGATCATCAAAGATATTCCGGTCATCGGGCCGATCGTGAGCGGCCAAAACCTGCTGACCTACGTTGCCTTTATCGCTGTTGTCCTGGTCGCGGTCTTTCTGTATCGCACGCGGGCGGGCATTCATCTGCGGGCGGTGGGCGAGAACCCGGAGGCAGCGCGCTCGGTCGGCATCAACGTGCGCGCCCAGCAATATCTGGCGCTGGGGTTGAGTGGACTGTTGGCCGCGCTGGGCGGCGTGTATCTCAGCATGGGCTACGTCAAGTTCTTCGCCCGCGATATGACGGCTGGCCGCGGATTCATCGCGCTGGCGGCCATCTTCCTGGGCGGCAAGACGCCATGGGGGACGATGATCGCGGCCCTGGTGTTTGGCGCAGCCGAGGCGCTCTCGGTTCAACTCGGCAACCTGCGCATCCCGAATCAGCTCGTGCAGATGATCCCCTATGTGGCCACGCTGGTTGCGCTGGTGATCTACGCTCTGGTGCAGCGCCAACGCGCCATCGCCCGCCAGCGCAAGTTTCGACAGACGCAAACGGTGGCAGTCGGCAGCTAGCGTCGGGTCGTCGTCAGTGAGCAGGTAGTCGTTTCAAAAGATGGCTGTTTTGCGATCCAGGATTTACGGCGGGTTATATGGCCAGGCGCTGGGGGACGCCTTTGGGATGCCAGCGTTGATCTCGCCGGCTCAGACGCGTGCCCGCTTCGGTCGCATCGCCGATTTTGTGCCCGCGCCCGAAGATCATCCGGTGCACGCCGGCCTGCCTGCCGGCCGCATCACCGACGATACCGAACAGGCGATCTGGCTGGCCCGCGAGATCATCCGCGCCGGCGGCGTTACCCTGGAGGGTGCTGCCCGCGCCATCATCGGCTGGTATGACGCTATCGGCGGGGATGAATGCATCTTCGTCGGTCCCAGCACGCGGCGAGCGGTGGGCAGGATGCGCATGGGCATGGATTTATCCCAAACCGGCCTGGGCGGCGACACGAACGGGTCGGCCATGCGTGCGTCGGTGGTCGGTTTGATTCACCCTGGCGACGTGGAGGGTGCGGCACGCGACGCAGCGCTGGCCTCTTTGCCCACCCACAACAGCAGCGTGGCATGTGCCGCGGCAGCCGCAATTGCCGGTGCAGTGGCCTGTGCGTTGCAACCCACTGCCGACCTACGCGACATCATTCAGGCCAGCATCACGGCGGCCCGGATCGGCGAGGCGCGAGGCGCGCTCGCTCTAGGTGCGTCGGTGGCGCGGCGAATCGAGTTCGCCGTCAGCCTGGCACGCGATGAGATGGGCGACGACGATAGCCGTATCCAGGCGATCTATGATTTGATCGGCACCGGACTGGCTGCTAGTGAGGCTGTGCCGGCGGCGCTCGGTGTTGTTGCCCTGGCCGACGGCAGCCCGATGCGGGCAGCGATGCTGGCAGCCGAATTGTCGGGCGATGCCGATACGATAGGCGCCATGGCTTGCGCCATCTGTGGTGCCTGGCAGGGAATCGAGGCGATCCCGTCCGAGATGCGCGCGCGGTTGCGCGCTGCGAACCCCGACTACGACTTCGACGCGGTCGCGGAGGGGTTGTTCGAGCTGGCGTCGCGCAAGTCGGCGCCGTGACCCTGCGCCCTGGCGCATCAGGATTGGCTCAAACCGCCGGGCACAGGTGGCCTGCGCTTGGCTCGCTGGGAGTAAATCGGCGCCAGCCAGCGCCTCTTGCGCTCACCTTCGTTCGGCTTGCTGGAAGTAGCGACGGTATCGCCGCCACAAGTTCCCATGGTAGACCAGCAAGACGATTGAGATGAGCAAAGCCAGCGCCCCGCCGATCAGCCCGGCGACGATTTCCTCAGCTTCCTTTCTGCCGGGGGCTGTGGAGAGTTCGCCGAAAATTAGCAACTCGCGCCAGGAGATGAGGATGCTGAAGATCACACCGCTGATAGTGAAGAAGGCCAGATAGGCCTGTGGCGCGGGTGCAGTTCTTTCATCTGAGCTGTCGCGCAGGAGAAGTAGCCATGCCACGAGCCATGACACAAAACCTACGATCAGCGTAGGCATGCTGAGAAGCATGACCTGCGTCACGTCCACGCGAGGGACCAATCCCCAAAAATCATCTTCGGTGAGGCCGATTACCAGGCGCGGCACGCTCCAGCAGAGGAACAACGTGCTGAGGTGAGCGGCGATCAGGCCGAGGAAAGAGACGATTGTGAGTAAGCGCAACCACATGGGAGTGATTACCGTCAGGCTGGCATGATGCTGTCGTTGCCATCGAACTCACAGGCTGACGACTCGCTTCCAGGTTCGGTCGGCGGCCTCGCGGGCCTTGGCGGCGATTTCTGCTTCGTCCAGCGTGAGCAACTTGCGATTGGCCATCAACACCTGGCCGTTGCAAATGGTATGGGTGACCATGCCGCCGCTGATGCCGAATAACACGTGCCAGGCCGCGTTGTCGGCGTTCAGTTCGGTGAACGGTTTGTAGTCCACGAAGATGATGTCGGCAGGTGCGCCGATCTCCAGCCCACCCCGCAATTCCGGCCAAAAGCACTGCGCGATTTTGGCGTTGTTTTGATAAGCCATGCGGATGACCTTGTCTGCGCCCATCGCGCGCGGGTCGAGCGCGTGCACCTTGTGTAGCAGGTCACAAATCTTCATCTCGGCAAAAGCATCGTTGGAGAAGCCGTCGTTGCCCAGCCCGACGCAGATGCCGCGTTCCAGCATCGTGCCTACCCGCGCGACGCCGACGCCGTTGTTCATGTTGCTGCGTGGCTGGTGCGTCACCTTCGCTTTGTAGCCGGCCAGCACATCCATTTCGCGTTCGCTGATGTGGACGCAGTGCGCGCAGATCGTCTTCTCGCTTAGCGCGTTGTGTATGGCCAGCCGCTCGACCACCGGCACGCGATAGCGGCGATAGCTGTCATCTTCGTCGGCCAGGTCTTCGGCGACGTGCAGATGAATCGGGATGCCGAGTTGGCGGGCTTTCTCGGCGCAAGCGCCAAGTGTATCGTTGCCGACGGTGAACGAAGCGTGCACGCCCATGGCGGCAGCCAGGTGGGCGATGCCGGCCCGGATCGTCGCCTCGGCGAAGCGCACGTTCTCCTCAAAGCCTCGTTTAGCGCCGTCCAGCCCGTTGCGGTCGGTGACCTCGTAGCACAGGGCAGCCCGCAGGCCGGACTGAGTGACTGCAGCGGCAATCGCGTCGAGCGAGCCTTCGATAGCATTCGGACTGGCGTGATGGTCAATCAGCGTCGTGGTGCCATGTTTGATGGCATCCACCAGGCAGACCAGCGCCGAATATTTCACGCCGTCCAGGTCGAGCGCGCGGTCAAGCTTCCACCATAGCTTTTGCAACACCTCGATGAAATTACGCGGCGGATCGCCGGGGATGGGCATGCCGCGGGCGAACGCGCCGTAGAAGTGCGTGTGGGCGCAGATGTTGGCAGGCAAGATGAGCTTGCCCTCTGCATCCAATACCGGCCGGGTGCGCAATAGCTCGGCGTGGCGCGCCTGAAGCTCGTCGGCCCGACCGATGTCGGTGATCATGCCGTCCAGCACGAGCAGCGCGCCGTTCTCCACCACGGCATTGGGTTCGGTCATCGTGATCAGCGTTCCGTTGGTGATGAGCATGGATTCCCCTCGTTCGATTTGCTATGGGGCAAGTATGCAACCGGAAGTGAAACGCGCAACACGATTGCAAACGCGCTCTCACATCTCCTCATCGTCCATTAACGTGACATAGCGGCTGCTGTGGGAGGTGAGTTCACCGATCTCCAGGGCGTTGATCAGCCGATCGCCGGTGGTTTGGATGAAAGTGATGCGTCGCCACCTCAGCGAAGGGATGGGGCGGGGGAGACGCTGCAGTGGCCCGAGTTGCATCTTGTAGTATGGCTCGTTCGCCCGCGGATGATCCGGCTCGTCGGGAAACAAATCCAGCCGTCGCACCAGCTCATGTCCGCGCACCTGAGCGTATTCGTGAATGGCCCATTTCTCATCGCCGAACTTCTCGGTCAGGTAGAACGCCAGGTAGTCCGCCAGGTAGTCGCTCGGCGCATGCTTGACCGGGATGCGATACCAGTGGTCCCAGCGCGCGATTTCCAGGTCACGCGGGTTGTTGATCAGACAAACGAGGACACGAGCATCGGGGGCGATCATCGTTCACCAATTGCCAGATTCGTGCGCGCAGCCAAGTCTACTGCTTCTCATACGGTTTACCATCCGCTGCCGGCGGCGTGGTGCGGCCGATCAAACCGGCCAGGGCGATCATCGTCGCGATGTAGGGCGCCATCAGCAGGAATTGCGACGGGATGGGCACGTTGAGGATGGCCAGCCGGCTTTGCAGCGAATCGGCAAATCCGAAGATCAACGCTGCGCCGAACGCGCCGAAGGGCGTCCAGTTGCCAAAGATCATAGCGGCCAGGGCGATGAAGCCACGCCCGGCCGTCATACCTTCGTCAAAGCGGCCGACCGAGCCTAGGGTGAAATACGCGCCGGCGAATCCGGCCAGCGCGCCGCTGAGCAGGACGGCTGTGTAGCGTGTGCGAAAGACGTTGATGCCCAGCGTGTCGGCAGCCTTGGGATGCTCGCCCACGGCCCGCGTGCGCAGCCCCCAGCGCGTGTAGAAAAGCGCTACGTGCACCACGATCAGCAGCGCGAACATGGCATAGACGAAGAAGTTGTTGTCGAAGAAGATCGGGCCGAGGATCGGAATGGCCGAGAGCAGCGGCACCGGCTCCGATCGGAAGATACCAGGGTTGTTCAGGCGGGGGAACTCGCTCAGGAATTTAGCCGAGATAAAGCTGGTGATGCCGACTGAAAAGATGTTGATCACCGTGCCGCTGATGATTTGATCCACCTTGTAGCGGATGGATAGCACGGCGTGGAAGAGCGACAGCAACACACCGGTGAGCACAGCGCCGGCCACGCCGACCCACAGGCTGCCGGCCAGGCTGCCGGTGATGGTGGCGACCAGCGCGCCGGAGAGCATCATGCCTTCGATGGCGATGTTGACCACGCCGGCGCGCTCCGACATCACACCCGACAACGCGCCCAGCGTGAGTGGCACCGCGCGTAGCAACGTGCTGTTGATCATCGCGGCCAGGTTGATGGACTTATCGCCGGTGGCCCACACCAGGAACGACGCGATGAAGAACAGGATGATCAGCCCGAAGACTGCATTGGTAGATTTGCCGAAGCCGCGGATGATCTGATATCCACCGATGAACAGACAGAGCGACGAGAGCGCAATCACCGTGGCCTGCGTCGGCACGACCAGGTCACCCAGCCGGATCACCGCAGTCCGGCCGGTGTTCAGGCCGAAGGTGCTCACCGCCGCCGGGTCAGCATTGTTGGCGAATAGCACCAACCCGGCAAAACCGAGCAGCACCATGATCGTGCCGATGATGCGGTGCCGTCGGCGTTCGGCCATAGCCGCCAGTTGCGCCGGCGTGTAGCGGGGCGTCTGAACCGCTGTAGTCGTTGCCATCGCTTTGCTCCTCCCTCCTGCCCGATTTTCAATTCTCAATTCCCAATTCTCAATTCTCAATTCTCAATTCCTACCTTCCCCATCCCCGCGTGAACACCACTTCGCCCTCGCCCGGCTTGACGATGCGATAGATGGCGCGGATGATGCCCGGCGCGGCGATGAAGGCGATCACCAGCGCCTGCACCACGATGATGATGTCTATGGGGATTTGCGCCACGTTTTGCATGCGCGTGCCGCCGCTGCGCAGCGTGCCGAAGAGCAGAGCTGCCAGCACCACGCCGAAGGGATGGCTTCGGCCGAGCAGCGCCAGCGCAATGCTGTCGAACCCGTAGCCCGATGAGAAGGCGTTGGCCAGGTTGTAGTTCACGCCCAGTACCTCATTGGCCCCGGCCAGGCCGGCCAGCGCACCCGACATACACATGGCCAGGATGATGTTGAGCGCGATATTCATGCCGGCATAGCGCGCTGCGCTTGGGTTGGCGCCCACGGTGCGAATTTCAAATCCCCACTTCGACTTGAACAGGAACCACCAGATGAAGACGGCCACGCCCAGCGCGATGAAGAACCCCAAATGGAAGCGAATCGGGTCGGGGAAGAAGCGCGGCAATTGCGCGCTGGCTTCGATGAATGGGCTGACCGGCACCGCCCCCGGCCGCTTCATCGGTCCATTCAACAGCCATTCGCTGAGGCGGAATGCGATGTAGTTCATCATGATCGTATTGATCACCTCGTGCGCACCCACGCGCGCCTTGAGGAAGCCGGGCACGAACCCCCACAGCGCGCCGCCCAACGCGCCCGCGCCCAGCGCCAGCGGGATGTGCAAGATGGCCGGTAGACCGGTGATCGAATAGCCGACGAATACCGAGGTGAGGGCGCCGATGAAGAGTTGGCCCTCCGCGCCGATGTTGAACAGACCGCACCGAAATCCCAACGCAACAGCCAGGCCGGCGAAGATGTAGGGTGTGGAGGCCACCAACGATTCGGAGATGGGGTAAAACGCCAGCGCGATGGCGCGCGAATCCCCGCTCTGCAGCGCCGTGACTATCTGCGCGGAGTTGCCGAGCGAGCCTTCGATTAACGCGCCGTAGGCGCCGGTGACCGCGCTCCATGCCAACGCCAGCACCGGGCCGAAGCCGATGACGACCAACAGGATGATCACGGCAGCGATCGTCAAGAGGACAGCGATGATGTTGAACCAGCGCGACTGGCGACCGGTGCCGGCGAATCGCAGGCGCCTGAGGATGACTTCCGGCCGGCGACTGATCAACACCCCGCCGATCAAAACCATGACCGTCAGGATCAGGAGAGCATATCCCAGCGGGTTCAGTCGGCTGATCGTGTCGGCCAGCGCCTCGAGCACTTTGAAGTCGCTCAGCGCGATGATGAAGCCGCCGACGACGAACGCCGTAAAGAGCGCCAGGGCCGGCAGTTGCACCGCTTCCCAGATGCGACGCCACAACGGCGCGCGCTGCACCTCGGTCACCGGTGGGATGATTTCTTTCAGGACGGACTCGGCCATCGGTCGCCCTCCATTGTTCTCTCCACATCCTTCGGCGCGCTCGCCTGCCAATCGCCTCAGGTCACCACCTCGACGCGCTTGTGGCGTCGCTCTGGGACCGGCACCGACGTCGGGTCGGCTCCTGCCATCAACAACCCCAGATACTCTTTGGTCGCGACTTCCGCATCTACGATGGCGACCACGCGGCCGCGATACATGACGGCGATGCGGTCGGACAGGGCGAGGATTTCATCGAGTTCGGGAGAGACCAGCAACACGGCCGCGCCTTCGTCTCGCTTGCGCACGATCTGTTTGTGGATGTACTCGATCGAGCCGACGTCGAGGCCGCGGGTGGGTTGCGAGGCGACCAGCAATTTGATCGGCCGCGAAAGTTCGCGCGCCACGATCACCTTTTGCTGATTGCCGCCCGATAGCGATCCGGCCGGTGTGTGCACGCTTGGTGTGCGCACGTCGAATCGTTGGACCAGCGCCGCCGCTTCTCGCTGGATGGCGCGCTCGTCAATCACCACGCCCCTGGCGAAGGGCGGCTTGTAATACTCCTGCAGCGCGATGTTGTCCGCGACGGGGTAGTTGAGCACCAGGCCGTCGCGTTGGCGATCCTCGGGCACGTGCGCTACGCCGAGCTCGGTGATGCGGCGTGGCGTGGCATGGGTAACATCGTGGCCGAGGATTCGGATGTGGCCGCTGATCGGTTTGCGCAGGCCGGTGATGGCCTCGACCAGCTCCGTCTGCCCGTTGCCTTGCACGCCGGCGATGCCCAGGATCTCGCCGGCGCGGACGTCGAACGTCACGTCGTCCACTGCCACGTTCAGGCGCTCGTCGAGCACTTCGAGATGCTCCACGCTGAGCACGACTTCACCCAGTTGTGGCTCGGCCTTGTCCACTTCCAACGACACTTCGCGTCCCACCATCATCGCGGCGAGTGAGGCTTCGCTGGTTTCGGCAGGCGTGGTGCTGCCGACGACCCGGCCGGCGCGCAGCACGGTGATGCGATCGGCCGTCGCCAGCACCTCCTTCAATTTATGCGTGATGAAGATGAGCGACTTGCCTTGATCCACCAGCGAGCGGATCACCTTGAAAAGATCATTAACTTCTTGCGGGGTCAGCACGGCCGTCGGCTCGTCCAGGATGAGGATGTCGGCGTTGCGGAAGAGCAGTTTGATGATCTCGACGCGTTGTTGCACGCCGACGGGCAAATCCTTGACGTAGGCGTCGGGGTCTACCTCGAGGCCGTATCTTTTCGAGATGTCACGGATGCGTTGGGCGGCGCTGCGCCGATCGAGGAAGATGCCGCCCGTCAGCATCTCGTCGCCGAGCATGACGTTCTCGGTGACGGTGAGCACCGGCACCAGCATGAAGTGTTGGTGCACCATGCCGATGCCGGCCTTGATCGCGTCGTTGGGGCTGTGAATCTGCACCGGCTGCCCGCGCACGATGATCTCACCTTCGTCCGGCTGATACAGGCCATACAGGATGTTCATCAGCGTGGACTTGCCGGCGCCGTTTTCGCCGAGCAAAGCGTGGATTTCATGCGCTTCCAGCGTGAACGAGATGTGATCGTTCGCCAGCACGCCGGGGAAGCGCTTGGTGATGTTACGCAGTTCGAGGACGGGCGCCATTGAGAATGAGAAACCGGGTTTCCCCGCGAAACCCGGTTTCTTGGCTGAAGTGTCAGGTGCTACGGCTTGGTCTTGATCTTACCGGCGATGATGTCTTGAATGATGCCCGGCAGATCGTCTTTAACCTTTTGGGGCACCAGCGAATCCAGCTCGTGGAACGGCGCAATGCCGACGCCATTGTTGGCAAGCGTGGCGACCTTGGTGCCGCCGCTGAATGAACCATCGGCCACGGCTCGTGCCGCTTCCAGTACCGAAACGTCGAGTCGCTTGAGCACGCTGGTGAGCACGATGCTCTTGTATTCGGGGGCGGACTCATACCAGTCGCTATCTACGCCGATCAGGTAGGCGTTGCCGCGCTCTTTGATTGCAGCGCCGGTGCCCAGTCCAACCGGCCCGGCCACAGGCATGATCACGTCGGCGCCTTCGTCCATGAGCGTCTCGCCCAGGCGGCGGCCATCGTCCGTGCTCTCGAAGTTGCCAGTGAACAGGCCATCTCCCTTAGCGCTGTCCCAGCCCAGCACCTGGACGTTAGCGTTGTTCTTCTCGTTGTAGTACTTCACGCCTTGCTCGAAGCCGATCATGAAGTCGGTGACGGGTGGGATGTTGATGCCGCCGAATGTGCCGACCTTGCCGGTCTTCGACACGGCGGCAGCTACATAGCCGGCGAGGAAGGCGCCCTGGTCGGTCGCATACACCTGGCCCCACACGTTGGGGATGGGCGGATCGTAGGCAAAGTCCAGAATCTGAAACTTCTGGTTGGGGTTTGCCTCTGCCGCCGCCTTGGTAGCGTCGCCGAGCAGGAAGCCGACAGTCACGATCAAATCGCAATTCGAGGCGAGGAACTCGTTGAGGTTCTTCTCGTAATCGGTCTGTTGTTGGGACTCGAGGTAGCGCGCTTCGGCGCCGAGTTCCTTGGCGGCCTGCTGGGCACCAGCCCACGCCGTCTGGTTGAAGCTCTTGTCGTCAATGCCGCCGACGTCGGTCACCTGGCAAACTTTGCCCAGCTTCCCGGCCGTGGGTGCGGCAGGGGCTTCGGTCGCAGCGGGAGCCGCCGGCGCCTCGGTTGCAGCAGGCGCGGCCGGTGGCGGTGCGGCTGGCGGCGCCGTACCACAGGCTGCTAGGACCAACGCTGCGAGAACCGAGATGGTGGTGAGTGACTTTCTCATAGTCTCTTCTCCTTTGTAGTCTCAGGATGAGATTGCGCTGAACTCTGGGGTACGGGCGCTCATCTCGTTGCCCATTCTACGGTAAAGAGCGGTTTGAGCAAACTTCGATCATGCACAACAGTCGGGCGCGCGCCTGTCCGCCCCGTTCGCGTCGTCCATTCGGCCCGCTCAGCCGCGCAGCGCCGCAATCTTTCGATCGAGCTCGGCAATCTTGGCTTGTTCGGCCAGCCACCACTCCGGGTCGAGCTGGGCATTGAGTTCCTCGACCGTCTTGCCCTGTTGTTCCACCCAGGTGTAGTACTTCAGGTTATGCCACTGGCGGCGATTGCCGGGCGTGCCGTCCTTCATCCAGTCGGTCTTTTGGTGGCGCAGGATGCCGCCGACGCGCGCCTCGACTGCGGCCGGTGTTAGGGGATGCTGCTCGTCCCAGTGTTGCATCACGGAGCGGTAGCGGTCTGGCCCATCGGTGGCCACCGTCACGATCACATCGCGCTTGCCCAGGCCAAAGTGCCTGGCCGTCTTGATGGCGCCGAGCAGGTTGCACACGCCGCTGATGCCGAACGCGCCGGCGATTTTGCACGCCGTCTCCCCATCCACACCATAAACCTTCATCAGCGTTTCACCGCCGACCGGATTCGTGAACACCTGCAGGATGCGCAGGCACTCGATGTCGTCAATGCAGGCCAGCGCATCCATGTTGGTCACGTGGTGGATCCAGGTTACGTGCTTGTCGCCGATGCCCTGGATCTCGTGGCTGCCGTAGCCGTTGTTGTAGAGGGTGGGGCATTGAATCGGTTCGAGGCCGACGATCCTGCAATCCGGGAAGACCTGCTTCAACCGGTCGCCGGCAGCGATCGTCCCGGCGCTGCCCATGGCCGAGCAGAACGCCGCGATGCCGCGCGTGCCTAGGCGGGCGCGCAGCTCCGGCTCCAGTTCGGCGATCACGTTGCCGGTCACGTGATAGTGAAAGCGGTAGTTGCCCATCTCGCTGAACTGGTTCATGATGCGGATCGTCTCGGGCTGCTCGCGCACCAGCCGCTTGCATTCGTCGTAGATCTCCTTCACGTTGCTCTCGCTGCCATATGTTTTGATGTAGGCCGCGCCGTAGCTCTCGATCTTTTCGAATCGCTCGCGGCTCATTCCCTCAGGCAGGATGACCATGCTTTTGAAACCCGCGCGCGGGCCGACCCACGAGCCGCCGATGCCATAGTTGCCGGTGCTGGGAAAGACCAGGGTGTGTTTATCCGGCTCGATCTCGCCGTTAACGTATTTCTCGATCAGCACCGAGTATGCCGGCCCGACCTTGTGACTGCCGGTGGGGAAGTCTTTGGCGATCAGCACCACGATTTCGGCGTCTACGTTGGTGAGCGCGTGCGGCATGACCAGATAGTTGATCCCGCGCGCGCCGGTTTCGGGATCGGGGTCCGGCTTCAGCCAGTTGATGTTGAACAGGTTGATCGGATCGAGCGGCGCTTCCGTGCGCGCGCGCGCCGCGCGTCCGCGGATTGCCGGATCTACACGCTGCGGATGCAGCATCTCTTCAAAAGTGGGGAAAAGAACAGGCATGTCGAATCTCCGATTCGTTTGAGTCGCTTCAGTCGTCGTTCATCTAGTAGCTGGCGGGAGCATCGGGTTGGCCGATGGTGATGCTCAGGCCGGCGACCGGCAGGCACACCTCGCCGCCGAATTCGCGCCGGGCCTCTTCGATGAGCGTCAGCTCCTGGCCCTCGTACATTGCGTCAACGTGCACCAATGCCAGGCGTTTCGCTCCGGCTGCTTGGGCGTTGCGCCCGGCGATTTGGGCGGTGCTGTGTCCGTAGACGCCCTGGGCATATTCGGGGTTCAAGGTGGCGCTATAGCCGGCTTCGTGGACAAGCAGATCGGCGTCGCGCCCCAGCAAGATGATGTTTTCGTTGGGGCCGGTGTCGCCGGTGAAGGCAACGACATGCTGGCCGAACTGGTTGCGCGTCTCGATGCGCAGGCCGAGCGAGGGTGCGAAATTCGAATGGGCCATCGGAATGGTGGTCAGCATGATGTTGGGGTGAATCTGCGTTCGACCGATGCGATCCTGTGGCACGGTGATGCGAGGCGCGCTCTCGGTCACGCCGTCCATCGGCCCGTACGTCACGCCCATCAACGTGTCGAGGGCGTCGAAGGTCAGCTCGCTGGCGATCAACGTGGGCACCTGGGCCCCGGCATCTGCGCCAATTTCGTACCACAACATCAACATCGGGTAGCCCAGGGTATGATCGCCGTGGCGGTGGGTGAAGAATACGTGAGTGATCTCCGCCGGTGAGATGCCGACCGCGTCGAGCTGTTGCAGGATGGCCGGCCCGCAGTCAATCAAAATGCGCTCATTGCCGATGCGAACCAGATAGGCGGCGTTCGTGCCGTTGCGCATCGGAATCGCCGCACTCACGCCGAGGAAGATGACTTCGATCATGGGCACTGGTGTTGGTGGGATTGAGTCGTCAGGGGATTAGCCGAAGCGCTGCGTTTGGCCGGACGTGAGCGCGACAGCGAGCGACGCCGGCCCGGGGCCGCGCCTGGTGATCAGCGTCTCTTCGCCATTGCTGGCCGGCCGTCGAACGCGCAGCAACGCTTCGCCCAATGCGAAAGCTGCGGATTCGTCGGAAGCTGCTCCGAGTAAGATGGTCAGGTCACGCGCGGCCCGGTTCAGGTCGTTCACGACGAGGGTGAGTTCTGCGATGCCTTGCGCGCCGTTGGCATGCCTGCGGTTGTCACCGGCCGGCACGCGCAGCTCGCGCGGCGTCAGATCCTCGATCAGGAACGGCAACCCCTCGGCGTCCGGCGGCGGCCAGCTTGATCGCCAGCGAATCGTGATACCGTCGGGGCGTTGGCGCCCGCCCTCCGTGACCGGCGAGTAGCGCAGGCCGCGTTCGATGACCCGCTGCGCGAATGTGGACAGGTCGCTCACGGCGACGGCGTAGTCAATCGGTCCGGGAAAGCGGCGCAGGCGTTCCCAGCGGTGCGCGGTGGGTGCTGCTGTGCGGAAGGCGAGCAGCTCGATGTAGCTGCCATCGGCGAAGCAGATCAGCGCGTTGTGAGTGAGGCCGTCGGCGTGGGCGCCGCCAGGAGTGACGGTGAAGCCGTCGTTGCTCCACTGTCGTGCGGCGGCATCCAGGTCATTTACCAGGATGACTACGTGATCGAGTTCCATGGCGTGCGAAGTATAGACTGCTCGGGCGCCAGCCTTTCGTGGTATGGGTGCGTTCACGCACGCGGGCATTTATAGGGGCAGGCCTGTGCACCTGCCTGCGTTTGGTGTGTATGGGCGGGCGGCCACGCAGGGCCGCCCCTACATCACCC
>JAIMBB010000067.1 GCA_023511655.1 Anaerolineae bacterium
GGCCCTGCGTGGCCGCCCGCCCATATGTGCCAAACGCGGGCAGGCACATAGGCCTGCCCCTACAAGAAAATGCCCCCTGCGTGAAAGCACCCGCGCCCGGAATCTGAATACATCACCGCAGGCAAATCGGCGCGTTGCGTTTAGAATTGTGCCGGGGCATCGGATGGGTGTCTTTTCTCCTCTCACGCGCGTCTTCGGCCTGGTGCGTCTGTCCTTTCAACGCCTCTTCAACCAGTTCGGGCTGGCAGCCTGCCTCGCGCTCGGCATCGCGGTCGCCGTCATGCTCGCCTCGGCCATCCCGATGTTCAGCAACGCCGTGCAGTTGCGCGTGTTGCAAGATCGCGTCGAAGCCGATGATCAGAACAGGCGCCGGCCGCCGTTTGCCTTCCTGGTGGCTTACTACGGCTCGATCAACGGCCCGATCGAGTACGAGGACTATCTGAAAGACGACGCGATGGTGCGCAGCCGCGTGCCGGCGGCGGTGGGGCTGCCCATCTCACAGACGGTACGTTACCTGCACACCCCCAAGTTCCGCCTCTTCCCGGCCGACAAGGCGACCCAATACGCCAGCGCCAACACACAACTGGAGTGGATGAGCATTGGGGCGATTTCGGATTTCGAGTCGCGCATCCAGGTATTCGGCGAGCTGCCCCGCGCGCGCGACGACGGCGTGATCGAAGCGCTGGCCTACAGCGAGATGGCTAACCGGATCGGCGTGCAGGCCGGCGAGGACTACATCCTGTATGGCTCGGTCGCGCGCGGCATGCCGCCGATCCAGCAACGCATCCACATCAGCGGCATCTGGGCCGAGGAGAATCCGGACGATCCCTACTGGTTCTATCGCCCGGACGCGTTCAATGACACCTTGCTGGTCAGCGAGGAGATCTACGCGCGGCAGGTGGCGGCGGCCGTGCCACTCGACGCCGAGCTGAGCGTGTGGTACTTCCTGGCCGACGGCAGCGGGCTGGATACCGACAGCGTGATGCCGTTGCTAGGCCGGCTGGGCCGGTTGAGCGCAGAATTGACGACGCAGCGCAACGGCCTGGCGCTGCGCATCTCGCCCGTGATTTCGCTCCAGCGCTACGTGCAAGCCACCAACGAGCTGACGCTGTTGCTGGTGATCTTCAGCGTGCCGCTGCTGGCCGTGGTGCTGTATTTCGTCGTCATGGTGGCCGGCATGGTCGTGCGCGAGCAGGAGGGAGAGATCGCCGTCTTGCGCAGCCGGGGCGCTTCGGCCCTCGGCATCGCCTCGCTGTACACGATCGAGGCGTTGATCGTCGGCCTGGTCGCGCTGGGCGTGGGGCTGGCCGCCGGCTATGGGCTGGCGACGCTGATGACGCAACTGTCGTCATTCCTGGTCTTCTCCGGCGAGCCGGCGTTGCCGGTGAAGCTCAACAGCCAGGCGGTGCGCTTCGCCCTGGGGGCGGCGCTGGTGGCCTTTCTGGCGGCGCTGATCCCTGCGCTGGGCGCAGCGCGGCGCACCATCGTGTCGTATCGCTCGTCGCAGGCGCGCACGTTGCGCCCGCCGTTCTGGCAACGCGCCTACCTGGACGTGCTGTTGATGATCGCCGCGGGCTATGTCTACTTTCAGTTGCGCCAGAGCGGAGGTATTCTGCTGGCCACCGATGCGCGGCGCGCCGACCCGTTCGCCGATCCGGTGCGCTTTCTGGTGCCGGTGTTCATGCTGGCTGCGGCAGCGCTGCTGCTGGTGCGCTTCTTTCCGCTGCTGATGCAAGCGCTGGCCGCCCTGGCCGCGCACCTGCCGGTCGGCACAGCGGTGCTGCTCACGCTGCGCAGCCTGGCGCGCGCGCCGGCCAATTACATCGGCCCGCTGCTGCTGCTGATCTTCACCATGGGGCTGGCGGTGTTCAGCTCGTCCATCGCGCTCACCCTGGATCGCCACCTGTACGACTCGACCTATTTTCGCGTGGGGGCCGACATGCGCCTGGTCGAGACGGGCGACCTGAGCGTGCGTTCGTCGCCGTTCGGCGCGCCGTTCGGTGCGCCGATGGGCGAAACCGTACCAGGCTCCGCGGCGGGAGGCGCCACAAACCCGGAAGAGGCGGAAGAGCCGGTGTACTACACCTTCGTGCCCGTGCAAGAACACCTGCGCATCCCGGGCGTGAAGTCGGCCGCGCGGGTGGGGACATTCGATGCGCGGCCCAACGTGCGCAACGCCCCGGAGCGCGCCCAATTCGTGGGCGTGGACCGCGTGGACTTTCAGCTCACGGCCTATTTCCGCGACGACTTCGCCAGCCAACCGCTGGGCGCGCTGATGAACCGGCTGGCGCTCAACTCGGATGCCTTGCTGGTCGGCCGCGACTTCCTGGGACGCAACAACCTGCGCATCGGCGAACCGCTGGTGCTGACGATCGAGGCGGTCGGCTTCGGCAACCGGCCGATCACCTTCACGATCGCGGGCGCGTTCGACCTGTTCCCCCACGAAGGCCGCGAGCCGCGCGAGTTGTTCGTGGGCAACCTGGACTATGTGTTCGAACACCTCGGCACGGCTCTGCCGTACGACGTGTTGCTGTCGGTCGAACCGGGCACCCTGCTCGACGAAGTCGTAGACGCGGCGGGCTCGCTGGGCTACCTGGTGCTGAACGGGACGGACGCGCGGCAGGTGATCCGCGACGCGCAGGCCCGGCCGGAGCGTCGCGGGATGTTCGGGCTGTTGTCGGCCGGCTTCGTCGCCGCCGCGCTGCTCACGGTGGTTGGGTTCGTGCTCTCGGCCGTGATCACCTTCCGTGGGCGGCGCATCCAACTGGGCATGCTGCGCACGGTGGGCCTGTCGGCGTTGCAGATGGCCGTGTTCATCGCGCTCGAGCAGATCCTGCTGATCGGGCTGGGCGCGCTGGCCGGCAGCGTGCTGGGCGTCGTCGTCAGCCGGTTGTTCATCCCGTTCATGCAGGTGGGTGGGACGATGGCGGCGGCAATCCCACCGTTCATCGTGCGCATCGCCTGGCAAGACCTGATGATGATATACGCTTCGTTAGGGATCGCCCTCGTCACCGCCATCGCCATCATGCTGGTCTCGCTGCGGCGCTTGAAGGCGTTCGAGGCGATCAAGCTAGGGGCGGTGTAGAGGAGAGATCAGAGATCGGAGCAGGGACAGGGAACATCAACCGTTCAGCTATCCGCCATCATCGAATGAAACGCGCAATTTTCACCCTTTCTGCATTCGCGGCAGCGCTCGCGCTGACGGCCTGTGGCATGAACCCGCAGCCGCCGGCCACGCCGACCGCCATCCCCACGGCAGGCGTGCCGCGCCAGCCGACCTATACCGTTCAGCGCGGCGAAATCGAACGCAAGATCGAATTCCTCGCCCGCATCCAGGCCATCGAGGATCAGCCGCTGGCCTTCGAGGTGGAAGGGCGAGTGGCGCGCGTAAACGTCGGCATCGGCGACGAGGTGAACGCCGGCGACGTGCTGGCCGAGCTGGACACCTCCGACCTGAAGAACCAGATCGAACAGGCTCGCGTGGAGTTCCTCACCTCACAGTTGGTGCTCTCGCGCACCCTGGCTACCTTCACCGAGACGCTGCAAGCGGCGCAACTGGACCTGGACATAGCCGAGTTGCGCCTGGCGCAGGCCCAAGCGCGCAACTTTGGCTCGGCCATCGAGCTGGCCCGGGCCGAGATCGCCCGCGCCGAACGCGCCCTGGCCGACGCCAACGCCGGGTTAACTTCGGCGCGCAACATCGAGGCCGACCGCGACATGATCCCGGGATTCGAACGCATGGTGCTGGACGCACAGGCCGCCCTCGCCCGCGCCAGGGCCGAATACGAGCGCCTGTTGCAGGAGCAAACTGCCCACAAGTTCGACATCAGCATCCTGGCCAAAGAGGTCGAACGGGCCAGGCTGGCGCTGGCGCGCGTGCAATCGTCCATAGACCCGAACCTGGAGCGCGCGGTGGAAGTCAGCCGCCTGACGCTGGAGCGGCTGGAAGCGCAACTCGGCCGGGCGCAAATTGTCGCGCCATTCGACGGCCGGGTCAGCAGCCACAGCCTGACGGTGGGCAAGACCGTGCGCGCTTTCGACCCCGTCATCATCATCTCCAAGCCGGGCGGGCTGGAGGCCGCAGCCGAACTCAGCCAGAGCCGGCTGGTGGAGATCGCCGTCGGCCAGCCCGTGTCGGTCACGCTGAATAGCGTACCGGGCAAGGTCTACAGCGGGGTGGTGCGTCGCCTGCCGCAGGCCGGCGCGGCGACGACGGCCACCGACAAATCGGTGCGAGTGACGATCGAGGACGCCGACGAAGATTTGAAGGAAGGCGACCTGGCGCGCGTGACGATCATCACCGCGCGCAAGCCATCTGCGCTATGGCTGCCGCCGCAGGCCATTCGCAATTTTCAGGGCCGGCGCTTCGTCGTCGTGCGCGATGCCGAGGGCGAACGCCGCGCCGATGTCAAGCTCGGCCTGCAAAGCGACGACCGCGTCGAGATCCTGAGCGGCGTGCTGGAGGGCCAGATCGTGGTCGCGCCGTGAGGTGGGCTACAGCCGGGCGTACAGAAACCAATACTTGTCGGCCGGCGCGGCCGGCGCCAGCTCCGGCTCCCAGATGAACTCGCCCGGTTTGAAGCGCATGCGCAACCGGCCATCCAGCATGCGCAGGCGCGAGACCTGATCGCCGAGCTGCGAGACGTCGTCCTTCAACAGCTCGAGCCGGAAGCGCGTGTGCACGCGATCGGCATAGCCGGAGCGCGGCGCGTTGTATGGCTCGGGCTGGGCGGTGGCGTCCTGGCGATCGTTGAGGAACATCTCCCAGCTATCCAGCCGGCTCTTGAACTCGCGACGCGCTTTGTGTTGATATTGATCGGGCAGACGGTGGCGAATTTTGCGCACCTCGGCCTGGGCGGCCGGCAGCACCTCGCCGATTTCGTTCGGGTAGCGATCGCGCAGCGCGGCCAGCCGCCACTCGGTCTCCAGCCATGTGCCGATGGTGAGCTGCGGCATCTGAACGCCGTCTATGGAGCCGACGGGGTAGAACAACACCTCGGCGTGCAAATAGTCGCTCATCTGCTCGGCTGCTACGCGCGCGAAGATGAGGTCTTGTTTCAGGTTCATGATGAGTTCGCTCCCGTACGGGGATCGGTCAGCAGAGCAACCTCCCGGCGGACATCGCGGCCGGCGGCGTAGAACTCGGTCCAGCCGCCCCGCCGGCGAATCAGGATGCGGCGTATGGGGTAAAGCAGGCTGCCGATCGCGCCGGCCAACGTCGCCAGCAAGCCGATCCACCACAACGCATCGCCAGGGGCGTAGCGCGCGTCAATCACCGCGCTGCGCGCGGCTCTGAATTGGAAGGCCATGTTGTTGATGACGACCTCCGGTTGCACGATCGAGTCGCTGATCACTTTCCCCGATGGGATGGCGAAGACCCGCAACCGAACCGGCTGGTCGGCCGAGGGTCCGGCCGTCAAGGCCAGCGCCAGCCGCGCCCCCGGTATGGCGAGATAGCGCTCGGGTTCATCCGGGCTGAGCGTAATCAACACCTCGGTCGTCGGCGAGACGAAGTTCGACGCACGGATGAGCAGCGGCTTGTACTCCCGCCCGACCACACTCAGCCGATAGCCCGGCAGGGCCTGACGCAGGGCGAAGTGTAGGCCCCCTGCAGTGCGCGCCTCCTGGCCGTCCACGAGTGCAATCGGCTCATCGCCTGGCTGCAACACGGCGGTGAGGCGCGCCGATCCATCGGTCGAATCCGCCAGGGTGACGGCATAGCCGCCGGGCAGTGGTGTGAGCGCGCCGGCGACTACCGTCCGGCTCTTCGCTTCCCAACCCGCAGCGAGGTTGAGCAACCAGCCGGCGGCCGCCAGGATCAGCCCCAGGTGCATCACGACGGACAACAGCTCCGCCCACGGCGCACGGTCGGCCACCAGCACGTCATCGCCGGGCTGCACCACGCGATAGCGCCGGGCGCGCAAACGAGCCGCAAGGTCATCCATCGGCAGCGCATTCAATATCACATGAATGCGCCGCTCGTCCCGCAGCGCGCCTTCGCGCCTGCGGCGCCGCACGTCAATCAGCCGGGCGAGGCGATCGGCCAGGCGCAGGCCGGCGATGGGGATCAAGGCAGCCAGGGCCGCCCGCCACCAGGTGGCCTGAGCGACGGCGTTGAGACCCAGGTCGGTCAACGGTTCGTAGAACGCGTCCTCGCGCCGTTTGGCCTCGGCCTCCCAACGGCTATAGGCCACCGGGTCGGATGTGCCAGCGGCCGGCTGCTGCGGCAACGCCGCCATCGCGATCAGGCCGACGGAGGCCACAACGCACAAGAGGATCAGCAGCGCGTCGCCGGTCAGCGCACGCCACAAGGCACGCCATATGTCGCGCTCTTCAATCGGGTCGGCCAGGATGGTCATGACGGGTTATGGGACGTTAACCTCTTTTATGCTCTAACATTCACGCCTGCTTCAGCCTGATCTAACGTCCCCGACGATGATTGAGGGCTGCAGAGCCGGCGACGGCTCATGCTCAGATCAGGCGACTCGAAGCCGATTATAGACATGCAACACTGCCCGGACTGCTGCAGCCCACAGGCACACTTGTGAAATCGCAAAGGGATGAGGGCCGATGCGCCGCCGGGCGGTTTTACGAGATGAGGTGAAACGAGAAAGATGATAAACAAACGACTCCTTTCGGCAATCGCCGCGACGGCGATTCTCTTGTCCGGTTGCGGCTCGCTCCCGCTCGTTCGCTCGCTGACGGATGAGGCCGCGGGGCGCACGGCAGCCACGCGCAGCACCGAAAGCGGGACGACGCCGGTGATCAACGCGCCGGTCGTCATTCAGCCGACGCCGACCGCCATTCCCGACGCTGCGCGCGCGAAGCTCGACGAAGACGAAGCGGTGCTGATCAACCTGTATGAGCGCGTCAGCCCAGCCGTTGTGTCCATCTCGGTGGGTCGGAACACCGGCAGCGGCATACGCGCCGCCGACTCAGGTTCGGGATTCGTGATTGACAAAGCGGGATATATCGTCACGAACAACCACGTCGTGGCGGAGGCCGATCGGATCAACGTGATCTTCGCCGACGGCACGCGCGCCCGCGCCGAGGTCATCGGCACCGATCCTTACAGCGACCTGGCGCTGTTGAAGGTGAATCGTCCGGCCGAGCGGCTGATCACGGTCGAGCTGGCCGACTCAGATGAGGTGAAGGTAGGCCAGCGCGTGGTTGCCATCGGCAATCCGTTCGGGCTGGCCGGCACGATGACGCTGGGCATCGTGAGCGCGCGTGGGCGCGTGCTGCCCGAAGCGTCGTCCAGCGGTCAGGGTGCCTTCTCCAACCCGGACATCATCCAGACCGATGCGGCCATCAATCCCGGCAACTCAGGCGGCCCGCTGCTCGATACGCGCGGCCGCGTGATCGGCGTGAACACCGCCATTCGCACCGACAATCAGCTCGGCTTCGACCAACCGGTCAACAGCGGGGTGGGCTTTGCCGTGCCATCCAACACCGTCAAGCGCGTGGTGCAGGCCCTGTTGAACGAAGGCCGCGTGCGCTATCCCTACCTGGGAATTCAGGGCGCGTCCAGCGTGGCGGAAGTCGGCGACCAGTTCAACCTGCCGGTCGAGCGCGGCGTGGTGGTAGGTGGCGTGGTGGATGGCGGGCCGGTCGCTAAAGCTGGACTGCGCGGGTCGGTCATCAGTCGGACGGGGGTCATCAGCCGCCTGGGCGACGTGATCCTGGCCTTCAACGGACAGCCGGTGCGCGATTACGAAGACCTGATCGCGATGTTGGTGAAGAATCATCAGCCCGGCGACCAGATCACACTGACCGTGTGGCGCGATGGCCGGCAACTCGACCTGGTGGTAACGCTGGGCGAGCGGCCAAGATAGGTGCGGGAAGAAACCCGGTTTCTCGAAGGAACCGGGTTTCTCTATCCCTCGAACCGCCGCGCGGTCGGCGTCTTCAGGTTGATCGCAGCATAGATGGCCAGGCATGCCAGCCCGCTGAAGAGAGCCGCCAGAGGCGCCCCCCACATCTGAGCCATCCCGCCGATCAACAGGCTGCCAAACGGTGCGATGCCCTGCAAGGCCCACAGATACGTGCTGATCACGCGGCCGCGTAACTCGTCCGGCACCACGAGCTGAATGATGGTGTTGCTGGTGGCCAGCGAAGTCACCGTCCCCCAGCCGAACAGCGTCAAAATCGGCAATGTGAGTGTGAAATGGCGCGACAGGCCAATGCCCAACAGCGCGGCCGAGAAAGCAAATTGACCAACCGTCATCAACCATCCTTTGCGTCGGAAGGTGCTCAGCAGCGTGAGCATGACCGCGGCGCTCAGCGCGCCGATGCCCTGGGCAGTGACCAAGGCGCTGTTGCGCGCGGCGACCACGGCATCGGTATCGCCCGGCTGCGCCAACACGTCGCGAGCAAAAGCGGGCACCTGCTGGACGACCGGGAAAGCGAATAAACCGGGCACGGCGGCCATCACGATGACCAATCCGATCAGCACATTCTGGCGAATGTAGCGCTGGCCTTCGCGGAACTGGGCAAATGCGCTCGCCGGCGCGGCGTGGCCGGGCCGGCGGCCTTCCGGCATGGAAGCGGCCCGGGGATGAATGGCGAGCAACCCCAGGATGACCACCAGGTAACTCACGCCGTTGAGGAAGAACGCCCACCCCTCGCCGTTGTCGGCGAAGATCAGCAACAAGGGCGCAGAGAGGGCCGGGCCGATCACGCGCGCCACGTTGAACGCGGTGGAATTCAACCCGATCGCGTTCGGCAATCCCTGTTTGCCGACGATCTCGATCATCATGGCCTGACGGGCGGTGATCTCGATCGAGTTGGCCGCTCCTAACACGAACGCCAGCGCGACGATGTGCCAGATGGTGACGACGCCGGCCAGGGTGAGGAGCGCCAGGGCAAACGCCTGCGCCATCATCACGGCCTGGAAGGCGATCACGGTCTTGCGCTTGTCCAGCCGCTCCACCCACACGCCGCCGGGCAGCGTGAACAACAGGGTGGGCAACGTGTTGGCAACGCCGATCAAGCCGAGGTAGATCGGCTGACCGGTGATGCGATAGGCCAGATAGGATTGCACCGTCGTCTGCATCCATGTGCCGATCAGCGAGATGAGTTGCGTGGTCCAAAAGATCTGAAAATCGCGCGAAGCAAAGGCAGGGAGACGTATCTTCATCACAGGCGCCGCGGACATTAAACCCAATTCCCCGCAATGCGGCAAACGAACGATAATCCCGGCTATGGACTACACTGCGTTCACAGCATCGCTCAGCCTGAGCGAACCACCGGCCGGGCTGAGCATGGCCATGCAAGCGCTGTGGTGGGACGCCAAAGGCAACTGGCACCGGGCGCATGAATGCGCGCAGGCGCAGGACGACGCCGATGGCGCGTGGGTGCACGCTTACCTGCACCGCAAAGAGGGAGACGCATCTAATGCGGGCTACTGGTATCGCCGCGCCGGCAAGTCAGCCTTCACCGGCTCGCTGGCGGAGGAGTGGGAGATGCTGGTGCGCGCGTTGGTTTGAAGCGAAATCTCAACATGGGCAAATCCAAACGGCGTAAATCCCAGGCGTTGCCCGACACCGATCTTAGGTTGCCCACACCGCAAACGCTGTGGCGAGTGGGAGAAGCGAGCGGGCAGATCGAGACGGCATTGCTGGAGATGCCGAACGACATCAAAAGAAGGCTCATCGGCTCTTCGAAATTGCCGGACGCTATCAGCGCGGCGCGCACGCCGGCGCAGCTCGTGTTCCTGGCCAAAGACGTGACGGGAGTGTTCATACCGCAGTGGCGCGAGCGCATCCTGGCATTTGGGCCAGAGGCGCTGCCGGCGATCGTGCGCCGCTTGCAAAGCTCACAGTCCATCAGCGACGCGATCGAGCGCGACTCTGTGGTCGAGCGCTTGATCGGTGTGATGCCGATGCTGGGCAACAGCGCAGCCGCAGCGCTGATGTCATGCTTCGACTCACTCGACATCTACGGGCAGAGCCTCGCCTGCATGGTCTTGGGCATGATGCGGGTCGTCGAAGCCCGCGATGTGATTTGGCGCTACTTCGAGCGCGTGCGAGACGATGACGACATCGGCTACGCCGTGGGCGCGTTGTGGGGGCTGTTGGACCTGGATGATCCACGCGCCGATGAAGCCATCGCTCATTTGCTCAAGCATGACCGGGACTTCCCCGAGCCGTACGGGTTCGCTGCGCGCGGGGGCGGGGTGCAGAGCATTGCGCCGCTCTTGGACCGGTTAGTCATCACCACCGAGTCGCCGACTGACAAGTCAGAGGTTCAGGACGTGCTCATGGCGCTGGCAGGCGTGATGGCGCGGGTCGGCGAAGAGACCATGCGCACAGAGCTGAGCAATTTCATCAAAGGAACCGACCGTTTGGGAAGCATGCTCGCCGGGCTGCGCGATCGAGCGCCATTGGTGTCGCGGTACTTCAAGATTTTCTTCCCAGACAAATCACCCGGTGAGTGACAAGCGGCTGACCTGTAGCTATGGCGTGCACGCTTCACCGCCCACAGCTCACCCACACACCCGGCTGCGCTGCCACAACGGCGCCAGCACTTCGAGCGGCGCATCTTCGGCCGCGATGCTCCACACCTGGGCTGCTTCGACCGCCGGCGCGTCTCGCCCATCGAACGCCGCCCGGATGAACGGCGCCCCATCCAATGGCCAGCCGGACAGATCGGTCACGCTGTAGACCACGTTGCTGCCGTTCAACAGGGCGCGGGGGGCCTGGCGCAGCCAGTCCGGCCGATGGACGACGACGACGTTATCGGCGCGAAAGCCGCGCACGACGTCCAACATGCGCTGATTCATCGCCTGCCACTTGGGGGTGGGGATCGGCCGCTCGAACGGCTGGAACCACACGCCGGGCGCGTTGCGCAGATACGTCAGCGCCAGCCGCAGCCAGTCTTCGGCTGCTTCACCCTGATCCCTCACCGTTTCTTGCAGGTCGTTGCGGTAGGCAAGGATGACCAGGATGCCCAGGGCATTGGCCTGATCAACGAACGGCGAGACGACGGCGGGCACGAAGGTCGGGGTAATCTCGCTCTGATCAATCGGGAGTCGCACCACGCGCGCGCCTGCCCTGGCCAGTTCGCTCAGCCGCCGGGACGGCTCGCGGTCGCCGGCTTCCATCTCGCTCAGCGTGGGCAATTCTGCGCCATGCAAGATGATGACCTCGCCTCGCGCGTCCTTCACCCAGCGGCCCTCAACATGCAGCCGGCAATACTGCGGCACGGGCGGCGTCGGCGTGGCGACTACTATGAGTGGGCGTCCTCCACACGCACACAGCAGCAGGCCGATCAACGGAAGGATCAATCGGTTCATGACACGTTGCATCTCGCAGATGACCAAGGCTCGCCACCCGCCCCACGCCTATGACGCGCAGGGCGATGAACCGTTGGCGACCGCGCGCGCAGTCGCCCCGCGCGGTGGCACGCAGTATAGATGGGGTGCACCCTCCGCAGGTTGAGCAAAAACCTGCGAGAGGTTGTCACTGCCCCTGGCCGTGAACGCACTTGTATAGACGGGCATTGTGGTATAATACCTGGCGATCGAACCCGAGGCTGATGCCATACTACTCACCCCACCCAACACAGCAGCACGACGGAGCTAGAACGCAGTATGAGACTCGCCCTTAAAGCGCTCATGGCAGCTATAGCCGGCGCACTTAGCATTTCGGTTTTCGCTTGCTCGCCACAAATCGCCGTCGCCCAGATGAGCCCTCTCTATCGCCCCGGCTACAACCTGCTCCTCAATCCGGGGCATGAGCACCCGGGGGTCTACTTCAGCGGCCGCGGCGAAATCAACGTCACCTGGGGTTGGTTGCCTTTCTGGGAAGAACCGCCCTCCGGCATTGACCCGCGTGATCCTTTCTTCCGCACGCCGGAATTCCGGCCGGTCTTCCAGCATGAATATCCCTACCGCGTGCACAGCGGCAACGGCTCGAACCGCTGGTTCAACTTCTTCGCCTTGAACAAGAAAGCGGGCATCATGCAGTACGTCGTCAACATGCCGATCGGCGCGCCCATCCGCTTCACTTCGTGGGTGCAGCTATGGTCGAGCAACCTCAGCGAGCAGGCCGAGATTCCTCCCCGCTCCCTCCAGGACGGCAACCTGCGCGTCCGCGTGTGCATTGACCAGGACGGCGGCCCGCGCGACATGACCGACCCCAACCTGGTTTGTTCGGACTGGAAGCAGCCATATGACCGCTGGGAACAAATCTCCGTGGACGGCGTGGCGATGAACAGCGCCGTGAACGTGCTGATCTGGAGCACGGCCGAAATTCCGGTCGAGCACAACGACATCTACGCCGACGACAGTTGCCTGGAGATTCTGCCGGCGCCGGGCGCGAAGGGCATCTGCCTCGGCCGGGGATTCGTGGAGACCGGCCCGGGAGTCGCTCCGCCGCCTGAGGACGTGATCAACATCAAAGCCTCGCCTCAAGATCAGGCTCGGACGAAGTCGCAACCAGCCAACCCGCCGGCTCTCGCACCGGTCAAAGCGCCGGACGGCAGCAAACCTGCGCTCGCCGTCAACGCCCGCAGCAGCGTGAACCTGCGCGCCGAACCGAACCAGAAAGCGAAGGTGATCGGCAACGCCAAGCGCGGCGCGATTTTGCCGGTCCTCGGCAAGAGCAGCGATGGGAAGTGGTTCCAGGTAGAGCAACAGGGTAAGAAAGGATGGGTGGCGGCCAGCTTGACGCTGCCGAACGCTGCCGCACGCGCGGCGCCGGTGATCACAGCGTGCTGCGCCGAAGAGGAGACGGGGCCGGGAGGCATTCGATAGGCCTGGCCGGATGTGCCGTGCTCATGCGTCGTGCCGCCCTTGTTTGCCTCGGCTTTGTCGCGCTAATTGCGGGTTGCACACGCACCGGCTCTTCGGGCGAACCGATTGCTATCCCGACCGCGGTGGTGAGCGGCGGCGACATCGCCGGCCGGCTGATCGGCGGGGGCGCGCTGCCCACGCTGGAGGAGCGCCCAGAACGTCCGCTCTACGTGCTCAACGTCACGCTCGACTACGCCAGCGGCAACGTGCACGCTCAACAACGCATCGAATTTGTCAATCCCACCGGCCAGACCATCACCGAGGTGAAGTTCAACGTGCCGCCGGCCCGGCGGGCCGGCGCAGTCGAATTTCGCGATGCGCGCATCTTCGGCCAGGCCGAACCGTTGCCGTTCGACCTGACCGACGCCGTGCTCACCGTGCAACTGCCGGCGCCGCTGCCGCCCGACAAGGCCATCGCCATGACCTTCGACTTCACCTTCAAGGTGCCGTTGCAGGAAGTGATCCTCGGCATCGGCGGCGACGACACCTCGCGCGGGCCATATAGCCTGACGTGCGGTCACTGGTATGTCATGCTGGCGCCCTTCCGCGACGGCGAGTGGGACACGCCGGCCTACGTGCCGATCGGCGATCCATATACCTCGGAGCTGGCCGATTACCAGGTGAGCATCCTCGCGCCGGAGGGTGTGATCATCGCCGGCGGCGGCGATGAATCGCGCGAAGGCCGCTTGTGGCGCTATGCGCTTCCCAAGGCGCGCGTGTTCGCCTTCGCTGCCAGCGATGTGTACGTCGTGGATGCAATCGAAGAAGACGGCGTCACGTTCATCCACTACGTCTATCCCGAACACCGCGAGGTGAGCGCGGCCGTGCTCAACACGGCGGCGCGCGCAGTTCGCCTGTTCAAGCGGCTATATGGGCCGTATCCCTATAAGACGCTGCGCATCGTGGAGACCGGCCGCCAGCAGGGCCAGGAGTACAGCGGCATGGTCGGCATCGGCACCACCATCTACGCCGGCTATCGCGGACGCGGCGCACGTCACGACCTGATCGCAACCACGGTCCACGAAGTGGCCCACCAGTGGTGGTTCAACGTGGTCGGCAATGATCAGATTCGCTCGCCGTGGCTGGACGAGGCATTCGCCCGCTACGGCGAGCTGCGCTTCTACCAGGAATACCACGATGCGGATGCCGACTGGTGGTATGGCTACTTCATTCTGGGCAAGGAGCGCGGCCGGCTGACCGGCGCGATTGACCTGCCGCTGAGCGAATACCCGGATTCGCGCGCCTATATAGACGCCGTTTATCGGCGCGGGCTGATGTTCCTGAACGACATCCGCAAGCGGGTTGGCACCGAGACGCTCGACGCGGCGCTGAAGGACTATTACCAGTCACAAGCCTACAAAGAGGCCGACCAGGACGCCTTCTTCGACGCACTGGCTCGCCACACTGCAGAAGACATCCGTGGGCTGGTCAAAGGCTACTTCGCCGGCGTGGTGGATTTGCCCTGTCGCATCAGCGGCAACGCCCCCGGCTGCCGCCGCTGACTCCTCACTCACTCCCTGATCCCAACCCCCGCCTTCCACGCTCCGATCCCCACGCTGATCTCATGGCTTACGAGCCTCATTGACTCCGATCAATCTCTTGTTATTCACCTCTCAAACTTGCACGTGAACCCTCGACGATTGGCAGCATCTCAGCCCATCCGTATAACTCCTCGCGGTACTGCATTCCATTCAACCGAGGTGTGAAGCCAAAGTATGGGTCAACCATCAAGAATCCTGAGCGTCGGTTTCGCATGTGCAGCGGTGACGCTCTCGGCATGCGCCTTGCCTTCGCCGGTTATGCCGTCGGCGCCGGCGGGGCCGACCGCACAGCCAACCGCGGACAAGAATCGGCCAACATCGCCAGCGGATCTCGACGCCATTAAGGTCTACCTGGTCGGCAAAAGCAACGAGTTGAAACGCGCAACGGCTGAACTGAAGACGCTGGCCGACCGGTATTACGATGCAGCGGCAGTGACGAACTTCGACTACGCCGCCCTGTGGTCATCCCAGAAAGACGACGTGGTCAAGCTAGTGCAAGACGCCCGCGCGGCGTGGATGAATGCCAGCCCACTCTACGAGCAGATGGAGGGCATCGTGGCCGGCACGCCATCGTTGGCCGAATACGATGTCATCCTCGACGCCGGCGCGAGCAAGGAGGAGGGCGGCGACAACGTTGTCCCCTTCGACCTGACGCTGCCCGACGGCCGGGTGATCGAAAAGCCGGGCAACCTGTTCGGGGTGAGCGAAAGCGCTTTGTGGGGCACCTTTACCGACTTCACTGCCCAGGGTATCGTCGCCGACTTCGACGGGGACGGCCAGGTCGAATTTAGCGAGGCCTTGCCCGATGCTCACGTGCTCAAGGCTGCTGCCGACGAACTCGACCGCTACGCCGGCGAATTGCTCGCCGCCGCGCAACAGTGGGAGCCTACCGAGTCTGATGCCTTCACTGCACTCGTGGTCATGGTGCCAACGATGGAGGAATACTTCGCTTCCTGGCGAGATTCGCGCTTCGTCAAAGGCGATCAGTCCACCCAACGCGACTTCGTCGCCATCTCGCGGCTGGCCGACATCCAGGACATCCTGGCCAGCTTGCAGGTGGTTCACGCCGGCGTCAGCCCGCTCATCCGAACCGTGGACGCCTCGCAAGATGCGCAGATTGAGAAGCAGCTGGCCGAGCTGAAGGCGTTCGTCGCCGATGTGCACCGTCAAGAGCAAAGTGGCAAGCGCTTTACGCCCGAGGAAGCCGACTTGCTGGGCAAAGAAGCTCAGGATCGCGCTACAGCCATTACCGGCCAGATCGCCCAAATGGCCGCCAAACTCAACATCAAACTGGAGCAGTAGGGTCGAAGGCGTGCGTCGGCGCATGATTCGGCCACCGGCCGCACGCCGCGGATTCCGCACCCGACCGCTCATCTCAGCCAAGTGAAACAGGTCATCTGCTTCGTCGTCATGGTGCTGGTCGCAGCCGCGACACGGGCGTCTTCCACGCACGCAGCCCCGCCGGCTCCCGGCGAGGCTGCACAGACCCTGCGAGCCAGCCTGGTACAAGTCCAAATAGCGCTGCGCAACAACCCGCGCGCAGCCCAGGCAGCGCTGACTCAGGCGCGAGAAGCCTACGCCGCTTTGGCGGATCCTCTGCGTCACTACGCACCTGAGGTTGACGAAACGGTGCGCACCGCGCTGACCGATGCAGAGGCCGCGTTCCGACGCGGAGAAGCAACTGCCTTCGCCGTGGCCCGAGCTAGGGCGTGGACATCGCTGCTGCACGGCAGTTACCTGGTGGTAACAGGCGCCGTCGGCGCGGGCGACATCGCCACGGCATACAACTGGCTGCCGGTGCGCGAGTTCCGACGTGCCACGCGCTTCGCCCGGCCCAACGCCGATGCCACGCTCGCGCTTGATGCGTTGGCGCGAGGTGCGACAGAGCCCCGCGCCGCTTTACAGGCGATCCATGCCGATCTGCTCGACACCTATCAGGCACGGCTGAACGCAGCCCTGGCCGACCTGGCCACGGCCGATGCTCGCCGCTTCCCCGCGCGGCGGGCCGAATCTGCAGCCCTGGCTAAAGGCTATTTCGCCATCCTGGCTGGTGCCTTTGAGGAGCAGCGTGGCGCTGCACAACGCGCCCAGGCCGATGAACTTTTAGAGGCTTTGTTGGCTTCTGCTCTGACGGGCGACGGCGTGCCGGCAGCGATGGCTCAGGTGACCGATAGCCTGCGCGGCTTCCGCGCTGCGCCGCTGAGCGAGGCTGAGCAAGCCAGACGCGCCGGCCAAATGATGCGTTACCTCAGACTCGTGCCCATCGAGTATGGCCGCGGCGTCCGCGACGGCCGAGTCACCATAGACCTGGAAATCCGCGAAGCGGCCACATTCTATGAAGGGGCCCAGGCAGCCTTCGACGACCTGCGCAACATCTTCGAAGCGCGCGACTCAAACAAAGCGGCACAAGCTGCGGCAATCTTCGATCTCTTGAAACGGGACATCACCGACGCCGGCGAGCAGCGCGGCGTGGCTGCGCCAGAAGATGTGCGTGCCAGGAGCGATCGTCTCATTGCTTTGTTGGCAGAGCTGATCCCGGCCGAGTGGAGCACACAGAACAGCGCCGCCGACTTCGACGTCATCGCGACCGCGCTCGATCAAATGGAACAGGCTGTGGCACGCGGGGAATATGGTCTGGCCGAGTCGGCGCGCGTCGAGGCCTACGCTGTGCTCGAAAGCGGTCCCGAGGCCAAGATCACCGCCTTCGCGCCGCAGTTTAAAAACACCATCGAAGGCTACTTCTGGTTTGGCCACGGTGACCACAAAGGCCTGGCCGCGCTAATCCAGCAGAAAGCGCCGCTATCCGAGGTGAGAATGACGCGCAGGCTGCTCGATGCAGAGCTTGCCCTCGCCCAGGAGGCTCTGAAAGGCAGCGATTCGCCCGTTGCCATCGCGACCAACAGCGGCATCATCGTCCTCCGTGAGGGGCTGGAGGCGGTGCTCATCCTTGCTGCGTTAGTAGCCAGTTTCCGCACCGCTGCCAACAGGCATCTGCGCCGGCCGATGTGGATCGGCGCGCTCCTGGCATTGATTGCATCGCTCCTCACCTGGCTGGCCTTGCGCGGCACACTCTCGCTGTTCGCCAGCCTGGGCGAAAAGCTCGAAGCGATCGTCTCGCTGGTGGCCATCGGCGTGTTGCTGCTGATCACCAACTGGTTTTTCCACGATGTGTACTGGAAGGGCTGGATGGCGAACTTTCACAAACAGAAGCAACACATCATCAAGGGCGCGACGGGGCAGTTCGCCGGCTTGCTGCTGCTGGGCTTCGCCAGTGTCTACCGTGAAGGATTCGAGACGGCCCTCTTCTTGCAAGCGCTCACCCTGGAGGGCGGCGCTGCCGTCGTGCTGGTGGGCGCAGCCGCCGGCATGGTGCTTGTGGTGGCGATAGGCCTGGCCATCTTCGCGCTGCAAGCCCGGTTGCCGATCATGAAGATGTTGATCGTCACCGGCATGTTGATCGGGTTTGTGCTGGTGGTGATGGTGGGCAATACCGCCCACACTATGCAAGTGGTGGGGTGGATACCACTCACGCCAATTCGCTGGCTGACCTTCCCCCATTGGTTCGGGCTGTGGTTCGGCACCTATCCTACGGCAGAAGGATTAGCCTTGCAATTTGCGGCGGCTGCATTCGTCATCGGCAGCTACTTCCTCGCTCAGCACCTACACAAGCGCCGTCTGCGACTGACCACACACTCAGCATGATCGTGCCGGCGGCGAGAGAGGCGAAGCCCCCCTCCTACCGCGTCTTCTTAGCAATCGCAAGCACCTCGCGTCCCGGTTCCACGACCGGGTAGAGCTGACTCTGCGGGATGACCTCTGGCCATTGCTGGGCGCTCTTCCAGATCAACTGGAACGACGGCGTGCCGCCGCGTCGGCGATGCTCCAGGCGAATGGCATGGCGCCGGCCCGCCTTCAACAGCACGTCCGCCCCGCAGTGGTGATCGCCTCCCCAGACGACCACCCTCCCCGCCACGAGCGATCCTTCCCAGCAGTCAATCAACAACTGCTCGTCAATCCACAGGCGGAAGCCGGCATCGGCGCGGCGATCGCGTCTGACGAATAGCTGGTAAACGTCGCTGAAGCGCGGCTCGATTTCGCCGCTCCATCGGGCAAAGACAACGTCATCCGAACCCGGAGCCGCCATCGCGCCGATGCGATCGGGCCGGGCGGCGATGTACGCATGGCGCGCAACAGCGCTCACGTAACGCTCGACATACAACCCCTGTCCGCCACCGACTGGCGGCAGCGGCCGGCAGCGATTCCAGGCTTCCTGCAAACGGCGAATTGCTTCCATCACCAGCGCGCGATCTTTGGCAGCATATTGGGGCTGAGCGCGTTCGAGGTCGGGAAGCAGCTCGGCATGCAACCGCTCGACGAAAGCCACCTCGTCGCCGACCAGGCTGACATACGAGCGGTCGTCGGCACACTGTTTGTTGAACTCATGGACGAGGAGGTAGAGCTGCATGCGCCGAACGTTGGCCGAGAAGATGTGATAGAGCGCGCGGTGGGCCTGATTGAAGAACATCGTCCCGGCCTCGTCGTCGGCATACACGAACCCACGCGCCGCGTCGCCCAGTTCCAGGGCATTGACCTGTGGCGGCCGGCCGGACAGGCGCACATACGGCGCATAGGCCTGGGTCATATCCATCTTGATGCGCACGAATTGGTGATGGATAGGATAAGGATCGCCGCCGATCCGACCTTCGAGGGCGGCGAGAAAGTCCGCGCGCCCGTCGGTCACGTCGGGCAAACCGGGGTTGAACGTCCATGCCGCGAACCACCACGGCAGCGCCTCAGCGGCGGCATCAGCCCCCTGAGCGCGATAGATGAGGTTGCCGACGACGAACATGGGGCTGTGCACCCTGGTGAGGCGATTCTCCTCGGCGGGAATTTCCAGAAAAGCAATCGGCCGGCGTTCGAACATCGCCGAAGGAGCAGCCGCGCCCAACGCTCGCTCGCGCATCAGGTGTTGGGCCAGCAACAGCGATCGGTATTTGGCCGCCGAAAGCGCATCGGCGCGCTCGCCGGCGTCCGGCAGGGCCGCGGTTAGCGACTCCACCGCGTTGTAAATCGCCCACAAGTTCGCCTCGCTGGGGTTGGCGAGGTAGGCATCGTGCAGCGCATACCATTTCGACTCGCTGCCGGGCCTGGGAAGACGCGGCCACTCGGTAAGCCAGCCGGCCGCAGAGCGACGCGAAAGCTGCGGGACCGGAACGCCGAGCGCCTGCGCCCGTGGGTCGAAGGCCAGCAGTTCTTCACGCGCCTGCAACGCCTTGAGAACCGAATCCACCCGGCCGGCAAACAGCGTCGGCAGTTGAGGCACGAAGGTGTGCAGCGCGGCGTTGTAATCTCGCTCCGACGAGGTTGTGCCGGCGACGAGCCAGCCGCCCGGTTGGAGCGGCCGGTCGCCGATTGGGTCAAGCAATCGTTCGTTCAGGTCGTATTTGTCGCGGACGGCGTGGACCATCGCGACGATTCTGTCGGCGTCGGCCGGCGGAGTATGCAGGCGGTCGCGAGGCAGGAGGGCATCATCACCGAAACCGAACCGGGCAATCTCGAAGCCATCCGGCCCATGACAGCCGGCGCAAGCGATGCCGCGTTCGTTCGGCGCGCGCCAGGCGATCAGCCCAGCCTCAACGATCGCGTTCGGCGAGGGCACGTCACCCGCATTTGCCACCGCCGACGTCGTCAGCGCCAGCGCGAAAACAATCGAGAGAGCAAGAACGATTAGGGCTACCAAGCGGCGCATCTTCTGGATATACATTATTGGCCTCCCAATCGCGGAGGGGCCAGAGCCGAGCGCTTCACGCCTCTCGTCGCTGCCCGAGGCCTAAAGAAGCACTCCGATCCCCCTGAACGCAATTACACAAATAGCAATGCTTGCGTCATGCTAACTAAGGGTGATGTATTCGTCTACAGGTATTAGAACAATGTTGTGAACGAGTAGAGGAGGTACGCCAATCGCAGTAGGCAATGCGTCAGTTAATGCCCCACCCGGCACGGCCTTTCGGAGTAGTTCCTGCTTTCACGAGCGTCGCCCGCGCGCCAATAAAAAACATTTACCGAACGTTCATGCAAATGAGGTATAGATCGCTACGGACAGTTGGGCAGTTTATCCGCATTAAACGAACATGACTCGGAATTGCATGGACAGGGTGCGTTCACGGCCGGGGGCAGTGACAACCTCCCGCAGGTTTTTGCTGGCTGTCACGACTTGGATGAGCAGCCTG
>JAIMBB010000068.1 GCA_023511655.1 Anaerolineae bacterium
TTCTCAATTCTCAATTCTCAATTCTCAATTCAATACTTCCGCTCTTGTGGTTGGATGCGGGTGATGCGCACCGGTTTGTACTTCAGCGTGATCGAGCCGTTCTTCCAGGCCATCGAGTGCTTGAGGAAGTTGACGTCGTCGCGGTTGGGGTAGTCCTCGCGGTAGTGGCCGCCGCGGCTCTCGGTGCGGGCCAACGCCGCAAACGCTGTGACTTCGGCCAGGTCGAGCAGCGCACCCAACTCCCACGCCTCCATCAAGTCGGTGTTCCACTTGTAACCCTTGTCATCTATCCTCAGCCGCTTGTAGCGGGCTTGCAGTTCGTGGATTTTGTCTATGGCCTCTTCGAGGCCGGTGCCGGTGCGGTATACGCCGACCTTGTCGTCCATCAGGGCTTGCATCTCTTTGCGGATTGCGTTCGGGCGCTCGGTGCCGTTGTTGTTGCGCAGGCGGTCTAGTTGTGCGGCGCCTTCTTTGGTGGCGCTGTCTTTGTTGATCGGACGGAATGACGCTTGTTTGCAATACTCGGCCATCTTCAGGCCGCCGCGCTTGCCGAACACCACCAGGTCCACCAGCGAGTTGGTGCCCAGGCGGTTGGCGCCGTGCACGCTGACGCAGGCTACTTCGCCGGCGGCGTAGAGCCCTTCTACGATCCGGCCGGTTTCGTCGGCCAGCACACGCGTGTCGTTGTCGGTGGGGATGCCGCCCATGGCGTAATGGGCCGTAGGTTGGATGGGTACCGGTTCCTTGATCGGGTCAATGCCCTGGTACACGCGGGCGAACTCGATGATGTCGGGCAGCCGCGTCTCCAGGTAATGGGCGTCTATGCGCTTGGGATTGCCGTCGGCCTCGAAATATTTGTTGATCTGCTCCGGCCGGAAGTCGAGATACACGTAATCCTTGCCGCCGATGCCGCGCCCTTCGCGGATCTCGGTGTAGATGCAGCGGCTGCAAATGTCGCGCGGGGCGAGGTCCTTCAGGGTGGGCATGTAGCGCTCCATGAAGCGCTCACCTTTGTCGTTGATGAACACTGCTCCCTCGCCGCGGGCGGCTTCGCTCAGCAAGATGCCGAGCTTGTACACCCCTGTGGGGTGGAACTGGAAGAACTCCATGTCCTCCAGGGGCAGGCCGCGCCGCAAGATGGCTGCGGGCAAATCGCCGGTCAGCGAATGAGCGTTGCTGGTCACCTTCCACATCTTGCCAAAGCCCCCGGTGGCGATCAGGGTGGCTTTGCTATGGAAGACGTGGATCTCGCCGGTGGCCAGTTGCACGGCCACCACGCCGTTGCACCGGCCGTTCTCGATCAGGACGTCAATCACCTGAAACTCATCGAAGAACTTGACGTCGTTCTTGATGCAGTTCTGGTAGAGCGTCTGCAGGATCATGTGGCCGGTGCGGTCGGCGGCGTGACACGCTCGCATGACCGGCTTCTTGGTCTCGTTGTTGGTGTGCCCACCGAAGCGCCGTTGGCTGATCTTGCCATCGGGCGTGCGGTCGAACGGCAACCCCATGTGCTCCAGGTCAATCACGGCGTCAATCGCTTCGCGACACATGATGTCCACCGCGTCCTGGTCGCACAAAAAGTCGCCGCCTTTGATCGTGTCGTAGGCGTGCCACTCCCACTTGTCCTCTTCCAGGTTGCCCAGTGCAGCGCTGATGCCGCCCTGGGCAGTGCCGGTGTGCGAGCGCGTGGGATAAAGCTTGCTGATGACGGCGGTATTCACCGACTTGCTGGCGTACAGGGCCGCCATCAACCCTGCGCCGCCGGCGCCCACCACGAGCGCATCGAACTGATGATATTGAGACATACCAGCTCCATTTGAAAGTTGGAGTTCAAATCGAGGCAAAGCTCAGGGTCGCAGCAGCAGCAGGCTTGCCTCTTGGCTTGCCACAATGGCCTGACCGGTTACGATGAGTCACCCAATCCTCAACACAATCTCCAACGCTAATTCCTAATCTCCTGTAAGCACACGCATCGTTTTGCGTATTGTAACAATAGGCTGATCGGGCTGTCGCGGGTCGAAGTAAACCGCGTTCTTCTTCTGATTCGGGTCGAACAGGCTCATCTCCAATGCGTAATCTCCTGCTGGCAGATCGGCTGGCAGAGCAAGACGCACGGCGCTGATTTGCACATGGCCGGTGCGCCAGGCATGGCCGAGGATGGCCGGCGCGTCGTCAATTTGCACAAGCATACGACCGTCGGGGGCAAACAGCTTGACGAACGGCGCGAAGTACCACGCCCAGTACGGCTCGCCCGGCGGCATGCCCACCAGCCATTCGTGCGTTACGGTGATCATCTCTCCGGCGCGCGCCGATGCCGGCACATCCAGCGCGAGCAGCCGCCAGCCCTCGCCCAGGTTTACCGTAAGCGCATCGTCGGCGGGCGCAGCAGCCGAGGCGATCGGCCGCGAGCGATGAAACGCCAGCACGACAGGCGTGTGATCGGTGCGCTTTTGGCCGGGGAGGGTGATCATGAACTTCTCGGCGTGCGCCGGCGCAGGGGCCTCCGCCATCAGCAAAGCGCAGTTGTTGCCCTGGGGCTGAACCTGCCAGATGCTCGAGCTGACCCGGACGCGAAGGTCATCGCTGCGGACCGGCCTGGCGCTGCCCAGCAAGCTGGCCAGCCAGCGGGCGTCTTCCGACGCGTGGAGCGTGGTGCAGCCGAGCGCGCGCCAATGCTCCGCCAGCCGCATCTGCCACACGATCGGCAGGCTATATAGCCCGTCATGGTTGTAGGGAAAGCGCACGGTCGCCTCGATCTCGCCGTGCGCGTTCCACCACGGGATGGCAATGGCTGCTGTGCCGAAGGCGATCAGACTGCCCGCGACCGCGCCTCGCATTGGGCGCGCTGCGTTGCGCGCAAGGCGCTCGATCAGCGCGAGCGGCGCGCCGGCCAGCACATACGGCACCGGCGACGTGAGCAGCAGGTAGAACACGTGCACCTTCCAATCGCGCATGACGGCGTTGGCGATGAGAAAGGTTCCCGCCACGGGCAGGATGAACCAGGCGAGCAAGATGCGGCTGGCCAACGGCCGGGCTTCGCCGGCTGCCCGGTCGAAAGCGGACGAGCCGGCCATGGATCGGCCAGCCGCCTGTGCGACCAGCATCGCTATCCCTGCAAGCGTGAGCACATCTACGGCCGTGGCGCGTGTGTCGCTCCAACGATCGCGCGCCTCGAATAGCGGCGTATCGCTTTCGACGAAGGTGTTTTCGAAGTCGCGCCCGCTGGCGATGCGCAGGGCATGGTTGATCGGATCGAGGTTCAATCCGCCGGAGCGAGTCTCTTCGTTGAAGGCGTTGGGGTTGTCAATCACCGCGCCGAGCGAGGCGCGCGCGCCGGCCACCGCGCCGGCGTAGATCAGCAGACTGGCGCCGCACATTGCCAACCCGGCCATCGTTGCACGGCGCAGGGACGGCGCCGATCTCATGTCGCGCGCCGCGACCAGGCACGCGGCGATGGCTTGCCCCGCCAGCCCAAACGCGACCAGGTAGGTTTGCATACTGGCCGCGATCCATGCAAAGGCAGCGAACAGGTGCCGGGCGTTCCGTCGCGTCAGCCCATTCACGATCAACCACGCGGCCAACGCGCTCATCGCCTCGATGGGGCCTTGCAGCCAGGCGCCGCGCGCCACCCAGGATGCCCAGATGCTGACACTCGCAAAGAGTCCGGTAGCGATCGCCGCCCATGTGCCAAAGACGCGCCGCGCCAAGTCGAAGGCGATGACGGCGACCAGCGCTCCCAGCATCGCATTCAGCGCAGTTGCTGCGTAGGGGCTGGGTTCGATCGCCGTCAGCAGGGCGTAGAAGTAACTCGCGCCGGCCGGGTTGGGCAGATTGATACTGGCCAACAGGCTGACCGCAGGCAGCCGGTCGAACTGCCCATCGGCAGTCGCCTCTCGGATGAAGATGCCCAGGCCGTGGGGATAGGCGCGATCGTAGTTCTGGCGCACCTCGGCCAGCCCGTTCATCCGAAAGGCGAACGCCAGTAAGGCGATGAGCAGCGCAGGCAGCCACGACCTCGGCCATCGGCTCGGCTCGCTGGGTGTGCGCAACCCGGCCGCGTCGCCCGGTTGTGAGGACAGTTTCACCGCTGCTGTGTGCCGGTCATCGGGCGCGGGGCTTGCCTCAGCGCAGCGCTGCTTCGCCTCCGCCGGCGGCTGCACCCATGAACAGCGCGGCCATACCGCCCAGCGAGATCAGCACGGCGATCACCACGATCACGCTCATCAGGCCTTTGTAAACCGCCGGTCGATGGCCGAAGTAGTCATAGGTTACCTGGCGCACGCCGTTGATGCCGTGCGCGACGGCCAGGACGAGCATCACGGCGTAGTAGGCGCGCCAGATCACCTGCTCGACGGTGACCGGCTGGCCGGTGATGCCCCAGCGCAACTGCGTGCCGGCGAATTCGATCTCGTGCGTGCCGATCAGCACGTGTTGCATCCAGAAGTGCGACAGTGCCAAAAAGACCAACGCCAGGCCGCTATAGCGCATGAACAGCCACATGCCCAGCTCGAAGCGATTGCGAGTTTGCGGAATTGGCCGCACCTTGCGCACGGTGTGGCCAGGGGTGATGGTTGTGGAAGCCATATCGTTCTTGATGACCGATGCTCAGGTCGTCATCAGTCGTCTATCGTCATCGCAGGCCATGGGTGGCGTAATAGCTGATGGACTTGTAGGCCATGATGATGATCGTCGGCGCGAGCAGGATGAGCGTGATGATGATGGACCAGCGGGTGGCTACTTGCTGCTTTTCCCACAGCGAAGGGCGCAGTTCCAGGATGGCGATGCGCGTGCCATTGACTGCGTGAAAGACCAAGCAAGCGGCCAGCGCGATTTCACCGATGGAGAACAACGGCGTCTTATACACGGCAAGCATGGCATCGTGCAGCGGCGGGTTGAAAGCCGCCATGCTCATGCCGAAGATGTGCGTGCCCAGGAAGATCACGACGCCCAGGCCGCTGATGCGATGCAACAGCCACAAGACTTGCCCGCTGCCTTTGTATCGCAGCGATTCGCGGGCAGTGGTAATAAGTGGATTCAACATCTCAATAAACCTCTCACCGAAAATTCGATCGAACGACGCGAAGTATATGCCCAATCGCCCCGGCCATGTGCTCAGGGCGTATTCACGACCTGCGGGAGGTCGTCACTGCCCCTGGCCGTGAACGCGCTCTGTGCTCACTGATCGCGCGCCACCCGAACTTCGCCGATCGGCACCAGATTGTCCGGCGTGTTGGTAGCGAACCGCGCGCCGTCGGCGGCATAGAAGCCGGTCACGGCGCGCAACGTCCCGGCGGCTTCGGGTGGGATGTTCAGCCGGAAAGTCTCGCGTACGCACTCGCCCGGGTCCCACAGGTCGGTGGGGTAGTTGCCGTCCAGCGGCGCGTGGTCGTCTTGCGCAACCAGCCTGCCGCCGGCATCCAGCAGATGCACGAACGCTGTGCCGCGCCGCTGGGTGGGTCGAATCAGCTCATAGGTGAGCGTGGCCGTGATGGTCTGGCCGGCGGCCGCTTGTGGGGGCAACACCGCCTCGCGCAACCAGATGCCGTCGAATTGGCCGAGAGGCGGTTGCCAGAACACGGGGAACGGCGGTGCCTGGCCGATCTTGAAGCGGCCCACGATGGGCGCGACGGTTCGTCCGGCGCCGTCGGTGACCGGCAATGGATTCGTTGCTGTCGTCACAGTGATCGGCCGGTCGTCGGTCGGCGGGTCGAGCGGAAAGACAGTGACATGTAGCCTGCCGAGCGCCGGCAGCTGTGCGCAGGGCTTCTCTAGCAAAATGTCGTATTCATCCACGAACGCATCGCCGGGCCGCCAGTTGGTGCTCGGATAGTTGCCCAGGTTCGGATAGACGTTTATCGAGCCGAGCACCTCGCTATCGCGGCCCAGCACGCTGATGCCGAAGGCATAGTGCCGCTCAGCCGGCCGGAGCGCGCGCCAGGTCAACTTCACCCGCGCGTAGTGGCGCATGCCTTCGCGGTCGGGCAAAAAAGCCGTGTGTGCCGAAACGTCCACGAGCTGCACCAGATCGCCGAAGGTGAGCAGCGCCGGCAGGGCGCTTGCACCTGATGAGCTGACCAGGGCGGGCCGGTAGCGCGGCTGAATGTAGGCAAAAGGGACGATGAGCGCAGCCGCCGCCAGGGCGACGGCCATCAGCGCAGGGAGGGTCGAGTTTTGCCTGTTCCGATTCCCCGTCGGCAGGAGGCTGGCCCATCCGAGGCCAAGCAAGGCGGCGTAGCACGTCAGCGCCGGCATGATGTAGCGCCCGGGGAGCAGGGCAGGGTCCTGGTAGAACAGCGCCCGGTACAGCGGCAGCACCATCATCGCGACGCCCAGCATGAGCAAGACGACGATGGCCGTGCGTTGCTCGCGCGTGGCCCGCCGGTAGCCCACAGCGCAGCCGACGATGCCGGCCAGGGTGAAGGCGGCAAACGCCAGATAGGCCCATTCGGACATGCCGACGTTGCCCCAGCCGAATTTGCCCCAGAACGTGCGAAAGGTGTTGACAAAGAGTTGCGGCAGCCAGGCATCGCGGATGGAGACGAGCACGCCTTCGCCGATCACGCTGGTCGGCGCGACCAGGATGGGGTTGTTGGGGTTGCGATCCACCAGCAGCCGACCGTATCGCGCCAGGTTGTAGCCCAGGTAAGGTAACACGACGACGGCGAACGCGGCAAGGGTGAGCGCACCGCGCGCCAGCAGGCGCCGCGCCGGCCAGCCTTGTCGCCAGGCGATGAACGTCAGCGCCAGCGCCACGAACCCGATGAGCGCCAGGGCGCTGTTTTTGGATAAGACGGCCAGGCCGAGCGAAAGGCCGAGCATGATGAAGGGCAACGGGCGCGTCGCGCATTGTGCCGGGCGGGTGGCCTCTGCGTTTGGGCAGGCGATCCGCACCACGCCATAGGCCACCAGCGCCCCCATCGCTGTGACCATCGCATCGTTGTTCACCATCGCGCCGATGAAGATCACCTGTGGATTGAACGCCGCGATGGCCGTGCCGAGCAATGCTGCCGCCGACCCGCGGCCGAAGATCAGGTTTACGCTCGCGGCAATCAGCGAGATGGCCAGGCTGGTCAGCAGCGCCGAGGTAGCCCGCGCGGCGTGCAGCGCCAACACGGTGCCCTGCCAGGGGAAAGCCTCGGCCGGCTGGCGCAGCATGATGCGAAAGCCGCGCCGGTTGGAGCCGTCCAGGGCGAAGTGGTTGAAAGCCGGTTGCAGGGCGTCGCTGCGGTCGGCCCAAAACGTCAGCGCCGAGGCCACCAGATAGTACAGCGGCGGCTGATGCGACTGGTCGAACAGTCCCTTGTCCGCGCCGAGGGCATCGGGCAGGCTGCGAGTGGCGACGAGATGATTGACGTAAGCGAAGTGGCCGGTCTCATCGTGCGCTTCCCAGGGTGGGTTGATCGCGCCATAGGCCAGCGCCAGCACCAGGTGGGCCAGCACGATCAACCACTGCGGGCGCGTCAATTGAGTTCGCGACATGCGACGCCTTGCATTATCCCCCGTCGCGCGGTCCCGCGATGATCAAGGCCGGATGATCACCTGGCCCAGGTGGATGCTGTCGTCCTTGAGCCGCTCGCCGTGCGAGTCGAAGGCTGCCAGTCGCTTCTGGCTATCGGCCTGATACAGCCCGACGACCAGCCGATAGCGACCGGCCTTGAGCCCGGCCGGCAGGTGCACGACATACGCGTCATCGAACGTGATGCCGGGCTGCCAGCGCGTGGTGGGGAATTGGCCGCCGAGAGGCGGCGCATCGCCCTGCGCTTGCAAGGCACCGTCCCCATCCACCAGATGGACGAACGTGGTGTAGGCTTCCGGCGTGGGCCGCAACGTCCGCCAGGTGAGCGTCACTGTCAGCGGTTGTCCGGCGGTCGCCATGGCCGGGAAGTCGGCTGCCAGGAGCGACGCCACGTCGTCCAGGGCAGCCAGCGGAGCGCCCTGGGCGGTCTGCTCGGCCTGGGCGGGCAGCAGCGTGGCCCCGTCGAACACCGGCGCGCCGGGTTGGCCGCGTCCGTCGTAGCTGGGGATGATGTGTCCGCTGCCGCGGTTGTACAGCGCGAACTGAACGCGCAACGTGGCCGGCGCTGCGGCGTCCTGGGGGACGATGAACGCGACCGTGTCGCGCCACATCTCGCCGGGGCGCCACTGGCTGCTGGGCAGCAACCCGTTGCCGGTGAAGGTGTCGAACCGCGCCAGCGGCCGGTTGTCGCGGCCGAGCAGATTGACCACCAGCGAGTAGTTGTTGGGTGTGGCCCGCCACGCGCGCATGGCCACACCAACGAGCACCTTCTCTCCCGGCCGGACGTATGTCGGTTCCATACGGTAGCCGACCACCTCGGCAAACGCGCCAAAGCGCTGCTGCGCCGGCGTCATGTCGTCGGGTAACGCAGTGAGGTGAGGCGGGGTATAGGCCGGGATGACGTAGCGGAAAGGCGCGATCGCGGCCAGCGCCAACAGCCCGCCGCAGACGGCGGCCGGCAGCGCAACCAGCGGCGCGATGACCCGGTTGCCGATGACGAACCGCGCGCCGGCCAGCTCGCACAGCCCGATGGCCATCAGCGTCGAAATCGCGGCGATGCAAGGAAAGAGCAGCCGACCCTGGGAGGCCGGCGTCATCATCGTCCAGCGGATCAACGCGGCGTACGTCAAGGCTACATACGCCCACAGCACGCCGGGCATCCAGCCGCGCTCAACGCTCAAACGGCGGCCTCGCCGGATGAGGTGCGCGATCAACCCAATGACGCAGGCGATCAGCGTGGCGTCGAATGCCAGGTAAACCAGGCCATCTGCCGGCACGTTGAAGTGACCGAATACAGCCAGGTAGGACAGGCGCAGCCCCTCGAACTCCGCCAGGGCTTCGCCGAGCGAGATGCTACGGGGATGAGCGATGGCTGCCATCATCGTCGTGCCGGTCGGGTCGCCATAGAGCGCCAGGTTGCGGGCATACCACCACCCGGCGATGAGCAGCCACGGCCCTGCTGTTGCGGCGAGCATCGCCAACCGATGCGCATGCCGCGGCGGCGCATGCCGCGGCGGCACATGGTGCAGCGGCGCGAACAGCAGCGCGCCAGCGAGCGGCAACAGCAACCCGCCGCTGACCTTGGTCAGGCTGGCCAGGCCGACCAGGATGCCAAAGGCGGCGGCTCGCTGCCAGGTGACGCCCTCGGCCAACGCCCGCAACAACACGTAGAGCGCCGACGTGGTCAAGGCGATCAGCAATCCATCGTTGCTCACGGCCGTCGTCACGGTCAGGAACATCGGGTTGAACGCCGTCAGGCTCATGGCGACGGTTGCCGTCCGCCGGTCGCGCGTCACCATGTGCGCGATGCCGAACGTGAGCCAGACCGTAACGCAGCCGGGCAAGATTCCCAACAGGCGCAGCGCGATCGCGGCGAGCGTGGTGTCGCGATAGGCGAAGGCGCGCTTCTCCGGCGTGATGATGAGCACGTTCTTGTTGCCGGGGGCGTAGGGATCGTAGAGCGGCGAGGCGTTGGGCATCCGCTGGGCGTCGAAGTCGGTGGTGTCAAACGGCCGGATGATCAACGCCGCCAGCGCGTAGTACAGCGGCGGTTGGCTGCCTTCCTGCGCCCAGGGGGTCTCTTTGGCTGCCGGCGTCTGCACCGGCAGCCCGCCGCCGTTGGCCAGGTGGTGGAGGAAGGCGAAGTGCATCACCTCATCGCTCTTCTCGAAGACCGGCGCGGCAAACGCATAGGGCAGGGCGAGCAGGACGAACGCAAGCAGAATCAGGGAACGCGCGCTGAGCCGGCGATCCGGAATCGGCAGGCGCAAGCGTGGGCTGGCGGTCGCAAGGGCTGGCACCGGTGCAGGCGGCGATTATCGCATGGTATGTCGCGCGGTCGGGTAGGAGCGCAGGGCCGCCCCCATATCACACCGCCACCCGTTGTAGGAGCGACCCTATGTGGTCGCCCGCGCAACCGCGCGCACGCGAACGGACACGACCAACCTGCGGCCTGCGCTCAGGGTTGTCCCTCCTATAATCCATCGGGCACATGGCCGATCGCCGCTTTGCGCCCCAGGCAACCCTTGCCCTGATCGTCGTGCTCGCCGCTATGGCCGTCCGCACGTTTGGCCTGGGCGAGCAGAGCCTGTGGTACGACGAGGGCTTCTCGGTCTTGTTCGCGCTGCGCAACGACGTGCCCACCTTGTTCGCGCGCGCGGCGCAGTTGGATTTGAACACACCGCTGTACTACGTGGCGCTCAAGGGCTGGATGGCGGGGGGTGGCGAGAGCGAGTTTGTGGTTCGGTTGCTCTCGGCCTTCGCCGATGTGGTCAGCGTGGCGCTGGCCTGTCGCCTGACGGCCGCAGTTCTGGGCAGACCCTCACCCATCGCCGCGGCGCTGGTTGCCCTCTCGCCGGTGGGCGTCCTGGCTGCGCAGGAGGCGCGCATGTATGCGCTGGCCGGCTGTCTGTGCCTGGCAGCGGCGCTGGCGCTGGTGATGGCGCTGCGCCGGAGCACGCCGGCGCGGTGGGCGGCCTGGGGTGCGTTCGGCAGCCTGGCGTTTGCGGTGCACGTACTGTGCGCGCTGGTCGTCGCCGTGCAGGTTGTCGTGGGCTGGGCGGTGAGCTGGCGCCGCCGCGCAAACGGCGAGCCGATCGGCAGGGCGCAGGGATGGGTCACAGTCGGCGTGGGTGCGTTCATCCTCGCCTGGGTAGCGGCGATCTGGCCGAATCGCGCCGGCTATGGGGTGAGCTATGCCGCGTCGGCGGACTGGCCGGCGCTGATGGTGCAGACCCTGGCCGGGCAGGTGCTGCCGCGCCTGCTGCCCGCTGAGTGGGTCGCGCCGGCCGGCGGGATGGTGCTGGTTGCGCTCATCTCCTCCGCCATCGGTCTGCTTTGGCAGCGCGAACCGCGCCGCGAACCGCGGGGCCTGTCGTTCGCGGCGCTTGCAGTCGCGGTGGCCTCGGTCGCGGCAATTGCGACGTTCTGCGCAGCCAGCGGCAAGTTCTCGCCGCGCTATCCCACGATCCTCACGCCTATGCTGCTGACAATCGTCGGCGTTGCCATCGCCGGCGCGTTCCGCAGCCGCGCGGCGATCAGCGCCGCGCTGGCGCGCGCCGGCTTGGTCGTCGTCATGGCCGGCCTCGGCGCGATGACGCTGACCCTGCGCGGCAATCCGCTATATGCCAACGAGGACTTTCGCGCGGTCGCAGCGCACATCCGCGCCCATTTGCAAGCGGATGAGCGGGTGGTGTTGGTCTCCGGCCACTTCGCGCCGGTGTTCGCGTATTACTGGGCCGGCCCCCAGGACGCCTGGCTGGCGCTGCCCGACGATCCCGTGCTCAACGTGAACAACGCGCTGACCTACACCGACGCCGCGCCGGCGCTGAACAAGGCGCTGTCGGGCATGGGCGGCGCCTGGTTGCTGTTGTGGCAGGACGATGTGATTGACCCGACCGGCCTGGTGACCGCGCTGCTGCGGCGTCAGGCCCAGGCGTTCGCTCCCCGGCCGGATACGCCGCAGTTTGCCGGCTTGCGCCTGCTGCACTACCGCTTCTTCCGGCCCTACCAGCCACTGCCGGAGGGCATCCTCACCGAAGGATCAACGATCGAGCACAACCGCGCGGAAGTGGGCCTGAGCAGCCTGGGTTGCCGGCAACCGCATCCCGTGCGCGCGGGCGATGGGTTCATGGAAGTGCAGTGCTTCTGGCAGACCAGGCCCTTCGTTCCGCTGTCGGTATACACCAAAGTCTCGTTGCGACTGATTGATGGGCGCGGCGAACAGGCGCTGCAATCCGATCAACCCATTGCCATGAACGGCTTCCCCTATGTGCCGTTCGAGAAGCCGATTTTTGGGTCGTATCTCGTTCCGCTGCCGGCCGGGCTACGCGCCGGCGACTATGCTCTGCGCGTGATCCCCTACACCGAGGCGGGCGAGATTTCGCCGCAAGTGTCGCTGCCGATCCGCGTGCTGCCGGAGTGACCCTGGGCTACCGACAAGCCATGCTGGGGTTGAAGGGCGGCAGCGGCAAGGTTAGTGCATCGCCGGCCAGCCGCCTCCCCTGCGCGTCGGTTGCGGGCAGGCGTTCGCCGGTGATGTAGTCATACACCCCCAGGTGCAGCATGGCCCCGGCCGCGTCGGGCGCGCGCAGCACCCGCCGGTCCACAATGTCGCGATCGGCCGGCAAACCGGCGAACGGCAGCAGCCCGTTCAACGGCGCGCCGTCGCTTTGCGCCAGCTTCGCGCCATTTGCGTCCAGCGCCTGGACGAAAGCCGAGAGCGTCGGGGGGAATTCGCCGGCCGGCGCCGGGGGGCGCCGCCATTGCAAGGCCACCACCCAGCCCTCGCGGCAGGCTTGAACGTGGTGGCGGGCAAGCGACGGGCCGCCCGCGAAGGCGACCTCGGCCGTGGCCGGGCCGTGCGTCGTCGCGCCGCCCAGCCAGTCGGTGCGCAACGCCTCGGGCAGGTATCGGGTTTGCAGGACGCGCGTCGCGCCGGTCAATTGCGCCGGGTCGAGCGGCTGGCCAAAAGTCCGAAAGCTGTATGGCCGCGCCGGGTCGCCGGGTAAGGGGTATTGCGCCAGATGAACGGTGCGCTCGAGGCCGGTGTTGGCCAGCACCAGATCGCTGCCTTCGACATATGGGGCCAGCACGATGGCGCCTTCGGAGAACATCGGGAAGCGCCGCGCGGGCGCCGCCACCCACTCGGGCGCATTGAGCGCCAGCAACTGCTCTCCCGGCGCCAGGGCCGCCCCGGCTTCGGCGATGGCCTGCACCGGCTCGCTGGCGCGGGCGAGGAAAGCCTGGTGATCGCGCACGTGCCACGCGCCCGCCAGCCCGATCGCCGCGATGACCGCGCCGGCGGCAACGGCCTGCGCACGGGGGGCCAGCCGGGCCGTCAGCGCCCAGGCAAGTGCCGACCAGGCGATCGCTGTGCCGGGGGTCGCGACGTAGAACACGCGCGGCGCGTTTTCCACATAGCCGGTGGGCAGGCGCAAGGCCGGCAGCGCGGCCCCCGCCGCGAACAACAGCAACCCCAGCGCCACGGCGCCGCGCTGAGGTCCGCGCATCGCCCAGGCGCACAAGCTCAGCATGAGCGCCGTCGCAGCGAGCACGCTCGCCTCGGCCGGCAGGCCTAGCGGGCCCAGGGCTAGGGCGAGAGGATAAGCCAGCGTTTGCAGCGCAATCAGCGCGCGCGTGAGCGCATCGCCGATGGTGAAGACGAATTCGGGCGACGCGCCTTTGGGGATGAGCTGGTAGGCGAGGGCGTACGCGCCGGCCAACGCAGTCACGGTCAGGAATGACCAGGATCGGCGCGTCCAGCGGCGCGTCCGCAGCGCATGGATCAGCTCGTAGGCGAACGCGAACCCCGCCACGCACAGGCCGATCTCGTTGGACAGGAACGCCGGCAGGCTCAGGCCCAGGCAGGCCAGCAGCCACCGGCCCCGGCCCGCCGTCGGCTGCCGCGCCCTGGCGTAGCACAGCATCGCCGCCTGGATGAAGAGCAGCGCGAGCAGGTGGTTCAACCCGGCCGGCAACGCCACGGCCTGCACGGCGAACGGGTTGAGCGCGAACAGGCAGGCCGCGCCGAAGGCGACCGCGCCGAAGACGACCGCGCCAGGGGCAGCCGCGTCCGAGCGCCGGCCCAGCATGGCCGGCGCCAGCTTGAGCAGCAACAGCGCGTTGGCGGCGTGCCCGGCGATGCACAGGAGGTGCAGCAACAGCGGCCCATGCGCGCCGGCGGCCGCCGCCAGCCGGTAGTAAGCCAGATACAGCGGGCGGTAGTAGCCGAAGTTCTGCGTCTGCGTGAACAGGTCGGGCAACGAGAAATGGCGCACCAGCCGCACGCTCCAGGCATCGTCGAACGACAGCGGCAGCGACGCGCTGGGCCAGTACAACGCGGTCGCCAGGGCGACGAGCGCGAGCGGTGCGATCAGCCGATGCGCGTGGGTGCGGAGCGTGGCGTTCATGTCGGATGGCGCGGGCGCGTGGGCAGCCATGCTGCGCGTCAATTTTGCCACGGGCAAACGGGCGGCCGCCCCGACGACCGCCGCCGGCTGTAGGGGCGACCCTGTGTGGTCGCCCGCATGGCCCGGTCGTCGGCATGATCGCGCATGCTTCTGGACAATTGCCTCGTTTGAGGATTTAATATCCGTGCATCAGCCTAGGCGCATACTCGTCGGTGGAAGGGGGAAGCATGTCCAATCAATTCGACCACGGCTACGCGTTACTGATCGCAGTGAATGAAAGCCGCGAGCCGCGGGCCGCGCTACCTGCCGTGATCAAAGATGTGCAGGCGTTGCAGACGGTGCTCACGCATCCGCAGCGCTGCGCCTACCCGGCCGATCACGTCAGGGTCATCGCCGGCGCCGACAGCACGCGCGACGGCATCATGGCCGGCCTGGACTGGCTGGCCGACAAGATCAAGGCCGATGCGTCGGGGGACGCCACGGCGGTGATCTACTACACCGGCCATGGCCACGTCGAAGATGGCGGGTATTTTCTCATCCCGTACGACATCAACCTCAATCGCATCAAGACCAGCGCCATCCGGGCCGAGGACTTCGCCGCCGACGCCGCCGCGTTGAAGCCGCGCCGCCTGCTGGTCATCCTCGACTGTTGTCACGCCGCCGGCATGGAGGTCAAGCACCTCGGGCTGCCGCTGAACCCCGCCGCCATTCCCGCGGCGCAGTTCATGCAATCCGAGAAGGGCGCCTCGGCGGAGGAAGGCGCCAAGGGATTGGAAGCGCTGGCTCAAGGCTCCGGCCGCGCCGTGCTCAGCTCGTCGCAGAAGGCGGAGAAATCGTGGGTGCGCCAGGACGGCGCGATGAGCATCTTCACCTTTCACCTGATCGAAGCGCTGACCGGCCACGCCCAACCCGCCGAGGGCGCGACCGAAGTCCTGGTGTCCGATGTGATGAGCCACGTGTGGCGCAAAGTGCCGGCCAGCGCCAGGGCCGATTGGCAAGCCGAGCAGAATCCCGAGTATCAGGTCAGCGGCAACTTCCCGGTGGCGCTGTTGCTCGGCGGCAAGGGTCTGAGCAAGGGCGAGCTCGCGCCCGATCCGCTGGGCGCTCTGCCGGCGGCACCGGCCGGTAACCCGACATATCAGGCCAGCCTGACCGGCGGCGGCGCGATTGCGCAAGGGCCGGGCGCGACCGCGGTCGGCGCAGGCAGCGTGTACGTCGGCGGCAAGAACACCGGCAACATCAACACCGGCACCCAGGTGAACACTGGCGGCGGGGCCTACGTGGGCGGCAACGTCACAGCCGGGCGCGACTTCGTCGGGCGCGACAGGATCACGCCTGGCCTGACCGGTGCGGAACTCGAGCGGCTGTTCGCGCCGCTGATGGCGGCCGTGGCGCAGGGCGCGCCGCCGGAGAAGCAAGCCGCCGCCCTGCAACAGGTGCAGGAGCTGAAGGCCGAGGCCGCCAGGGGCAACCAGGCCGACGACGATCGAATGGCCAGGATCGTTGACGGCCTGACCGGCCTGGTTCCCGGCGCGATTGGCGCGGTCGTGAGCATGTTCGCGGACCCGATCCTGGCCGGCGTCGCCGGGCCGGTCACGAAGTTTGTGCTGGAATTGAAGGGCAGCGGCGCAGTTGCACAAGGCAAGCGCGCCAGGGCCGCCGGCAAACGCGGGGTGATCGTAGACGGCGACAACCCCGGCACGATCAACACCGGCGACACGGTCTACCAGACCATCATCCAGCAGGCCAGCCAGCCCGGCGCGAGCGCGGACGACTTGCGCCGGGCCTACCTGGCCTGGCTGAGCGCGCGGGCTAACGAGTTGCCCCTGCTGGCCGGCGAGAGCGGCGCGCAGGTTCAACTGGCTGCGGTCTACACAGCCCTGCTCACTCGGACGCCCGACGTCTCCGCACCGGTCTCCGAGGATGCAGCGAAGAAGCGCCGCATCCGGCCGGCCTTCGATCCAGGCGACGGCGAGCCCGACCGCCTTTCCGCGCTGGAAGCGCTCGACCGACATCCATGCCTCGTGCTCATGGGCGGCCCGGGCAGCGGCAAGAGCACCTTCCTGAACTTCGTGGCGTTGTGCATGGCCGGCGAATTGCTGAAACTCAGCACGCCCAATCTGGCACTGCTGCGCGCGCCCATCCCGCCCGAACCCGACGCGCGCAAGGAGCGCAAGCCCAGTCCGCAGCGCTGGTCGCACAAGGCGCTGCTGCCGGTGCGGGTGGTGCTGCGCGACTTCGCCGCCGACCTGCCGCCCGCCGACACACCGGTCAATGCCGGCACGCTGTGGGCGCACATCGTCAGGCAGCTACCCGAGCCGCTCAAGCGCTACGCCGATGATTTGCAGGCGGAGCTGCTGAGAAAGGGCGGGCTGATCCTGCTCGATGGCCTGGACGAGGTGCCCGATGCGCTCAAGCGGCGCGAGCAGGTGAAGCAGGTCGTGCAGGACTTCGCTGCGATCTATTCGCGCTGCCGCTTCCTGGTCACCAGCCGCACGTATGCCTACCAGCGCCAGGACTGGAAACTGAACAACTTCGAAGCGGTGGAGCTGCTGCCGTTCACGCGCGGGCAGATCGAGCGCTTCATAGACGCCTGGTACGCCCACATGGTCCAGCTCTTCCGGCTATCGGAGGCCGACGCCACGGGACGCGCCGAACTGCTCAAGCGCACCATCGCTCGCAACGAACGGCTGGCCGAGCTGGCCGAGCGCCCGCTGCTGCTCACGCTGATGGCGCGGCTGCAGACCAAGGGCGGCGGCTCGTTGCCCGAGAATCGCGAGGAACTCTATGCGCAGTCGGTGAGCATGCTGCTGGACGAGTGGGAGGGCCTGAAGGTGCGGCGCGGCCCAGACGGACGGCAGATCGTGGAAGAGCCCAGCTTGAGCGAGTGGCTGAACGCCAGCAAGGAAAGCATCCGGCGCGAACTGGACAAGCTGGCCTACGAGGCGCACCTCAACCAGCCCAGGCTGGAAGGCACGGCCGACATCCGCCAGGGCGACGTGATCGCGGCCTTGATGGCCGCGTCGAAGGACAAGGCCGATACCAGGTTCATGCGGCTGGAGGAATACCTGCGCGATCGGGCCGGCTTGCTGATCTCGCATGGCGAGGGGCTGTATCAATTCCCGCATCGCTCGTTCCAGGAGTATCTGGCTGCCTGTCACCTGGCTCGCTTTGACTTTCCCGATACGCTCAGCCGCCTGGTCAAGGCCGACCCGAACCGCTGGCGCGAGGTGACCCTGCTGGCCGCCGCGCGCTCGAAGGGGACGCCCGCCGCGATCTGGGAATTGGTCGAGGAGTTGTGCGCCAAGGATGAAGCCCCGGCGGGCGAAGCGCCCGAGCCCGCGCCCGAGGCGCAGTGGGGCGCACTGCTGGCGGGGCAGGTGCTGGACGAAACAGGGCTGGCAGCGCCCGACCCGAACCTGCAGGAGCGCCACGAGCGCAAGCGCTGCCGCGTCCGCGACTGGCAGGTGCGCCTGCTAAGCAGCACCTGCCTGCCCGCGCGCGAACGGGCGCTGGCCGGCGACCTGCTCGCCCGCCTGGGCGAGACGCGGGCGCACGTGCTTGATGTGGACCACCTGCGCTTCAGCGCCGTGCCGCGCGGGCCGTTTTGGATGGGCGATGAAAGAGACGACAACGCGCCACTGCATCGCAATCAGGCGTTGGACTACGACTACTGGATCGCGCAGACGCCGGTGACCGTGGCGCAGTTCAGGCAGTTTGCTGCCGCGGCAGGCTATCAACCACACGACCCGGACGCCTTGAGCGGGCCGGAGAATCGGCCCGTTGTTTGGGTCACGTGGCACGATGCACAAGCCTTCTGCCTCTGGCTGACGCACCGATGGGCCGACCGGTTGCCGAAGGGCTGGCAGGTGATGCTGCCCTCGGAGGCGGAGTGGGAGAAAGCGGCGCGCGGCGGGGAGCGTCTGCCGGCGGTTGTTCAGCACGCAACTGCGCTGACGGGGTTCGGATCCATCAGCGAGTCACTCACACGCGACAACCCCATGCCCAAACGTTCGTACCCCTGGGGCGAGGAATTCGGAGAAGACTTTGCCAATGTCGAATTGAATATCGGGCGCACGAGTTCGCCGGGCGTCTTCTTGCGCGGCCGCAGCCCATACGAGTGCGAAGACATGGCCGGCAATGTGTGGGAGTGGACGCGTAGCATTTTCAAGCCATATCCGTATAACAAGGACGATGCGCGAGAGGAAGTTAACGATTTGGTCCGCGGTGAAGTGCGGGTCGTGCGCGGCGGCTCGTGGCTCAACTATCAGAGCAGCGCGCGCTGCGCTTTCCGCAGCGGGAATCTCCCCGACAACTGGCTCAGCTACCTCGGCTTTCGGGTGGTGGTGCGGTCTGCCCCTGTTCCCTAGCTCTGCGCTCTGGGAACTCTGCGCTCCGAAGCTCTGACGCTCCGAATCTGCTCCCCTCCCCGCTTGGCGGGGAGGGGCCGGGGGAGGGGAAAAACGCGTTTGGGAAATCGGCGCTATGGACGCCCCCGCCGGGGAACCGGATGCGTCCTGAAGATGTGCTCGCGCAGCCCCCAGGTGTCTGCAAAGCGCACGTGGTTGATCCAGCCCTGCACGCTGGCGTCCAGCTCGGCGAAGGTGATCTGGCCGGCTTGATACAGCTCGAGGTTGTGTTCCAGCCGCCGCCGGAAGTTCACCGCGTTGCGCCGCTTCAACAGCCGATGGGTCGGGTAGACCACGAAGCCCAGCCACGGCACGCCGTGCTGCGCCGGGAGCACCTGCGCTTCCGCTTCGTGAATGGTCAGCCGGTCTTGCGCCAGCCGGGCGATGACCTCCTGCTTCCAGCACCACAAGGTGCGCTTGTCATCGCCGAACACTGCGAAGTCGTCCACATAGCGGAGGTATGCGCTGCAACCCAACTCGCGCGTCACGAACCAATCGAAGTCATTCATGTAGACGTTCGACCAGAACTGCGAGGTGAGATTGCCGATGGGCAGCCCACGTGGGCGGCTGATGGCGAATAGATCATCGCCGGGGAAATACACGGGCGTGTATTCGTCGGCCAGCACGCCTGCGCCGCCGGCCAGAATCGCATCCACCAGCCACAGCACGTCGGCGTCCTGGATCACGCGCGCGATCTTATCTCGCAGAATGGCGTGATCCAGGCTCGGGAAGTGCTGGACGACGTCCATGCGCAGCACATAGCGATATTGCCGCACCCAGCGCTGCAATTGATCTACTGCGCGGTGCGTGCCTTTGCCCAGGCGATTGGCGTAGCTGTGGGCAATGAAGCGCGCATCGAAGATCGGCTCGATCAGATTGCACAGCGCGTGATGCACCACCCGGTCGCGAAACGGCGCGGCGCTGATCTTGCGCCGCTTCGGCTCGTGGATGAAGAAATGGCGATAGGCCCCCGGGCGGTACGAGCGGTCGCGGAGATCATCCTGCAACGCGATCAGCCGGTCGGCCAGTTGATGCTCGAACGCTGCTGCGCTCCCTTTGCGGCGCTTGCCGCGCGCGGCCTGGCTGTAGGCTTGCCACAGGTTGTCCCACCCGGCGATCGCATCAAACATCGCGCCCATATACGCCTATCATCCTGCCATGTCGAATACCAACGAGATGGTGATCTTCACCCAGACCTATGACTTGCTGTTCTGGCTGCTGCCGCACTGCGAGCGCTTTCCGAAAGCGCAACGCTTCGTCGTCACCCAGCGCCTGCAGGGCGCGCTGCTGGACTTTCAGGAAGCTATCTTCGAGGCCAACGCCCGCGGCGGCGCGCTGCGTTTGCAGCACCTTCAAGCTGCCGACGCGCATCTGAACAAGCTGCGGTTGTATCTGCGCCTGGCCCGCCAATGGGATTGGCTGAGCAGCGGCCAGTATGAACACGTCAGCCGCATGGTGACCGGCATCGGCAGGCTGCTGGGCGGATGGATCAAGCAGACCCGCAGCCAGGGCCGAGCGGGCGGGCGGCCAGGGTGAGGGAACGATGACGCTAGCGGGGCGGGCACGGCGGGCGTAGGCCAGGCCGTGCCCCGGCTTGTGTATGCGCCCGGCGCGAGCGATGCCCCGGTATCGCCCTGCCTTGCGGCGTGCGCGCGGACCAGACCTGTCTGGCGCTGTTCTTCTCCCTTCGCCTCGGCGGGCAAACCCGCTCGCGCAGGTCGGCCCGCATTTCCGGAACGCGGCCGGGCCGGTTGTCCCGGCGCGCCGTCCCACCCAGGGGATGGAACCAAGAGAAGGGTTCAGTCGAACGTGGCAGACCGCACCACCACCCGAAAGCCGATGTTGTTGTTCCTGTTGTCGGGTTGATTCCTGTTGCGGTAAGCGCAGCGCGCGTTGTTCTGATTGTTGTTCCACGTGCCGCCGCGCACGACCATCCAGACCGCCTGACTGAGCGTCGCCGCTCAGCCCCTGGATGATACCTTCGAATCCGCAAACGCGTTTTTCCCCTCCCCCGGCCCCTCCCCGCCAAGCGTGGAGGGGTGCAG
>JAIMBB010000007.1 GCA_023511655.1 Anaerolineae bacterium
GGCGCTAAAACGGACTCTGTTCCATGCGCGAATCAAGTTGGCATTTCACTCGCTATTCAGAGGGTAGGCAGTTACGCAGGGCAAATAAAAAGACCTCCGCAGGGGGAACGCGGAGGTCTTCGATCATGATCCGTTTTCGATCACGATCGCGTCGAGAAGGTGAATACCGTCGTGGAGTGGAAGTTCTCACCCGGTCGCAAGACCGTGCTGGGGAAGGCCGGCTGATTGGGCGAGTCGGGGAAGTGTTGCGTCTCCAGGCACAGGCCGGAGCGCCGCGCGTATACCACCCCACCCTTGCCAGTGATCGTGCCGTCTAGGAAGTTGCCGGTATAGAACTGCATGCCCGGCTCGGTGGTGCGCACCTCCAGCACACGGCCACGCGTTGGCTCGTATACGCGCGCGGCCAGGCGAAGCTCGCCCGGCGTGCCGTTGACTACAAAGTTGTGATCGTAGCCGCCGGCGCGGGCGATCTGCTCGTGCGGGTCGTTGATCCGCGCGCCGATGCGCATCGGTTGGCGAAAGTCCAACGGCGTGCCTTCGACGGGTTGCAAATCGCCGGTGGGGATCAATGCCTCGTTCACCGGCGTGAAGCGGTCAGCGTTGATCATGACCTCATGGTCGAGAATATCGCCCACGCCGGCCAGGTTGAAGTAGGTGTGGTTGGTCAGGTTGAGGATGGTCGGCTTGTCGGTGCGCGCCCGATAGCTAATGCGCAGGGCGTTATCGCGCATCAGCGTATAGGTCACCGTCACGTATAGGTTTCCAGGGTAATTTTCTTCGCCATCCCTGCTCAGGTACGAAAGCGCAAGGCATATCGCGCCGTCGCTTCGCCCGGTCGCCGCGCGCCACACCCGTTTGTCGAAACCAACCAAGCCGCCGTGCAAATGGTTCGGCCCATTGTTCACGGCGAGTTGATAGGTCACGCCATCGAGCGCGAAGCGCCCGCCGGCGATGCGATTGGCAAAACGACCGACGATGCAGCCGAAGTAGGGGTTCTTGGTCAGATAACCGTCGAGCGAATCGTAACCCAACACCACGTCCCCGAGGTTGCCCTCTCGATCGGGCACGCGCAGGGACGTGATGGTGCCGCCATAGGTCATGATTTGCACGATCATGCCGCTCTCGTTGGAGAGCGTATACAGCTCGACGGCGGTGCCATCGGGCAATTTACCGAAGGGTTGCGTTTGGATGTTCATATGGCTGTCACCTGGATAGTTACTGATGGATAGTTGCTGGCTGCCGGTGGCAGCCGGGACGAGAACCAACGACGATCTGATCTTTCAAGTCGCCAGCGCGGCAAACTGGATGCACACCGGCTTGGGAACAGCAATCTGGCCCAGGGCAGTGAGGCGGCCGGTGTCGGCATCCACCGCGAAGCGCGTGATCGAATCGCTCTCCTGGTTGGCCACCCACATGAAGCGACCGGCCGGATCGAGCGCAAAGTTGCGCGGCCAGCGCCCACCGGTCGGCTGCTGGCCGAGCGATGTCAACCGACCTGCGCCGTCAATTGCAAAGAGGGCGATGCTGTCATGGCCGCGATTCGAGCCGTAGAGGAACTTACCCGACGGCGCGACGTGAATATCGGCGCAGTAGCTGACCTCGGCATATCCTGCCGGCAAGGTCGAAAGCGTTTGTATCTCGCGCAACGCGCCGCGCTCAGGGTCGTAATCGAACGCAGTCACGGTGTTATCCAACTCGTTGATCACATAGGCGTGACGGCCGTCGGGGTGAAAAGCGAAGTGACGCGGACCGGCCCCTGGCTTCAGCGGCGCAAACGCCGGTTCGTTCGGCATCAGCTTGCCGCGCCCGGCATCGAACCGGTAGATCATTACGCGATCCAGGCCTAGGTCGGCGACGAAGGCGAAACGGTTGGCAGGGTCGAGGATAACCGAGTGCGCGTGCGGGCCCTCTTGTCGTTGCGGATTCACGCTGGAGCCGCGATGTTGCACGAAGTCGCTGGCCTCGTCGAGCGAACCGTCATCGAGGATGGGCAAAACGGCCACGCTGCCGCCGCCGTAATTGGCCACCAGCACGAACTTGCCGCCGGCGTCCACAATCAGATGACAGGGCCCGTCGCCGACGGACGACCGCTGATTGAGCGGAAGAAGCGCGCCGGTCTGTGCATCTATGGCGAAAGCGCTCACCGCGCCGGCTCGTCGGCCGCCGAAGTCATCCACCTCATTCACCGCGTAGAGGTAACGACGGGTGGGATGAACCGCCAGAAACGACGGATTGGACAGGCCAGCCACCGCACCACATGGCCGAGCCTCGCCGCTGTCCGGGAGATACTCAAAGATGAAGATGCCTTCACGCCGGCCATCGGTGTACGTGCCGACATAGGCATAGAGCGTTGATTTCGTCATGCCCACGTTTTACACCACCAGGCCAACTTGCGCAGCCGCTTCCACGATCAAGCGCCAGGATTCATCGGCCAGCGGGATGCCGTCGCGCAGGCGCTGCTGACGGATGCGAAAATCAATTGTGCCCGGCATGACCACCTCGCCGAAGCCATCCATCGGCGGCGTACTCACCACGTAGTCGCGCAGCGCTTCCACCAGCGCCTTGAACTTTTCTCTGCCGCAGAACGCGTCGGGGTCAATGGCGATCAGGCAAAGGCCGTTCGTGTGCGGATATGCCTCGGCGGTGGCATAGCCGGCGAGCACACCACCCAGCAGCTCGACCAGCAACGCCAGGCCAAAGCCCTTGTAGCCGTACTGCGAGCCGAACGGCAGGATGGCCCCCCGCGGCGGGCCATAGAACGCGCGCGGATCGGTGGACGGCCGGCCGAGCGCATCCAGGATGATGCCCTCCGGCAGCGGCTGGCCGGCGTGTAGATGCACGCGAATCTTGCCTTCCGGCATCATACAGGTCGCCATGTCCATCACGATCGGCGTCTGTCCGGCAGCTACCGGCACGGCCCAGGCGATCGGATTGGTGCCCAGCCGCCCTTCGCGCCCACCCCACGGCGCAACGGAATGCCCACCCCTGGTATTGTTCACGAAGGCCAGCCCGATCAGGTCGCGTTCGGCAATCCGCTGCACCCACGCGCCCAGCCGGCCGACGTGATGGCTGTTCTGGCTCACGACGCATGCGATGCCGCCATGCGCCTTCCCGCAGGCTACCTCGACCATGCGGCGCGCGCTCACCGCGCCGAAGTTGAACCCGCAATCCACCAACGCAGTCGTCGCCGTTTCCTTCACGATCGTGACTGGCGAGCCGGGCCTGACGCGACCTTCTCGGATCTCGCGGACGTACTGCGAGGCGCGCATCACGCCGTGCGAGTCGAACCCCAGCAGGCTGGACTCGACCAACTCTCCAGCAGCGATCCGAGCCTCATCCTCGGGCGCGCCGTAGGCGCAGAACAGTTTCGAGCATGTGTCCAGAAGATAGTCAGAGGTGAATGTTGGCATGCGCCACAGTGTAGAGGAAAAGCACGGAACCCCGTTCATTGACGAAGCCAGGGTTCCGCGTCCGATGCCCAGGACAGGATTTGAACCTGCAAGCCTTTCGGCACTACCCCCTCAAGATAGCGTGTCTGCCAATTCCACCACCTGGGCCGATGTGCAAATTATATCAGCCGGATCGGCGCGCATCAATTGACATAGAAACGAGTCGGGGCGAAAATGGCGGCAAATTTTCCGGGAAGAGAGATTTGAGAGGGGCCTGTAGTTCGACCACACAAAGCCGTCCATCGCCGCTTCGAGCCTTTCCGCGCTCTCCATTCACGCACAATTGCGCCACGATCCGTCATGAAGCTTTCTCGTTCGATCCGCTGGTTCACCACCGCGCTCGTCGCCGTGGCATTGCTCGCAGTTGCTGCACCGACGAGCACGCATGCTCAGGACCAGCAGCCTCCGGCGACGCCGGCGCCCATTCCTCCGCCGGCGCGCAAAATCGCGCTGCCGCCCGGCACGTTCAACATCGCCCTGTTGGGCATAGACAAGCGGCCGGATCGCGGCTTCATGAACACCGACGTCATCATCATCGCCAGCGTCAACCCCGATGTGCCAATCGTCACGCTGCTCTCCATCCCGCGCGACACGCCGGCCTACATCCCAGGCGTCGGTGTCAAGAAGATCAACCAGGCCTACGCCTTCGGCGGGCCCGACTTGTTCAAGGAGACTATCCGCTACAACTTCGGATTGGACATCGCCAACTATGCGATGGTCAACTTCGCCGGCCTGGTGCGCGCGGTGGACGCGTTGGGTGGCATAGATGTGATCGCCACATGCCCGATCAAACACGGCTTCCCGCGCGATCCGTATTACATGGGCGGCAGCATCGTCGCGCAAGACTATGTAGACACGTTCACCGGCGAGGTGTGGCCGGCCGGTTCGCGCGTCCCCATCCTCAGAATAGATTTGCCCAAGCCCGGCGTATACAGCCTGAACGGGTTACAAGCGTTGGCCTACGTGCGGGCGCGCTACAACATCCCCGGCGGCGACGTTGATCGCGGCCGGCGCGAGCAACGCGTGGTGCGCGCGCTGCTGGCCAAGGCGCGCCAGGTCGGCTCGCTCACCAAGCTGACCGAGCTGTACAACGCAGTGCGCAACGACGTTGAGACCGACCTCACCCTGGAGAGCATCCTGCGCTACGCGTTGATGATTGACAAAATCGGGGACGCTGTCGTCCGCAGCCGTTACCTGATGGGCTATGACGCCAACGGCGCAGCGCTCGATGGCGCGCCACGAAACTGGAACGACCGCCTCACCTACATCCAGCAAGCGCTGAACGTCGCGCTTAACCAACGCATCAACGACGGCATCCCGATCGAGGTGCTGAACGGCACCGGCGACGCCGGATTTGCGCTCGCGGCGGCGGATCGCTTGAAGGAGCTGGGTTTTGTGGTGACCGACATCAAGCCGGCCGGGCAAAGCTATGCGCGCACCATGGTGATTGACCACACCACGACGAAGAAGGGCAGCGCATTGCCGCTGTTGCTGCGCACGTTCAACATCAATCAGCGGAACGTCGTCCCCGACCCCAGGCCGAACGGGCCGCGCTTCACCGTCATCGTCGGCCCGGACTTCAACACTTGTTACTACGCCCGATCGCTGATGGCCAGCGGCAGCCAGCCGGTCGGCGGACAGGAAGCCAGTGCGCCGGAGGAGATTCTGCAACCGCTGACCAGTTCGGTCGTCGTCACCGACACGGCGCACATCGAACAGGCCGTCGCCGAGTCCCTCGACCAGACCGCGGTCGTGATCACCGCAACGGCACTCCTCGACCCGGTCGCGGCAGTCACCGCCCCGCTGATGCCGCCGGAAGCAGCGACGCCGACTTTCATCGTGCCGATGGGCGACGTCGTCAACGTCCGCAGCGCGCCGACCAAGCGCTCGCGCAGCCTGGGTCAATTGCGAGGCGGGTTCAGCGCCGACATCCTCGGCCGCAGCGTGGACGGCAACTGGTTGCAATTTCAGATGCCGCGCACCAGCCAGCTGGCCTGGGTAAACAAGAACGTGGTGCAGGTGAAGGGGTATTTTCAGGAGGCGGCTACAGCCGGAGAGGACACACAAGCAACGTCGCCCTTGTCGAACGCCGATCCGCCGCGCATCGTCGTCCCCGGCGGCCGCATCATCAACGTGCGCAGTGGCCCCGGCGTGAGCTTCGATATCCTGGGCCGCCTGCGCGCGCGCCAATCGGCGCTGATCATCGGGCGCAGCGCCGACGGCGCATGGTGGCAGATCCAGTTTGGAGATCAACCGGCCTGGATTTCGGCGCGCTACGTGCGCACGACGGGCAACGCTGGCAGCGTGCCGACGACAGGGCAGTGATGCTGCTTACTTCGGCACAAAATCCGTCTCCCTCGTCACCGACCGCACGAACGCCGCGATCAGCCTCGCAACATTTGTCGCTTCATCATTTGGCTAACACGATGCCGGCCGCCCAGTCGTAGACCGATTGAGCTACTGCGATCACAGCGTGATATTCCTCGATTTCGATGATCTCACGCTCACCGGGATAACGCATCGCGACAGCGTACTCGGTCAGTGCGGCAGCAGCGAGCCCGTTGGGAAGCGCATACTCCGGAGGCAGCTTCTCGATCAACGATTTGATGTTATGCGTCCGCTCGAACGGAATACCGCAGAACACCAGAACCGCTTTGATGCTCTTTTCAGTTGCCTGTTGTGCGTGAAAGCAAAGCGTCTCCAACAGGACATCCGGCGTATTCACCATGCGCGACAGAGCCAGGTCGCTCTTGGCGAAGCGCAGCCAGTCCTCGGGGCTTCCCGGCTCAGGTAACTGCGACCGGTTGGACATACACCGTCTTTCCCTCTCGCAGGATCGTCCGATAGATTAGGCCGATGTTGTCTTTGTGCTTCTCCAAATCGCTCGGCGTAGCCACCAGCAGGTCGAACGGGGTCTCAATGCCGCCGATCATCTGATAGAGGCGCTGCGCCGTGTGCCGCCTGTGCGTGCCATCCGGCATCACGACGAGGAGATCAATATCGCTGCCAGGCCTCATTTGGCCACGCGCGGCCGAGCCAAACAAGATAATTTGAATTGGCTGCACCGCGCCGACGATTGCATTGACCAACTGCGTGATGAGCTTCGGATCGGGCTCCATCGTTACGAGCGAAATACTAGCACGATTTGCCGACTACATCACAAAATCCGTCTCCCTCGTCACCGACCGCACGAACGCCGCGATCAGCTTCGCGGCGTTGTCTACGTCATTCAACTCGATCATCTCGTTGGGCGAATGCATGTAGCGGTTGGGGATCGAGATGATGCCGGTAGCCACGCCGCCGCGCGTGCGGTGAATCGCGTCGGCGTCGGTGCCGGTCGAGCGTGGACTGGCCTCGATGGCAAAGGGGATGCCCTCGCGTTCAGCAATCGCGATCAGCATGTCGAACACCACCGGGCTGCCCGACGACCCGCGCGAGATCACCGGCCCGCCGCCCAGCTTCACGTCGCCGGAGCGGCGTTTGTTGGCCTCGGGATGATCGGTGGCGTGCGTCACGTCCACGACGATGGCCGCGTGTGGGTCGAACGAGAACGCGGAGGTGTACGCGCCGGCGAAGTTGATCTCCTCTTGCGTCGTTGCCACCGCTGCGACCGTGGCCGTCGGCCGTTGCTGCGCCAGCAACCGCAACGCCTCCAGCACGGTGAACGCGCCGATGCGGTTGTCAATGCTGCGCGAGACGATACGATCGTTGGGAAAGTCGTAAATCGGCGCGTCAATCACGCCGACTGTGCCGACGCGCACACGGCACAGCGCCTCATCGCGGTTCTTCGCGCCGATGTCAATCCACAAATCCTCAATCTTGCTGGCCCGGTCTTGTTCGTCCGGCTTCATCAGGTGGATGGCTTTCTTGCCGATCACGCCGACCACTTCGCCCTGTTTGCCCAACAGGCGCACGCGCTGCGCTACGAGCACCTGCGGGTCCCAGCCACCGATCGGTGCAAACCACAGGTAACCGTCGTCGTCCACATAGGTGATCATCAGGCCGATCTCGTCAATGTGGCCGGCCAGCAGCACGCGCGGCGCGCCCTCGGCGCCTTTCAACACAGCGTAGGAATTGCCGCGCACGTCGGCGCGCACTTCATCGGCGAACGTCCGAGCCTCTTCGCGCCAGATGCGCGCTACGCCGGCCTCGTCGCCCGACGGGCCGGGTGTGTCGAGCAATCGCTTCAGGAACCGGATGGAATGTTCGTTCATGATGGGGAGATTATCCGGGATGGCGCGACAGCGGACAACGCCAGCCCCGGCCCGACTCCGGCACGTTAAAATCGCGCTCGTGAACGCAAAAGCGATCGCGTCCGCAGCGCTGGGCGCGCTATTGGTCGCCTGCAGCCCGACGCAGGATGCCCCTCCGCATCCATCGCGCCCTGCTCCACCGGTCTTCGGTCAGTTCAACCCGGCCACGACCCAGGATATTGACGTAGACGCCCTGCCGGTGCTGCCGGAAATCACGCCGGCGATGGCCGAGTCGTTGCGGGCGATTTATCAAGCCGGCCAGGCGAAAGGGAACAATCCGCGCATCCTCGCCAAGCTGGGCGATTGCATGACCGACAACGAATATTTCCTCGCTCCGCTCAGCGCGGCGCGCTTCGAGCTGGGCGACTATGCCGCGCTCAAGCCGACGCTGGAGCACTTCCTGGGCATGCCGGCCCGCGCCAACGGCGGCCGCCCCTGGAATAAGGATTCGTTCGCCACGGCCAGCCTGGCCGCGGCGGGTGGGTTCAACGTGGCCGGCCCGCTCGATCCAACCTGGTCCAACCCGGAGTGGTGCATGGCCAGCGAGTCCCCGCTCGAATGCGAATTCCGCGTCTCGAAGCCGGCCTTTGCCATCGTGATGTTCGGCACCAACGACGTGAACACCACTGACCTGGCAAGCTACGACTTCTACCTGCGCACCATCATCAGCCAGACGCTGGACGCCGGCGTCATCCCCATCTTGAACACCTTTCCCACCCGGCCGGAGAACCCGACCAAGACCCGCCAACTCAACCAGATCGTGGTCAAGGTGGCCCAGGATTACCGCGTGCCGCTGGTGAACCTGAACCGCGCCCTAGCCGGGCTGCCCAACCAGGGCGTGAACCCAAACGACACCACGCATCTCTCCGTGCCACCCGATGGGCGCGTGGACATCTTCGCCGGTGACCATCTGCAATACGGTTTCACCGTGCGCAACCTGGTGACGCTGCAAGCGCTGGATGCGGTGATGAAAGTGGTTAAGTAGGGGCGGCGGGGGGTTGTTGAAGTCATTCAAGTCATTCAAGTCATTCAAGTCGGTCAGGTCATTCAGGTCGGATAGCCAACACTCCTGACACTAACGACACCAATGACACTACCGACACCAACGACACAACTGACACCACCGACACTACCGACACCATCGACACTACCGATACCCGCACATGCGCCATTCGCCACCTTCCTGCACTACCCTGAACTGGCGTTCGGCCAGATCGAATTCGCGGCGCTCGCCATCGTAACTGGTGACGATTTTGCCGGTGCACGAGACAAACGCAGTATCTCCTTCGGTCGTGCTGGTGCTACAAGCCAGCGACTCCAGGGCCGGGCTGCGCCCTTGGATCGAAGTTGCTTCCAGTCGCGCGTTCGGCTCCCATGCCGCGCACGAGAGCGCAATCATCCGGTTGACGTCGCCTTTCACGCGGGCCTGCAGATAGGCCTCGACGCGCCCGGCCGGATCGCCGACGGGTGCGTCGCCACAGGCGACCAGCGCCGCGCTCAACCCTGCTGCGATGACCATACGCTTGCTGATCTTGAACATGGCGCGCATCCTATCATCGGTCACCAAAAGCGCCGTTCCCGCACCGAGGTTCGATAAAATTCGCGCCGATGCAGCCTCGCTCGCGCGCGTCATCACCCGTTGTTGCGGCTTTCTTCGTCCTGCTCATTCTGGTCGGGCTGGCGCTCATCGTCGTTGCCATCGCTCGCAACTCGCCTGCCCCTGCGCCCACCGGCGGCATCGCAGTGACGATCTACCCCACACAGCCCCTGCCGACGCCGATCCCCGCCGCGCCGATCGTCGCTCCTACCGAAGCGCCAACCGTCGAGCCGACGCCCACGCCGCGCGTGACGCAGTACGTCGTGCAGCCGAACGACACGCTGTGGGACATCGCCATCCGCTTCGGCTTCACTACGCTCGATGCGATCATCGCGGCAAACCCCGGCATCAACCCCGACTTCCTCTCGCTCGGACAAGTCATCAACATCCCCGGCGCCGACTTTGTGCCGCCGCCGCGGCCGCAGCCGACCGTCGCCCCCGTTCAGCCGCAGCAGCCTGCTCCCTCCTACTACGTCATGGGTCAGGTGCTGCCTGATGCCGGCGGCCTGCGCCTGCGCGCCGGCCCCAGCTACGAAAGCAACGTCATCACGCGGCTGGGGCCGAACACCGAGCTGAAGATCCTCGGCCAGGTCGCCGGGCAGAGCTGGCTGAAGGTGATCACGCCCAACGGCACCGAGGGCTACGTGGATGCGCGCTACGTGAGCATCGGCGGCACAATGACCTTGCCGACCTCCTCCGCGCTGGATGCGCCGCTGGTCTCCGCAGTCATCCCCGGCCCGCTCGAATATCCCTACCTGTCCGACATTTCGCCGCGCGTATACCAGATCTTCCAGGTCGGCCAGGCGCGCGGCAACCGCGCCAACGCCTTTTCGGTCGTCGGCGACAGCAACTCGCAGCATCCGGCCTTCCTCAAGCCGTTCGACTGGGGCAACTACAACCTGGGCAGCTACGGGTACTTACGAAGCACGGTGGACTTCTTCCGCGGGTCGTTCGCCAACGACAGCCCGGCGGCGGCGGGGGGCTTCAACACGGCCAAGGTGCTCGACCCGGCCCATGCGCCGTCCTACTGCAACGGTCAGTCGCCGCTGGAATGTGAATACAACCGCACCCGGCCCAGCGTTGCGCTCATCCTGCTGGGCACGGGCGACCAGCACAACTGGCAGAGCTTCGAGGGCAACTATCGCCGCATCATCGAGATCTCGATCAACATGGGCGTGATCCCTGTGCTGATCACCAAAGCCGACGACCTCGAATCGCGCGACAATAATGCGCCATACGGATTCATCAACGGCAAGATCGCCCAACTGGCGCGGGAGTATCAGGTGCCCTTGCTCAACCTGCGCCAGGTGGTGCAACGCCTGCCGAACGGCGGCACCACCGGCGACGGCTTCCACTACAACTATCCCGGCGACAACCGCTCGGCCTGGTTCACGCCCGACTATCTGCAATATGGCTATAACCAGCGCAATCTGACCGCGCTGCAGGTGCTGGACGTGCTGCGCCGCAAAGTCATCCAGCCGGGGACGTGAGGGTGCGCAATCGTCGCGCCTTCGTCTCGTCCGACCGCCTGACCCGCACTCCGACCTGAATTGTCATGGGAATGCGTCACCCCCAAAATAGGCGCTACCCAACGGGAGCGCTATGGGCAGGCTGACACCCCTCCACGAAAACCTGATCGCGTCGTACACGCTGGATGAGCTGGCTGTGCTGTGCGGCGCGCTCGACATCCCGTTCGAGCACCTGCGCGGCGAGACCTTGCCGGCCCGCGCCTGGTCGCTGCTGCAATATGCCGCCCGGCACGATAAGCTGCCCGCGCTGGTCGCCCAATGCGCCCGAGACTTCCCAAACCGCGACTGGTCGCTCCCGCCTCCGCGCCAACCCGATGAACCGGACGACGACGAATGGCCCAACGGCGGCGTGCAGGTCAGGATCGGAGACGTGAGCGGCGCGGTCAACATCGGCGGCATCGCCGAGGTGCGCAACAACACCGGTCAGGTCGCCGTGGGCAGCAAGAATGTCATCCAGATCGGCTCGCTGAACGTGCCGCGTTGGCTGGCGATCGCCCTGCCGCTGCTGCTGTTGGCGGTGCTGGTCGTCGCCGGCATCGGCACGGCCGGCATCATGAGCGTCACTGCGCCGACGCCCACGCCGGTGATCGGGCCGGATCGCATGTCCGGCGCGTTCAACATCGCTGTGGCCCAAATCCCCGAGACCGATCTGGACGGCCGACAGACGCGAACGGCCGACGGCGATCGCGTAGGCGAATGGGTCTTCGATAGCCTGCGCAGCGCCCTGAAAGACACCACCGCCGCCCAGATCTGGCACGACAGCCTACCGTTGGCCGAGAAGGGCGCCTTCATAGGTATCATCACCGGCACCACGCCGGCCGAGCGCCAGGAATCGGCCCGGGCGCTGGCCGAGCGCATCGGCGCCCACCTGGTGATCTACGGCAACCTGAAGAAAAGCGGCAACCAGGCCGAGCTGGAGCCGGAGTTCTACGTGGCGACGGCAGCCGCCTCGCTCAAGCGCGAGAGCGAAGCCGAAGACATCGTGGGCAGCAACCGGCTCGGCGCGCCGGTCGGCATCCCGCTTCCGCTCAAGGGCGACATCGGCCTGGGCGTAAGCGCCTCGCTCGAATCGCGGGCCATCTTCGTACGCGGCTTGCTGTTCGACCTGATCGGCCTGCACGACAAGGCGTTGGAGGACTTCCGGCGCATCCGCAGCGCGTGGAGCAACGACGACGAGCGGGCCGTGCTGAGCTTCTTCCTGGGCCGCGAGGCGTTGTTCCTGCTGCGCAACGCCGACCGGGCGACGGCGATCTTCGGCACCACGCAAAATGCGCTGGAGGACGCGCGCACCAACTTCGAGGCCGCCACAACGTTGAACCCCAACCTGCCGCTGGGTTTCTGGGGGTTGGGCACGGCGCTGCTCAAACGCGCCGAGCCGGTGATCACCTCGGACAACGTGGATGTCGCCGGCCCGGAATTCGCCGCCGCAGAGGACGACCTGGCGCGAGCGATCGAGGCCTACACCGCTGCGCTGACCAAGATCAACATTGAGCAGCAGCCGACGCTGGCCGGCAAGATCCGCACGTCGCTGGCCAATGCGCACCGCCTGTCCGGCTTCGCCGATCTGATCCGGGTGGACGAAGACCCGGCCGCCGCGGGCAAGGCCGACGCGCACTTCGCCGAGGCGATGACGCTGGTCAACAGCGCCTTTCCGCTCATTGATGCGCGCGACGCGCGCTCGCTGGCCAACGCCTTCTTCGTGCGCGGCGTGACGCAGTTCAACATGGGCGTGTCGCGCAAGCTGCTGGCCGGCGACGTGGCAGGCGGCAACGCCTTGCTGGAGAAAGCGAAGGCCGACTTCGATGCCTGCCTGCAACAATTCGACGACCCGCAAAGCAAGTTGGTGCTCGATCAAACGCTCAGGGACTACCGCGATACCAATTGCGCCCCCGCCCTGGCCGATGTGACCGAGGCGCTGAAGGAGTGAAGCGACATGAGACGAATTGCCTTCGACGTCGGGGCGCGCGCCGCAGCCATGCGCTGGACGCTGGTGCTGGCTTGTGTCGTCGCTGCGACGGCTGCATTTGCCGTTCAACCGCCCACAGCTCCGGCCAGCGCCCAGGGCGCAACCGCGACCGTCACCTCTACGCCCACGCCGCGGCCGGGCGCTCGCCTGCGGCTGGTGCTCAAGGGCGTCAACCGGAATTCGCCGGACGGCGCCGGCGACATCAGCGCGCAGTTCCGTTCGCAGGACGACGGCGAATGGGGCGGTGCCACGTTCGAATGGCTGCCCAGCCCGGAGACGGTGAAGCGGGCAAAGAGCAAGGCCGGTGGCCGGCTGCGCGCCGAGTTCGTCTTCTTCGAGGAGACGCCGAACGGCCCGGTCGAGGTCTACCGTCACGTCGAGCGCAATGCGCCGTTTTGCGCCTTCGGCGATAGAAACGGCCGCTGCAACGCGATGCCGATCGTCAACGGCGCCTATCACTGGCCGGACAGCGACGGACAACCCGGCAGCGGCTCACCGGTGAGGCCAGGCAAATACACGCTCGAGATCAACGGCTTTGCCTACGTGGACGACGACGAGGGCAACTTCTTCGGCAACTGGAACAGCTCGCCCCAATTCACCATCGAGTTCGAAGAAGCGACCGGGCTGCCGGCGCTCGTCGGCCGCGCTGCCATCACCGCGCCGCGCAGCGGCTCCACGCTGAGGGGCGTCGTCGCCTTGCGCGGGACGGCCACGGCGAACCTTTTCGGCTTCTACAAGTTCGAGCTGGTGGATCCGCGTTGTGCCGGCGGCGTGTGCTTCGTGGCCGATGGCAAGCGGCCGGTGTCGAATGGCCTGCTGCTGCGCTGGGACACGCGCACCATCCCCAACGGCGACTACGTGTTGCAGCTAGTCGTGGTGGACAAGTTCGGCCGCACGCTGGCCAATCCACCGCGCATCCGCATCCGCGTGCAGAACTGACCCGCTGCGCTGCCGCGACACCAGGGGACCCGACACTTCGCAAAGGAGAAAGCGATGATCAACAGACGACCGTCTTCGCTATCTGTTTTAGCAACCGCTGCAGTCGGCGTGACCATCATGCTCGCCGCGCTCGTTCAACCGGCGAGGCCGCAGGCACAAGCTCAGACGAACGTCACGCCCACGCCGTCCGTCACGCCCACGCGAAGCGCGCGCGCTTACCTGGTGATGCGGCTGCGCGGCGTGAACACGCGCTCGCCCGACGGCGCAGGATCGGACATCAAAGCGACGGTGTTGCTGCCGGCGGAGGGCGTGTGGGCCGGGCGCGGCTTTGAGTTCCAACGCATCGAAGGCTCGCCCATCGCCACCGTCGAATTTACCATCTACCGGCGCGATCCCAACTCGCCCGGCGGCCGCGTCGAAGTGTATCGCCACGTCGAGCGCAACCCACCGTGGTGCCCGTTCGGCGACGCGAACGGCGTGTGCAACCCGATCCCGGTCGTCAACGGGCAACCAACCTGGCCGGACAGCGACGATGCCTTCGGCAGCGGCCGGCCGGTTCAACCCGGCGACTACGTGATGGAGGTGATTGCCACCGGCGTCGTCAGCGGGAGCTGGCGCAAGCGCGAAGCCGAGGACAACGCTATTTACTTCAGCATAGACACGACGTGGGAGGAACCATTGCCACCCCTGAGCGGCCGCGCCGCCATCGCCGCGCCGCGCAACGGCATCACGGTCAAAGGCGTGGTCGTCATCCGCGGCACGGCCACGGCGAATAACTTCAGCTACTACAAGTTCGAGCTGCTCGATCCGCGCTGCGAGGGCGGCGTATGCTTCCTGCAGCGCTTCGACCGGCGCGTGGTGAACGGCGTGCTGTGGCGCTGGGATACGCGCCAGCCGTTGCCGAACGGCGTGGTGTTGCCCAACGGAACCTGGACGATGCAATTGGTGGTGGTAGATCGCTGGGAGCGCCCCCTGCCCAACAAGCCGACGCTGCGGTTCACGGTGTCGAACTGAGCGCAATTCGAAGGCGCTCTTCGCACCGTCACAGGCCGCGCGTGATGGCGTCCAGCATCATCAGGTTGGCCAGCACCCTCAGCGCAAACCCTTCGTCCGAGCATGCGCAGGTGCCGGCCCGGCAAACGCCCCGATCGAGATGGCCAGCACGGCCAAAGCCGGCAAGACCAATCGGCGTACGGTGTGCATGACTGCGCCGCCCTCGATCATTCTTCCACGATTGCCGCCAGCGTTTGCAGGGTGATGAGGAGTTTGCGATCCATGCCGGCGTAGCTGAGGTGGAAATCCTTATCACCCTCGTCCAGCAGGCCGTTGTTGGGCAAGTCACGAGTGGCGGCCCACAAATCGAGCAACGGCACGCGATACTCCTGCGCCAGCTTGCGAATGACGTCGTTGATATGGCCGGACGGCGCGCCCGAGGCAGTCTCGATGTCGTCGGCCTTGGTCATCAGCACCGGCAGCACGCCTTTGCTCAGGGCGTGCTCGACCATGGGCCGGTAGTATTTCTCGAACTCCTGCCACGAGTACTGCTCCTGCGTGCCCAGCGAGATGAACACAATGCTGGCGCGCGAGGCCCACAGTTCACACGCAAAAGGGCCCATGGCCGTGCCGCACAATGCGCCGTCGGCCCAGGTCGGGTCCATCATCGAATGCGAGCCGAACCCACCCTGCGCCGCCAGGCTGACGCGCCCAAACGAGGGCGCGAAGCGCTGAACAACCGCCTGCAGCCGTGGTTCCAGCGCGCTGGCGTCGAACTGGCCGCTGGCCAAACGGCGCAGATACACCGACGGTTGCGAGTTGCAATCGCCGACCACGGTGAAGAAGTTGGGGTCCCTGCCTGCCCGCGCGCTGTTCTTCCACATGGCGCGCTGCTGCGGCGTGATGCGCGGAATCCAGGCCGGGAAGGCCGATGCCCGCCTGGCCTGGCGACGGGCGTTGGTCGGTTGTGTCGGCTTCGACGTCGGGCTGATCACCGGCGCAGCTTTCAGATCGCCGGAATAGAGGGCGGCCAGGTCGGCCAGCAGCCAGGTGCCGGTGGATTTGTCCGCGCCGGGGACCGCCAGTTGCCACCAGGCGTTGTCCGCCGTGCGCCCGATCACGTCGTAGAACTGGCCTTTGTCCACCGGCACGGTATTGCTCGCCACCAGGCTCGGCGCATTGCGCAACCAGACCTGTTCTGCTGTGATGGTGATCTTGGCCGACGCCTGCCCATGGGCCGCCACGGGCGCGGAGAGGACGACGAGCAGCATCAGCGCTTTGCGCGCTGCCGTCGAAAAGGAAGTCTTCAAGCTCATCGCCTCCTGGCAGGCGGGTTCACGGTTGGGAACTGCGCCAGCGTCTGCAACGTGAGCAGGATCTTGGCATCCATACCCGCCTCGTTGAGGTGGAACGGATCAACCGGCTGCAGGTTGACGTTGTGCTCTTTCACCAACCCACCGCCCGGCAGTTGTCTGGCCGCCAGGGCGAAGTCAATCACCGGCAGGCCGTATTGCGCGCCGAGTTTGCGCACCACGCCGTTGATGTAATCGGTCGGCGCGCCGCCCTGGCGCGTCTCCAAATCGTCGGCCTTGGTGACCAGGATCGGCACCACCTTACTGGCGAGCGCATAGTCAATCATGGCCTTGTAATTGCGTTCGAAATCCCGCCAGGTGAACGTGTCGCCCGTCCCGAGCGAGATCAGCAACACACTGGCGTTGGACAGGCGCAACTCGCAGGCCAGCGGGCCCTCGTCGGCTTTGCACTTCCTGGGATCGGACCAGGTCGGGTCGAAGGCCATCGCCGCGTTGAAGCTGCCGCTGGTGGCGATGCTGACGCGCCTGAAAGAAGCAGCGAAGGCCCGCGCGGCGTTTTGCAGCTCCGGGTAGGGCGCGAGATCGAACGCGCCCGCGCCGAAGCGGCCGAAGTAGACGGGATGTTCGGAGTTACAGTCGCCGATCACGGTTGCCATGCCGGGCATGCGGCCGGCGCGCACCGCGTCTCGATACAACTGCTGCACCTTGCGGCTGACGGTGGGGGCACCGGGCAGGCGCATGCGCCTGGGCGGCGGCGCCGGCGGCACCTGATCGGCGGATGGCAACTGGCCGATGTTCATGCCGTCTGCGAAGCGCACCGCGCTCAGGTTCACCCAGGCGCGCGTGCTGCCATAGGGCACGAGGATCCATTCGCCCGCGGCATCGCGGCCCAGCGCCGGATAGCACTGGAACTTCAACATGCGCCCAACCTCGGGCGACTGCCAACTGTTATCGCGGTGGGCAAACGTCCCGTCAATGTCAATCATCACCTGCGGCGTCTGCGAATCGCCGCATAAAAAGTTGATTGCGCGCGGCGCCGCGGGCGGCGCTGCCATCGCTGTGCCTGCGATTCCACCGGCGGGAATCGCCAGGGCGAGCGCCGCGGTCGCGACGACGACTCGATGCGCGATAGACATGACAGACGTGACAGACATGACAGACATGACAAATCTGATCATCCGGTCTTACTTCTCCTGTCTTTTCTCGATCGCCCGACCAACGGGGCGCAGGTGGTTGTAACGCAGGGTGATCGCGCGCCCTTGACGTTCGGCTGGCTAACGCTCGACGATGCACCTAACACAGCAAGCGTCAGCCGCATCGGCAGCGCTGCATCGGCAGTGATGAGGAAATGCTACCAAAGTAGAATCGCGCCCATGCTCAGCCCTTTGAGACGCGCCCTGATCACCGGCGCCCTCGTGCTCATCCTGGCTGCCTGCAGCACCGCGCCGGCTGCGGCGCCGGCGGCGACACCGATTCCGACGCCGGCAGCGCCTCCCACAGCGGCGCCGGCAGCGACGCCGACGCCGGCGCCAACTCCCATCCCCACCGCCGAGCCGGAGCCGGCAGCTACATCGCCAAAGGACGCCCCATCCGCGGCGCAGGATCTTGCGCCGAAGCGGCGCTCGGTGTGGGACACCAAGATCAGCCCTGGCGAAACGCTCGGCAATTGCGCCGGCGGGGCAATCCTGCCGGTCTACGGGCTGGTGCAGATCACGCCGACCGAAGAGGGGCTGGAATGGAAGAACCAGGAGCCTGTGCCGTATGCGATGGCGCGCCTGGCACCCAACACGTATCGCTTCGCCGGCCCCAGTTCGATCAACGACGGCGTGGTGACGATGACCGTGACGTTCGTGGATGAGAAGTCGCTGGTCATGTTGCGCGAATTCACCCCCAACGCCGAGCCGGGTTGTATTCACCGCCACGAATACACCGGCGAGTTCAAATGGTTCAGGTAAGTCCTCGCACGCCTTCGTGCGACGCGCGCCAAACGCGCGCACCGCTTCCATGATTTAATCTCCATCCTTCGAGGAAGGATACGGCAGGAGGCGCACGATGGCGAAGCGAAACTCGAAGTCGGCTGCCACGTCCAAATCTATCACCCGTCCAACCAGGCAGGGTGCGTTCGCGCACGGTGCGGTTTAGCGCAGATTTGTGGGTATCACCACAAAGCACGCTGAGCCCGTCGAAGCGTGCGGCTCAGTCGAAGGCGGCATGCTTCGACAGGCTCAGCATGCCTTTACACCTGTCCTCCGTCTGCTATCGAGTCTTGAATTGTAACTGCCTACCCTATCGGAGCATAGCTCAGCGCCTAACGCGCTAAAAGCGCGTTAGGCGCTAAGCTATGCTCCGACAGGGTAGGTAGTTACTGCGCAAGCTGAATTCGAACGATTCGAACAAGATGAAAGATATGAAGCGAATCGCAGTCGTGACCTCGGGCGGCGATGTGCCCGGCCTGAACGCTGCCATCCGCGCCGTCACGCGCACGGCACTGGCCTGCGGCGCCCGGGTGATCGGCGTCCAGCGTGGATACGAAGGTTTGATCGCCGGGGAATTCATCGAGATGACGTCGAAGGACGTAGGAGGCATCCTGCGCAAGGGAGGCACCATCTTGGGCACATCGCGCAGCGAGCGTTTCATGACCGATGAGGGACGCCGCGCGGCAAAGGCACAGTTGGAACGCGCCGGCGTTGATGGCCTGATCGTGATCGGCGGCAATGGCACGCTGGCCGGTGCGAACGAGCTCTATAAGCTTGGCTTCCCTCTGGTGGGTGTGCCGAAGACGATTGACAACGATCAATACGGCACCGACACTGCCATCGGCGTGGATACTGCGCTAAACACCATTGCCGAGGCGGTGGGACGTATCAAAGACACCGCCTCGTCGCACCGGCGCGCTTTCCTGGTGGAGGTGATGGGTCGGCGCTGCGGCTACCTGGCGCTGGCCAGCGGCATCATCTGCGGCGCCGAGATGGTGCTTATCCCTGAACACCCCGCCACGCCTGACGAGGTCGCGCACAGGATCATCGAGGTAAGTCGCATCGGCAAAGCACACTGCATCATCATCGTGGCCGAGGGCTGGCCGCCCGGCTTGCGGGCATTGCAGCACCATCTACTCACCAACCACGTGGAGGAGGGATTCGACGTGCGCGAGGTGGTGCTGGGCCATGTGCAACGCGGCGGCACGCCTACTGCGTTCGATCGCCTGCTCGCCACGCGCATGGGCGTGCGGGCCGTCGAATCGCTGCTGGATGGCAGCGGCATCGGCCACATGGTGGGACTGCATGGCGGTCAGCTCAGCCTGGTCCCGCTCGCAGTTGCCACCGCGCAGCCGAAGCCGCTTTCGCCCGAGCTGTTGCATATCGCCGACATTCTGTGCCATTAGCTGGTCGGCTTCGCGCGGTGGTCAGGCACCGTGACGATCGGCCCGGCCTGCGCGCGGGCATACAACTCGGCCCAGTCGTTCGAGCCGTCATCCGGGTGGGTGACCATGTGCGCGCCGCGTTCCTGCGCCGGGATGCTGCCATTTTGCGCGTCCGTCCAGATCTGCCAGATGTCGGCGTAGATGCGGCGATGGTTATTCGGCCAGATCACTTCCAGCAACAGGCGCGGCTTGGGTAAGGTGTAGGGAGGCTGCATGCGATATTTCGTCAAAGCAGTCTCGTCCACGGGGATGCCCAATCCGGGCGCTTCGGGCACGCGGGCATACCCACCGACGATCTCTATCGGCGTCGCCAGCAGATCATCCGCATAGTTGTTCAGACAGTTGACCGCCGGCCATTGCGCGAAGGGCAACACCGCGCCCAGGTGCAACGACAACAACGTGGTCAGTCCGGTGCCGACCAGTTGCAGCCAGAACGGCTTGTCGAAGGCGGCGGCCAGCGCCCCCTCGCGCAGCACGCGCGAGACGCCCCCGCTAACCACGAAGCCATCGCAAACCTGATCGCGTGCTGCGATCGGGAAGGGCGGATCGCCGAAGTGCAGCGCGATCGGCCGGGTGATCTTGCCGCGCAATTGGCGCAGGCCCTCCACATCGCGTTGCATGATCGGTGATTCGTAGATAGCTATGCGCGGCTCGCGATCCAGCGCCGTCAGCACTGGCGCAGCATTGCCGGCGTTGATCAGCATCTGGTTCCAGTCCAGGTCGAGCCGGAAGTGCGGCGGGGTGACGCGCGCGATGGCCTCGACCTGGGCGAACACGTCCCACCACGGCCGGGCTTTGATCTTGTATGAGGTGTAGCCGCGCGCAACGGCCTCCTGCGCTTCGGCGGCGTTGTCTTCGGGCGAAGCGTCAATGTTCCACCACGAGATCGGGCACCAATCACGCACTTTGGGCAGGTTGAAGAGCCGGTAGACCGGGACGCCCAATGCCTGGCCAACCACGTCGTAGAGCGCCATTTGCAAGCCGGCCCCCAGCGCGTCGTCGCCCAGAAAGTCGGCCGGGTTGCCGCCCTTGACGCGCGCAATCGCGTCGTCGCTCACGCGGCCCCAGGTGTAATGCGGCAGGGTCTCGCCGTAACCGACGATGCCGGCGTCGGTGCTCACGCGGATGATTTCGCTCACCCGCCAGTTCCAGATCTCGCGCGCGTTCAAGCGCTCGCATCGTTCGGTGAACGGCAAATTCAACGTAATGCGTTCGATATCGGTGACTGTGAGTTTCGGTTTCATGATTTGTCCCAGAAGAGAGGGGATAGGTCGCCTATACTTTCGATGCGATCACCCAAATACGCAAGAGGCCGAAACATGCGAGAGATCATCCAGGCGATTGGTGAATGGAGCGACCAGGGCGAACCTGTGGCGGTGGCGACAGTGATCGAAACCTGGGGATCGGCTCCGCGCGGGGTCGGCGCGAAGATGGCGCTCACGCCAAGCCATCGCATCGCGGGGTCGGTGAGCGGCGGTTGCGTCGAAGGTGCAGTGTTCGAGGCTGGCGTCGAGGTGCTGGAGACACAGCGTCCCCAGTTGTTGCGCTTCGGCGTGGCCGACGAGACGGCCTTCGAGGCGGTGGGACTGGCCTGCGGCGGCAGCATCGAGGTCTTCGTCGAACCGCTCACGCCGGCGCTGCGCGTGTTTTGGCAACGCGCCTTCGCGCGAGACATGCCGATCGCAACGGCCACGGTGGTGCGCGGCCCGGAATCACTCCTCGGCTGCAAGTTGATGCTCGATGCGGACGATGACGTCCAAACTGCTGGACCTGCTCAGCCAGCCGAGCTTCAGGCGCAGCTCCTCGCGGCCGCACGATCGGCATTGGGGGAAGGTGTATCCAGGCGGATCGAGGTGCCGACGGCTCACGGCGCGCCGCTGACTGCTTTCGTCGAGGTCATCCTGCCCAAACCGACGTTGATCATCGTCGGCGCTGTGCATATCGCTATCGCGCTTACCACGATGGCAAAGGCACTCGACTATCGCGTCATCGTAATAGACCCGCGTAGCGCCTTCGGGAATCGGGAACGCTTCCCGCATGCCGACCAGCTCATCAACGAGCATCCACGCAAGGCGTTCGAGGGGCTGCCGATCACGCGTTCGACCGCCATCGTCACGCTGACCCACGATGCCAAATTCGACGATCCCACGCTACAGGTGGCACTGAAAAGCCCGGCTTTCTACGTCGGTGCGCTGGGAGGGCAAAAGACGCGGGCAGCGCGCCGGGAGCGGCTGGCAGCAGCCGGGTTGAGCGAGCCGCAATTGAACCGGCTGCACTCGCCTATAGGCCTGGATATCGGCACGCGCACGCCCGAGGAGATCGCCCTGGCGACCATGGCCCAGATCGTCGCCGCGCGCAACGCCGGACCCGGTCGCGGGGCGTGACGCCCAGTTGCGGCGCGCGTGTATTTCGGTCGGGGCGCGCCCTGGCGCCCGCGTGTGAACAGCGAACCGGCGCTCCTTTCGGCGAGTATAGCTACGCGCGCTTGTGCCTGGCGGCGTCGCTCACCGCTATGCCGCCGATGAATCCAATATAGGCCGGCACGAGGGGCAGCACGCACGGCGAGAGGAAGGACAACAAGCCGGCCGCACCGGCTACCGGGATGCTCAGCGCAGCATTGCCCAGCACCGCCGACTCCAATTCGAAGCGCGCGCCGGCCAGCGAGGCGCTGAGCTGCGAAATCTGCCCGAGCAAGAGCGCAGCGCCCACGGCGATGAGGAGCAGGCCGCTGACGATCTCGATAGCGCGCATGTGCCTCTGCATGCGCCGTAGCGTCGGCACCATGCGGTCGGCCAAAATAGCTACCAATAGGAAGGGAATGCCCAAGCCGAGGGTGTAGGCGACGAGCAGCGCAATGCGCGGGCCTAGCTCGTTGGTGACGCTGAGCGTGAGGATGGCGCCCAGGAACGGCCCGATGCATGGCGTCCACCCGGCAGCGAAGGCCATGCCGGTCAGGTAGGATCGTGCGCTGCCCACGCCTTTGCCGATCGCTCCCAGGTCCTTGCGCGTGTCGCTATACAGGAACGGCAGGTGGATCAGGCGCAGCGTGAACAACCCGAAAATGATCAAGGCGATCCCGCCGACGACGCGCACGGCGTCGCGCAGGTCGTAGAACACGTCACCCAGCAACGTGCCGACGAAGCCAAACACACCGATGACGAAGGTGGCGAAGCCGGCTACGAAGATGAGCCCTTGCTTGAAGGTGTTCCAGCGCTGTGCACGGGTGAGCGGTGCAGCCGCCGACCTGGTTGAGGGAGAGACCACTTGTTGGGCCATGGTTGTCGAGCAAGATAATCCCAGATGCTTACAGGAGCCTTATACCGATGCTCCTCCATCGCGACTGTCCGATGTGCGGCTGCTGGCTTTCGATGAGCGTCGCTCTTCCTCCTCGATTTGTCGCAGGATCTCCTCGTCGCGGTCCAGGCTTCGGCTGCGCAGCCACAACGAGGCGAGGTAGATTGCCAGTCCGCCGAGGAACAGACCGTAAGCCGTGAACAGATAGACGGCGTTTTTGTCTTCCAGCAAATTCATGTCGCTTCGATCAGGGCGGCCTTGCGGGCGGCCAGCTCGTCTTCGCGTTCCAGCAGGCGCACGCGCCACCGCAAGAGGAAGACGTAGATCAGCGTGAAGGTGGCCAGGCAGAACAGCAAGATGACGAAGCGTTCGGACGAGACACCGAAGCCGCCCTGCTCGGCGGCGTTCACGCTCGGCCCGAAGACGGCCGGATGGATGCTCTGCAGCACGCGGCTGACGAGGAAGTTCAACGGCACGGTCAACGCGCCGACGATGCCGTAAACCGACGCGAAACGCGCGCGCTGTTCCGGGTTCTCGATGCCGCCGCGCAGCATCAGATAAGCTACATACATCAGGAACTGCAGGGCGCTTAGCGTCAACTTGAAGTCCCAAGTCCACCACGCATTCCAGGTCGGCCGGCCCCACAGCATGCCGCTCAGCAGCGTGAGCGTGATGAATAGCACCCCGATCTCGGCCGAGGCATGCGCGCGGCGATCCCATCGCAGATCGCGCGTTTGCAGATAGCGAACACCGCAGAAAGCCGTCACCAGCCAGGCCCCAAAGCCAAGCCAGGCAGAGGATACGTGGAAGTAGAAGATACGCTGCGCCTCGCCACCTGAACGCACATCACCGGACGGGGCGATCACGAATACCATGACCAGGGCAACGGCCAGCATTCCTGCAGCAGCCAGTCCGATGGCGCGGGTGACTTGCTCGCGAGACTGGATGCGGGTCGCCGCAGCCGGAGGTTGAATTGCACTCTCCATCGCGCGAAGTTCTCCTTACGACAAGGGCGCAGCCGCCCACACGGCGTAGACTGCGCCCTTGAATCGTTCAATGTATGGGCGGATTATACTCACGCACATGACGACTGGTTCGGTCGAACTGCGCCCTCGCGCCACTGGCGAAATCTTTGCGCTCACGTTCGATCTTTATCGAAGGCACTTTCCGCTTTTCTTCTCCATCATCGCGGTTGTCCTACTCCCAATCATGCTGTTGAATGCGTTAAGCACGATAGCTGCGCTCGGCGTGATCGTGATGACGCCAGGCGAGGTGCCGGAGGCCGTTTTCGCCGGACTGGTCTTTGCGTTCAACTGCATTCCGCCGCTCCTCTGGTTGCTGGGCATCTTCTGGCCCTGGGCGGAAGGCGCGCTCAGCTTCAACGTGATCGAGCGCGTGCTAGGCCGCGAGCCGGGCCTGCGAGCGTCCTACAGCCAGACGCGCCAGAACTGGGCCTCGCTGTGGATTGCGAACTTGCTGGCGCAGATCGGCATCTCCCTGCCACTCCTGGTGGCCTACCTGATCGTATTCGCTGGCCTGTTCTCAGTGGCGCTGGTGCCCGTGATGGGGGTCTTCGGCGCCGATGTATATGCGAACGTCCCGCCGATTGTCCCCGTTGTCATGGCTGTCCTGTGTGTGCCGCTCTTCATCGGCGCGCTGGTCGTCTCGGTTGTGCTGGCCATCAACTGGACCTTCCGCGCGCCGGCCATCGTCGGCGAAGGCGTGGATGGCCTGCGCGGGCTCAGCCGCAGCGTGGCGATCGCGCGGGGCGACCGCTGGCGCATCTTTTGGCGCTATGTCCTGTTGTTCATCGTCGAGTTCCTCGTGGTGGCCGTGCCTTCGCTCATCGTGAGCGGCGTGTTGCTAGCCGGCGCCTTTGCGCTTCAGCGAAACTCCTTGCCGAGCACTCTCGACTTCGATGTTACCGCGTTGCCCGGGTTCGTGGCGATCGCCGTAGTTGCTGCTGCCTTCAGCGTCATCGGCTCGCTGTTGATTGCGCCTTTTCGCGTCGTCTTTACTGCGCTGAATTATCTGGACTTGCGCATCCGCAAAGAGAACCTGGCTGCACTGCTGGCGAGCGCAGCCGTTTCATCAGCGAGCAACGCGACATCGCCTCCGGCCGGCGTGGAGCAGCCGGCGTCACCCGTGGCGCAGCCGGCGCCGAGTGCGCCCGGCTCGCCCTATCGCAGCGCCGATTGGAAAGCGGTGGACCTGGCCAAGCTGACGCCGGGGCAGCGGGTCGGCGTGTTGTTCAACCGCATCCGCGCCGAGGGCGAAAACGCGCAAATGCTGAATGATCTGGCGCTCGCTCTGATGGAGATCGGCGATTGGGGCGGCGCGCTGGATGCGCTGACGCGCGCGCGCGCGATCGCCCCCACCGACCCCGACGTTGTATACAACCTGATGGTGCTGTATCGTGAACGCCGGGATACGACAGCCGCGCGCCGGATGATGCAGGAGTATCTGCGGCTGGAAACCAATCCGGATGAACTGGCTGCAGTGCGCAACGACCCGCGCTTCAAAGATCTGTTGCCGGAGTGAACCTTGGCGCGGCGTTCTTCAGCGCGGGCAGGGTATGCCGGGGTATGTATGTGGCCGATCGAGTTTGTGCGCGTGGTGGTGAAGGTGTATTGTGATGACGATGCCGAACTTACAAGACAAGATCTGTGTTGTGACTGGAGCGACGGCCGGCATTGGCCGGGTGAGCGCGCGCCGCTTGGCGGAGATGGGTGCAAAGGTGATCGTGGTGAGCCGCAACCCGCACAAGTGCGATGAGGTCGTGGCCGCCATCCGCCAACAAACGGGCAATGCCGCGGTGGAAGCCATGCCGGCCGATTTGTCGTCGTTGCGCGAGATTCGCGCGTTAGCGCGTCGCTTCCTCGATGCCTATCCCCGGCTCGACGTGTTGCTGAACAACGCCGGCGCCATCTTCACCGCACGACAGGTGAGCGCCGACGGCATTGAGATGACCTGGGCGCTCAATCATCTCGGCTACTTCTTGCTCACGCATCTGCTCATGGATGCCCTGGCGGCCGCGCCGGCAGCGCGCGTGATCAACGTGTCCTCCGACGCGCACCTGATGGGGGTCATCCACTTCGACGACGTGCAGTTCGAGCGGCGGCGCTACAGCGGGTTCGGTGCCTATAGCCAGTCCAAGCTGGCCAACGTGATGCACGCCTATGCCCTGGCACGTCGGCTGGAGGGCACCTCCATCACTGTGAACGCATTGCATCCCGGCGCCGTGGCGACGGATTTCGGCAAGAACAACAGCGGCGCCTGGGGCAAGGTGTTTAAGCTGTTCGGCCGGTTCACCATCGGCCCGGAGGAAGGGGCGAAGACCAGCGTCTACCTGGCCTCCTCGCCAGAGGTCGCCGGCGTTAGCGGCAAGTACTTCTATCGCTGCAGGGCCAAACCCTCGTCGAGGGCGTCGTACGACGTGCAGGCCCAAGAGAAGCTGTGGCGCCTGAGCGCGGAAATGGTCGGCCTGTAGCAGTCAGACGCTTCGACGCGCCTTTCGAACCCCCGGTTTCTTCAAAACCGGGGGTTTGTCTTATCCCACCTTCCCACGAGTTATCCCCAATTGTGGATAAGTGGTTGCGATATATACGTTTATGAGTATGATGAGGCCTGTAGTGGGAAGAAGTGGGTCGAAGTGGAGTATAGTGGTAAGGGCATAAATGTTTCTCGGTGAATTCACGCACACCCTGGATGAAAAGAGCCGCCTGACGTTGCCGGCTAAGTTTCGTGCGCGGCTCGCCGACGGGGTGGTGATGACGACCGGGTCGGATAAATGCCTGCTGGTGTACCCACTCGACGAGTTCAAATTGTTGTTCGAGCGAGTGAGCGCCCTGCCAGTCATGGGGAGGGAGGCGGCTACGCTGCGGCGCATGCTCTATAGCAACGCGCACGACGCCGTGCCGGATAAACAGAATCGCGTCGTCATCCCCCAACCACTGCGCGAGTATGCCGGGATCGTCAACGAGGCGGTCGTCGTCGGCGTGGGCAAGTTCATCGAGATTTGGAATCCGCAGGAGTGGCAGCGGGCGCGCGAAGAGATCCAGGCGCACGCTGCGCAGAAGGACGTGTGGGCGAGTTTGGGGATTTAGAGCTGAAGATAGGAGAGTGTGGGGGATGGGGGAGTGAGCGTTGCTCTGCCGTCTTCGAGCGCTTCCGAGATGCATGTTCCGGTCTTGTTCGATGAAGTCATGCAAGCTTTGCAGCCGAGGAGCGGTGGGCGCTATCTTGATTGCACTCTGGGAGGTGGCGGACATACCGAAGGTTTATTGAAGGCGATTGCACCGGATGGGCGTGTGTTGGCGACCGACGCCGACCCTGACGCCATCGCCAGGGCGAGCGAAAGATTACGCAGTTCGCTGAGCGAACGACTGACGTTGCGTCAGGCCTGGCTGGACGAGACGCCGGCTCTGGCGCGGTCGCTCGGCTTCGCGCCGCTCGATGGCGTGCTGGTGGACCTGGGGCTGTCGTCCGATCAGCTTGATGCCGCCGAGCGCGGCTTTTCGTTCATGCGCGAGGGGCCGCTCGATATGCGCTTCGACCGCAGCCGCGGCGTGCCGGCGTGGAAGCTGATCGAGCAGATGGATGTGCAGCGCTTGACCGAGGTGCTGCGCGCATACGGCGAAGTGCCCAACGCGCGGCGCGTCGCCGAAGCGATCTGGCAGGCTCGACCAATCATGACGACCGGCCGGTTGCGCGATGTGGTGTCGGGAGTAGTGCGAACGCGTTCGGAGCGCATTCACCCGGCTACTCAGGTCTTCCAGGCCCTGCGCATCGCGGTGAACGACGAATTGCGACGCCTGGAGGCGGCGTTGCCGGAACTAATCGAGATATTGAAGCCAGGTGGGCGCATTGCCGTGATCACCTTCCATTCTTTAGAGGATCGGATCGTCAAGGATGTCTTCCGACGCGAGTCGCGCAGCGAGGTTGCCCAGCCTGGTTTTGGCGCTGACGAGAGCCGGTTGGCTCGCCTTCGGTTGGTGAACAAAGTGCCGATCAGGCCGAGCGAGGCCGAGGTGGCACGCAATCCGCGCGCGCGGAGCGCCAAGCTGCGCGTGGGGGAACGACTGGGACCGGAAGATGGAGAGGAAAGGCGGATGCGGCAAAAGCGCACGAGGGATGGTGAATGATGGGCTTGGTTCGGGGCTGGTGGCACAAGTTGCGCGCGGTGGATGCGAGCGATCGCCGCGCTGCAGCGATGGCGATTTTGAGCGGGTCGGTGTTGGTTGTCCTCATCGTGGTCTGGTTGGCGCTGTCCACGCGCACCGCGCTGCTCAACCAGCAGCTCGATGAGCTGGACGCGAAACACGCGCGGTTGACCGACGAAATCAACCAGACGTGGATGGAGATCGGCGAGATCACCTCGCCGCGAATGATGGAAGATCGGGCCAGACGCTTGGGGTTCAAGCCTGCCGAGCGGATCGAATATCTGGTGGCATTGGAGGTCACGCCGGTGGCCGCGGCGACGCGCGCGACCGGCGAGTGATGGAAGAACAGGCGATGCGTTCGACGAACGACGCGACGAAAACAGGCAGAACCCATGATATCTTCACGACGGCTCATCACCCTGGCAGTCATCATTGGCCTGACCATCGCGATCGCGTTCACGCGCGCCGTGCAGGTGCAGGTGTTCGAGAATCCGAAGTATGCTGCCGCAGCCAACGACCAGCAAACCGAGACGCGCATCACGCTCGCGCCACGTGGGGCCATCTTCGACCGGGCTGGCCACTTGCTTGCCGTCAGCAACCGTGCCTACATTATCCGCGTGGATACTCGAACGCTCACCGACACGGCTACGGTCGCGACGGCCCTCGCGCCCGTGATGGGTCGGTCGGTGGAGGAGGCGCGCAGGCGCATCGAAGCCATCCTCGAAGATCGCAAGTCCATTACCCCCACGCTCAGCACGGTTGTCGCCTATAACGTCTCACCGCAGGCGACTTACCAACTGACCAAGACGCTGCAGTCGCTCGCGCGCGGCGGCCTGCTGGTGGATGAAACCTGGGCGCGCGCATATCCCCATGGCCCGATCGCCGGGCCGACCATCGGCTTTGTCAGCCTGCAACCGGTGGGCTATGCCGGAGTCGAAGCCTACTACGACTCGCGCTTGAACTCCTCGGTTGGCCAGCGCAAAGAACGCAGCCGGCTCGATCTGCTCGTCATCACCCCCACTCAGAGCGGTGCTGATATGGTGCTCACGCTCGACCTTAACCTGCAGACCTACGTCGAGACGCGGCTGGCGCAGGCCATCCAGGATACGCGCGCCACCAGCGGCACGATCATTGTGATGGAGACGAAAACCGGCGCCATCCTGGCTTCTGCCTCCTGGCCCGGCTACGATCCCAACCGCGCCATCGAGCTGGCGAGTACGTCCGGTGCCGGCCTGTTGCGCGACCCGGCCGTGAGCGACGTGTATGAGCCAGGCTCTGTTTTGAAAGTCCTGACCATTGCTGCGGCTCTCGAATTGGGGCAGGTGACTACCCGGACAATCTTCACCGATACCGGCCGCCTGGTCATCAACAACAAGCGCATCTACAACTCCGACCGCGGGCGTTACGGCCGTGTGGACATCGAGGACATCCTGGCTAACTCACTGAACGTGCCGACCGCGCAGATCGCGCTGGACATAGGCGAGAAGGCATTCTACGAGCGGTTCAAGTTGTTCGGGTTCGGACATCGCACCGGCATAGATCTGGGCAACGAGGCGGCCGGCACGTTGCGCACGCCGACCGATCCCGAATGGTCGCGCACCGACCTGGCGACCAATAGCTACGGCCAGGGCATGACGGCCACGCCGTATCAGGTGATCAACGCCATCAACGCGATTGCCAACGACGGCGTGTTGATGCAGCCGTATATCGTTCAGCAGTGGCGCGAGGCCGACGGAGAGGTCGTTCAAAAGCAGCCGGTGCAGGTTGCCCGCGTGGTCTCCGTCGAAACGGCGCGCACGTTGCGCGAGGTCATGACGGCAGCCACGCGGCGCGGCACGCCGCGGGCGTTCGTCAAAGGCTACACCGTGGCCGGCAAGACCGGTACGGCCGACTGGTATCTGCGCGGCGTGAAGCAGGAGACCACCATCGTCACCTATGTCGGGTTCCTCCCTGCCGATCAACCGCAAATTACGATTCTGGTGAAACTGGATCAGCCCAGGAGTTCGAAGTGGGCGGGGCCGACGACTGTGCCCGTCTTTCACGACGTCGCCGAGCGCGCTTGCCAGATCCTGGGCATCGCGCCGAACGCGGCGAAATGATAAGGAGAGGACCTCCATTCGGCCTTGCAGCTCCAGACGCTGGATTGCGGATACCGAACGCTATAGTTATTGGCTCTGAGAGATGTTGACCTTAGCGGATGTAGTCGAAGGCGTGAGCGGTCAGCGCATCGAGGCGCTGGCCAGGCGTCCCGTCAAAAACGTGGTCATAGACTCGCGGCAGGCGCTGCGCGACGACCTGTTCGTGGCGCTGCCCGGCGAGCGCGTGGATGGCCATGACTACGTCGGCCACGCCTTTGGCCGCGGCGCGCTCGCTGCGATTGTGCATCACGATCGCGTCCCGAACCTGGAAGGGCTGGAGGTCGGGCGTTTCGACGTGCGCCGTGCGCCGGCCGACCAGCCAGCCGACCTAGCCCTTCCCCTGCTCGTCCGCGTGGACGACACGCTGTCGGCGCTCCAACGCCTGTCGGCCTTCTGGCGAGCCAGGTTCAATCTGCGCGTGATCGGCATCACGGGCAGCGTTGGCAAGACCACGACCAAAGAGCTGGTCGCGCAGGTCTTGAGCATGCGCTATCGCGTTTTGAAGACCGAGGGCAACTACAACAACGAGATCGGCATCCCGCTCACCCTGCTCAAGCTGCGGCCGGAGCACGAATGCGCGGTGATCGAAATGGGCATGTATGGGTTGGGCGAGATTGCCGCCTATTGTCGGTGGGCCAGGCCGCAGGTCGGCGTGGTCACCATCGTCGCGCCGGTGCACCTGTCGCGGCTGGGCACGATCGAGAACATCGTCAAGGCCAAGTCGGAATTGCCGGCGGCGTTGCCCTCGGAAGAGGAAGGCGGGGTGGCCATTTTGAACGACGATGACGAGCGGGTGCGCGGCATGGCGGCGGTGACCAAGGCGCGCGTGATCAACTATGGGTTGACGCCGCGTGCCGACGTGTGGGCTGACAACATCGAAAGCTTCGGCCTGGATGGCATTGCCTTCACCCTGCACTATGGCCGTGGGTCGTGGCTGGCCAAGCTGCCCTTGATCGGACGGCACAGCGTGCAAACGGCGCTGCGTGCGGCGGCGGTTGGGCTGGTCGAAGGAATGGACCTGGGAGACGTCATCGAGGGGCTGCGCACCCCGCCGGCGCAGTTGCGGCTGGTGGTGGCCAAGGGGCCGTTCAACTCGCTGGTGTTGGACGACACCTACAACGCCAGCGCCGAATCCACCATCGCGGCGCTCAACCTACTCGCCGAGATCGAGGGCGAGGGACCGCGCATCGCTGTGCTGGGCGACATGCTTGAGCTGGGCGATGCCGAAAAGCAGGCTCACGACGAGGTGGGATGTCGGGCCGCGCTGGTAGCGCGATACGTGATCGGCGTGGGCGAACGATCGAAGTGGACGTGCCGGGCGGCAATCGAGTGCGGCGCACCACCGGAGCGCGTCTTCCACGTGATGACCAACGGCGAAGCCCTGGAGGTGTTGAACGACATCGTGCGCGAACGCTGTGTGATCCTGGTGAAAGGATCGCGCGGCATGAAGATGGAAGAAATCGTGGCTGGGCTTGGGGGACTGGCAAATGAGGATTGACACAAAAAGGCGAACGCCAGGCGCCGCAGGCGCGGGCGGCGTTCGACACCCGAAATGATGCGTACTCCTTCGCCACCCGAAATGGGGGTCTGTTTGCTGATGGGCGGTGTCGCGTTCCTGATTGCCGTGCTCTTGGGGCGACCGTTGGTTCGGACGCTCAGGCGATTGCGCCTCGGCAAACAAATTCGGATAGACGGGCCGGCCAGCCACATGGTGAAGCAGGGTACGCCGACTATGGGCGGCATCCTCTTCATCGGCACGACGATGATGCTGATCCTGGCAATGTATCTGTATTCGCGCGTCGCCGTGCGCGTGAATCCGAACTTCGCCGGTGTGGTGCTGGTCGGCCGGTCGTTGGCCATCCCGATGTTCGTGATGCTGAGCTTTGCGATCCTGGGGGCAATTGACGACTACATGGGCGTGCGCGGCGTGCGGCGAGGCGAAGGCATGCGCGGCCGAAGCAAGGCGTTGTTTCAACTGCTGATCGCAATGGTCGCAGCAGTGGTGATGAACGTGGTTCCGTCGTTCACCGTCGCTGCGACCGGCATCACGTTCATCCCCGACCGACCGTTGTTCGGCATCAGCAAGATGGCCCTTCCCGGGCTGCCCGAGCCGATTGACCTGGGCGTATTTTGGATTCCGATCGCCATCTTCATCATTCACGGCAGCGCCAACGCGGTGAACTTCACCGACGGCCTGGATGGGTTGGCAGCCCTGATCAGCGGTGTGGCCTTCGTAGCCTACGGCGTGATCGCTTATATGCAGGGGCAGGTGTTCCTGACCATGCTGTGCATGGTGCTGGTCGGCGCGATGCTCGGCTTCCTGTGGTTCAACGTGCATCCGGCGCAAATGATGATGGGCGATCTGGGGAGCGAGGCCCTGGGCGCCGGCCTGGGCGTGGTCGCCCTGATGACCGGCCAGTGGTTATTGCTACCGGTCATCGCCATTATCCCGGTGGCCGAGGTGATCAGCGTGATCGTGCAGGTGGCCTATTTCAAATACACCAAGCGCAAATATGGCGAGGGACGGCGCTTCTTCAAGATGTCGCCGCTGCACAACCACTTCGTGTTGCTCGGCTGGAGCGAGCCGCAAATCGTGCAGCGCTTCTTCGTCATCGCGCTCTTCTTCGGCATGATCGGCATCGGCCTGGCGACCTTTGGCAACCCGAATATATGAGCCAGATGACAGCGAGGATAGACGCGGGATGAATTGGACAGATAAACGCGTGGTGATTTTGGGGATTGCGCGGCAGGGGACGGCCCTGGCGCGTTACCTCGTCGCGCATGGCGCGCGCGTGACGCTGAGCGACGCCAAGCCACGCGAACAACTCGATCTGCAGCCGGTCGCAGATCTGCCGGTGAATTTCGTGCTGGGCGGCCACCCGCTCACGCTGCTCGATGCCTGCGACGTGCTGTGCCTGAGCGGCGGCGTGCCGAGCGACCTGCCCATCGTCCGGGAGGCCCGGCGACGCGGCATCCCACTCAGCAACGATGCCCAAATCTTCTTCGAGGCTTGCCCGGCGCCGATCATCGGCATCACCGGGTCGGCCGGCAAAACCACCACCACCACCCTGGTCGGCGAAATCTTGAAGGCGAGCGTCGCGCATGGGGATCCGGCCGCCGAGAGCGGAGATCGCCCTCTTCTCGACTCGACACCTCCTATTCGCAATTCCGTATGGGTGGGCGGCAACATCGGCAATCCTCTCATCGGCGATGTCGAGCGCATCTGGCCGCAAGACTACGTCGTCATGGAGCTGTCGTCCTTCCAGCTCGAACTGATGACGCGCAGCCCGCACATTGCCTGCATCACCAACATCACGCCGAATCACCTCGACCGCCACGGCACCATGGAAGCCTACATCGCCGCTAAGAAGCGCATCCTCGATTTTCAATCGCCCGACGACTGGCAGGTGCTTTCTGCCGACGACGCAGCGACATCCGGGCTGAGCGCATCGGCGCGCACGCTGTGGTTCAGCACGCGCCGCGAGCCGCCCGCCGATGGGGCCTGGCTGGATGAGGCCGGGTATCTGCGCGTGCGCGCGCACATGACACGATCCGGCCAACCTTCGACTTCCCAACTCCCATCTTCGATTGACGCCGTGATCTGCCACCGTCGCGAGCTGTTGCTGATGGGAGAGCACAACATCGCCAATATGCTGGCGGCGGCAGCGGTATGCGCAGCGGCCGGCGCTGCCGTCGAGGCCATGCGCCGGGTGGCCACAACCTTCCGAGGCGTCGCGCACCGTTTGCAGCTCGTCGCCGAGCGAGACGGCGTGCGCTGGTACGACGACTCCATCGCCACCGCTCCGGAGCGGCTGATGGCTGCTCTCAAGTGTTTCGATCAGCCGGTCATTTTGCTGTGTGGCGGCCGCGACAAGCATCTGCCCTGGGACGACGCCGTCCGCATGATGCTGGAGCGTTGCAAGGCCGTCGTTTTGTTCGGCGAGATGGGGCCGATGGTGGCCGAGAAATTGAAAATTGAAAATCAAAAATTGAAAAGGGCGGGCTACTTTCTCAATTCTCCATTCTCCATTCTCAATTCGTTGGAGGAGGCTGTGGCCGAGGCCCGACGACTGGCGCAGCCAGGCGACGTGGTCTTGCTTTCGCCGGGGGGGACGAGCTACGACGCGTTCAAGGATTTCGCCGAGCGCGGCGATCGCTTCCGCGCATGGGTGAACGCGCCCTCGCTGCCCGGAACAATAGACGATGTAGAAGTCCAGGAGCGGTGAGATGGGCAAAAGTGTAATGACACAAAGGCTGCAGCGAAGCCGATCCACGCGCGTGAACGCGTCCGCGCGCGGACGCGCCGACTGGATTTTCATCGGCACCGTTTTGTTGTTGACGACGCTCGGCCTGGTTATGGCCTACAGCACTACCTTCTTCTGGTCGCATGTACAGGAAGGCAACCCCTTGACGATTTTCAGCAAACAGTTGCTCTATGCCGGTCTAGGCCTGGTCGGCTTTGCGATCTTCAGCTGGCTGGACTATGGCATCTACCGGCGCTTTGCCGTTTGGATCATGGGCGGGTGCCTGCTCCTGCTCGTCAGCGTCATTCTGTTCGGCGACGACGTGTTCGGTGCGCGGCGCACCCTGCTGAGAGGCTCGGTGCAGCCGAGCGAATTGGTGAAGCTGGGCGTGATCATCTACGCGGCGGCCTGGCTGGCGTCGCGGCGCGACCAGGTGCAGAGCGTATCCAACGGGCTGATTCCATTCGGCGTGATCGTCGGCCTGGTGAGCTTCCTCATCGTCGTCCAGCCTGATCTGAGCACGACCGCTGTGATCGTGCTCGTAGCCATGGCGATGTTCTTCATGGCCGGAGCGAGCTGGACGCAACTGGCCCTGGTGGCGCTGATCGCCGCCTCGGCGTTTTTGCTGCTCATCACCATCGTCCCTCACGCCACCATTCGCGTGAACGAGTTCATCAAGGTGTGGCGCGCGCCGAGCGAGATGGACTACCACATTCGCCAGACGCTGATCACGCTGGGCGGCGGCGGCCTGTTCGGCAACGGCATCGGCGCCAGCGGCCAGAAGTTCGGCTACCTGCCGACGCCGCACACCGACAGCGTGATGGCCGTGCTGGGGGACGAGATGGGGCTGCTCGGCTTGGTGATGACGCTGGCGCTGTTCGTGATCTTCGCCTGGCGCGGGCTGCGCATCGCGCACGCAGCCGACACGCCGTTCGGCTCGTTCATCGTGATCGGCGTGGTGATCTGGGTGATCGGCCAGATGTTGCTGAACGTGATGGCGATCATGGCCATGATACCTTTCACCGGCGTGCCGGTGCCGTTTCTGAGCGTAGGCGGGTCGTCGCTCGTCTCGCTGTTGATCGCATGCGGCGTAGTGGTCAGCGTCGCGCGGGGCAGCCGGATGCTGCGGGAAGATACGGCCCCAGTCGTTGCACCGTTCATGGTTGGGAATGCCAAAGGAGGAGGTTCAGTTCGTGCGAGTGCTACTATCCGCGGGGGGAACGGCCGGGCACGTTTTGCCCGCGCTCACCGTGCTAAAGGCGCTGGACGCCCGGCTCAGGTCGAAGGCGCCGATGCCACCATCATCGGACGCGACATCCGAGCCGGCGGCGTGCTGCGCAGACGCATCGGACGACACAACGCCTCTCCTTTCGTCGGCACCGATCCAGGCGCTGTTCGTTGGCGAAGAAAGCGGGATGGAGCGTGATCTGGTGAGCCGCGCAGGTGTGCCCTTTCGAGCGATCCAGGCCGGTGCCATGCACGGCGTCGGCCTGCTGCGCGCCCTCGGCGGCGCGTTGCGCACGTCGCGCGGCGTACTCCAGGCTCGACGCGTCCTCGACGAGTTCAGGCCGGATGTGGTGTTCCTGACCGGCGGGTTCGTGGGCGTGCCGGTGAGCGTGGCTGCCTGGATGCGGCGCGTGCCCAGCGTGGTGTACCTGCCGGACGTCGAGCCCGGACACGCTTTGCGGTTGATGACGCGTCTGGCCGCCAAAGTGGCGACGACGACGGAGGCGTCGGCGTGCTTCATCGCGCCGGACAAGATGGTGGTGACAGGCTACCCGGTGCGCGAGGCCTTCGCCACTGCCTCGCGCGAGGTGGCACGCCGACGTTTCGACATCGCGCACGACGCGCGGGTGCTGCTGGTATACGGTGGGAGCAAGGGGGCGCGCAGCATCAACCGCGCCGTGTTGGCAGGCCTCCCGCGCTTGTTGGCGTTGGCCGTCGTCATTCATGTGACCGGCGCGAACGACTGGGAAGAGGTCAGCGCCGCGCGCGCGCAGTTGCCGGATGACCAGCGCGCGCGTTACCTGACCTTCGATTACTTGCACGACGACATGGCCCTGGCGATGGCGGCGGCGGATCTGGCAGTCTGTCGCGCCGGCGCGAGCACACTCGGCGAGCTGCCTTACCTCGGCCTGCCGGCTGTGCTGGTGCCGTATCCCTACGCATGGCGCTATCAAAAAGTCAACGCCCAATATCTGGCCGACAAAGGCGCTGCGGTGGTCATCCAGGACGAAGCGTTGTTGGATGAACGGGCGGGCCTGGTGCCACAGGTGACCGAATTGCTCGGCAATCCCTTGCGTTTAGGTGCCATGCGCCAGGCATCGTTGCGAGTGGGGCGCCGCGATGGGGCGGAGCGGATCGCGGATCTGCTGGCCGAAGTGAGCCATTGACATGATCAACGCCGACATCTTCTTTGTGTTCTATCTGATCGTGTGGGGGTTCATCGGCACCTCCCGCGGCTGGGTGCGCGAGGTGATCGTCACATTCACCATGTTGTTCGCGCTGTTCATCTACTCGCTGCCGCAATTCAACAACGTCATGAACCCGTTGTGGACGCAGAGCGAGCCGATCTGGCGCTTCTTCTGGCGCGCGATGCCATTTCTGGTGATCGCCTTCTTTGGCTATCTCAGCCCGGTGGTGGCGCGCGGTCGCTTCCAGGTCAACGCGGCGAACCGCTTCGAATACAGCCTGCTGTCGTTCATGATCGGCGTGTTTAACGGCTACTTGTTGTTTAGCTCGCTGGCGTTCTGGGCGCTGCAAGCTGGCTTGCTGGATGGCCAGTATGCCAACCTCTTCACCCCGCCGCCGGGTGGGTGGAACAAGTTCTTCTTCATCGAAAGCGCGGCGCCGGTGATCTTCAGCGGCTCTTTGCTGATCTTCGTCCTGATCGTCATCTTCCTGTTCGTCATCGTGGTGCTGGTATGAGCTGGTTGGATAAACGCATTCACATCATGGGCATCGGCGGCGCCGGCATGAGCGCGCTGGCTCGTCTGTTGCATGCACGCGGCGTGCGCGTTAGCGGCGACGACCGCGCCGATTCGGCTGTGCTCCACGCGCTGAGGAGCGAGGGGATTCCGGTGGCTGTCGGCCACGATCCGGCTCATCTGGATGGCGTGGACATTCTGGCGCCCTCCTCGGCGATCGCTAAAGACGAGCCGGAGCTGGTCGAAGCCAGGCGTCGCGGCCTGCCGGTTTGGCATCGCGGCGATCTCATCTGCGCGCTGATGCAAGGCAAGACGGGCATCGCGGTAGCCGGCACACACGGCAAGAGCACAACCACTGGCATGATCGCTACCATCCTGATGGATGCCGGCCTTGATCCCGCTTTCGTCATCGGGGCGACGCCGCAGCCTTTGGGCGTGAATGCGCGTTGGAGCGATGGCGAGGCGTTCGTCGTCGAAGCCGACGAGTACGATCGCACCTTCCTGCACTTCCAGCCAAAAGTCGCCGTGGTCACCAACGTCGAATATGACCACCCAGACACGTTCGCCAATTTCGACGCGACCCTGTATGCCTTCGCCGAGTTCGTGCGCGGCGTGCCAAAGGACGGCGTGGTGATCACGTGCGCCGACGATGCCGGCTGCGTCGAGATGCTGCGCCGGGCCGATTTGTTGGCGGGGGAGAGCGCCGAATCGGGACCGATCGCCGTGGACTATGGCCTACGGGGTGGCCTGTGGCGGGCGACCAACCTGCGCGCCAACACGCTCGGCGGCATGGACTTTGCCTTCCGCGGGGCGGGGATGAACGGCGAAGTGAGCGGCACGTGCTCGCTGCGCCTCCCCGGCGAGCACAACGTGCTGAATGCGCTGGCGGCGCTGGCAACTGCCGATGCCTGCGGCGTGCCGGTGGACGAGGCGGTGCGGTCACTCGGCGGCTATAAAGGCGCCGGCCGACGCTTCGAGTTAAAAGGCGAAGCGCGCGGCATCCGCATCTTCGACGACTATGCTCACCACCCGACTGAGATCAAGGCCACTCTGCGCGGCGCACGGCTACGCTTTCCCATTGGCAACATCTGGGCCGTCTGGCAGCCGCATACCTACAGCCGCACCGTCGCGCTACTCGACGAGTTCGCTACGGCCTTTGACGATGCCGATCACGTGATCGTGTTGCCCATCTACGCGGCGCGGGAGAGGAAAGAAGACTTCAGCTTCGCCGCCAACGCGCTCAACCCGATCGAGATCGCGCGCAAGCTCCGTCATCCCGACGCGCACAACGCCGCTTCGTTCGGCGACGCGCTCGGCATGTTGATCTCTCAAGTGAAGGGCGGCGACGTGATCATCACTTTGAGCGCAGGCGACGGCAACCAGGTGGGCGAGCGGTTGCTGGAAATGTTGAGGTGAAGGTTGGAGATGAGAGATTGGGAGGATGAAGATGGTCACATCGTCAGACGCTCTGAGCATTCCGCAGATAGCGATCCAATCTTTGTATTGAGCCCGATGGACGTGAACGAGTTGCAAGCCCGCGCCAGACGCAACGAGCCGCTGTCGAAGCACACAACGGCGCGCATCGGCGGTCCGGCCGACCTGCTGATCGAGGTGCGCACCACCGACGAGCTGATCGCTGTGGCGCAGCGCGCCGATGCCATGGGGCTGCCGTACCTCGTGCTCGGCGGCGGGGCCAATGTCCTGGTGAGCGATGCGGGCGTGCGCGGGTTGGTCATCGTCAACCGGGCCCGGGAGATCAGGTTTGACGTGCGGGGGGTCAAGGCGCGCGTCGAGGTGGACAGCGGGGTGATGCTGGCGACGCTGGCGCGCGATTGTATCGAGCGTGGCCTGGCCGGGCTGGAGTGGGCCATCAATGTCCCCGGCACGGTTGGCGGCGGCGTGGTGGGCAACGCCGGCGCGTACGGTGCAGACATCGCCAGCAACCTGAACCTGGCGCGCATCATGCGGCGCGGCTATGCGCCGGAATATTGGACGCCGCGCCAGTTGCAGTTCGGTTATCGCACCAGCGCGCTGAAGCGCTATGCGCCAGCCGACCGGCCAATCGTGCTGAGCGCCACCTTCGATTTGAAGATGGATTATCGGGCCAACCTCGAACGTCGAGCTAACGAATACATTGCCAGGCGCAAGGCGACGCAGCCGCCAGGCGCTTCGATCGGCAGCATGTTCAAGAACCCGGAGGGTGATTACGCCGGCCGCCTGATCGAAGCATGCGGCTTGAAGGGCAAGCGGATCGGCGGCGCGATGATCAGCGACAAGCACGCCAACTTCTTCGTCAACGTCTCCGGCAACGCAGCGGCCAGCGACGTGAAGGCCTTGATTGACCTGGCGCATGCCGAAGTGCTCAAGCGCTTCGGCGTTGATCTGGCGTTGGAGATCGAGCTGGTGGGCGAGTGGGTGAGTTCTGAACTGAGAATCGAGGATTGAGCGACGGGCGATGACAAATTCAAAACTTAAAACTCAAAACTCGAAGCTGAAGGTGGCGGTGCTTTACGGCGGCCAATCCGGCGAACACGAGGTGAGCTTGATGTCGGCTGCGTCGGTCATGGAACATCTCGACGAGCGCAAGTATGACCTGACGCCGGTGCTCATCAGCCGCGCCGGCGAATGGAGCGTGCCGATCGAATCGTTGCGCGAGTTCGACGTGGTATTTCCCGTGTTGCACGGCCCGATGGGCGAGGATGGGACAGTGCAGGGGTTGCTCACGCTCCTGGGCGTGCCGTTCGTTGGCGCCGGCGTGGTCGGTTCAGCGGTGGGCATGGACAAGGCCATCTTCAAAGATGTGATGCGTGCGCACGACTTGCCGGTGGTGAGGCACCTGGTGGTGCGACGCCATGAATGGGCGGCCAGGCCGGTGGACGTGGAAGTCGAGGTGATCACCCAACTGGGTTTCCCATGCTTCATCAAGCCGGCCAACATGGGCAGCAGCGTCGGCATCACCAAGGCCAAGAGCGTGCCACAGTTGCACGCTGGCATGGCCGAGGCTCTGAAGTGGGACCGCAAAGTGCTGATCGAGCAAGCCGTGCCGCACGCGCGCGAGCTGGAGGTGAGCGTGCTGGGCAACGACGAATTGCAGGCGTCGGTCGTCGGCGAGATCGTGCCCAGTCGCGAGTTCTACGACTATGCCGCCAAATATCTGGACAAGGGGGAGTCGGCGTCGGCGTTGCATATCCCGGCCGATATCCCTCCGGCGCTGTCCCAGTTGATCCGCGAGACGGCCGTGGAGGCAGCCACGTTGGCCGAAGTGCGCGGCATGGCGCGGGTGGACTTTCTGATGAACGGCGAAACCGGCGAGGTGTTCATCAACGAGATCAACACCATCCCTGGCTTCACCGACATCAGCATGTATCCCAAGTTGTGGGCGGCCACCGGCATCCCGTATGGTGAGTTGCTCGACCGGTTGATCGCGCTGGCGATGAAGGATAACTAGGGAGACGATGCGCTACCGATCGCCACACAATCGCCGACCAACGTCGAGGACGCGATTCGACGTCGTGCTGGCGCGACGCGCCCAGCGTCATTCGGCGCGTCGCTTGCACGTTCGATGGTGGATGGTCGCCGTTGCACTGCTTGCCATCTGCGTCACAGTCGGCGCGCGCTGGTACAGCGGGGAAAGCTGGCGCATCGCCGACATTCAGGTTCAGAATAACACCGGCGTGCCCGTCGAGGCGATCATCGGCGCGAGCGGGCTGCAGGGCGAACACTTCCACTTCGCCGATTTGGATGCGGCGGCTCGATCTGTGGACGACCTGCCCGGCGTGGAGGCAGCCACGGTCACCTGTCGGTGGGAATGGCGCACGACGTGCGTGATCGTGATCCAGCCGGCGCGGCCCATGGCTGTGTGGCAAAGCCAGAGCGGCAACGTGTGGAACGACTTTGAAGGCAAAGTGCAGGTTGCGCGCGAAGGCGTGCCGGCCAGGCTCACCATCCGCGTCGAAGAAGGCGCGCCCCCGGCTTTGGGCAGCCGACTCGATCCCAGGCTGTTGCGCGCGCTGAACGAGCTGATCGTCGCACAGCCGAACGTGACGCGCTACTCCTACTCGCCGAGGTTCGGCCTGATATGGACCGACGAGCGCAAAAGACGCGTGCGCCTAGGCGATGCGCCCTATGACGGCGCGATGAGCGACAAGTTGCGCCTGGCGCGCGCTTTGCAAAAACAACTGACGGACAAGGGGATCGAGGTGCGGGTGTTGGACGTGAGGTTCCCGGAGGCGCCGTATTACGAGGTGAGAGATTAGAGATCGGAAGTCGGAGATGCTTGTGGTCGCGATCTCCGGCATCCAATCCCGAGACGACATGGCAGAACCAAAGACGATTACCGTTCTGGACGTGGGCAGCACGAAGGTGGTGGCGCTGGTCGGCGAGGCAGCCGATAACGAGGCCGGCTTCACTGTCATTGGCGTCGGGATGGCACCCGCGCGCGGCATCCGACGTGGCCAGATCATCAACGTGAGCGACGCGACAGCATGCATGAAGGAAGCACTGGCCGGCGCGCAGGCTTCGTCGGGGGTGAAGGCGTCGCACGTGCTGATGTCCATCAGCGGCAATCACATCGCCTCGCAGAACAGCCAGGGCGCGGTCGCCATCGGTCGTGGCGACCAGGGGGTATCGTTCGACGACATCAATCGTGGCCTGGAGTCGGCGCAGGCCATCACCGTCCCGAACAACCGCGAGATCTTGCACGTGATCCCGCGCCACTTCCGGGTGGACGATCAAGACGGCGTGCGCAATCCGGTGGGCATGCTCGGCTTCCGCCTGGAAGTGCAAGCGCACATCGTCACATGCGCCACGACGGCGGTGCAAAACCTGCTGAAGTGCGCGCATACCGCCGGCGTGGACGTGAGCGAATTCGTGCTTGCGCCGCTGGCCTCGGCCGAAGCGGTGCTCACGCCGACCGAGCGTGAGATGGGCGCAGTGCTGGTGGACATTGGCGGTGGCACCACCGGCATGGCGGTGTTCATTGACGGATCGGCCTGGCACACCCGCGTGCTCGACGTGGGCGGATCGCACTTCACCAGCGATCTGGCCCAGGTGCTGCGGCTGCCGATGGAGGCCGCTGAGCACCTCAAGGTGCGCTACGGTCACGCCAATCCGCCGGATGTGCCGGGCGACCAAATTTGCGACATCGTCGGTTTCGGCGACGAACCGCTCGTGCGCATCCACAGACAGGAAGCCGCCGAGATTTTGCGCGCTCGGGCCGACGAATTGTTCAGCTTGATCGAGCAGGAAATCAAGCGCAGCGGCTACGATGGCCTGCTGCCGGCTGGACTCGTAATTACAGGAGGTGGTTCGCTGTTGCCAGGTTTGAGGGAATCGGCGCGCGAGACGACGGGACGTCCCGTGCGCCTGACGCGCCCAATGCACCTGTATGGCCTGGTGGATTCGTTGCAGTCGCCGGCATTTTCGACTTCGGTCGGCATGTTGCATTGGGGGCTGCAGGGCGTGATCGCCAAGCCGAGCAAGCGTCGTCGCTTCGGCCCCCGCCTGGATTTGCCAGGATGGCTGAGAAATCTGTTGCCCGATTGAACGCTGGCGGTCATTTCGACCGCGCCGTAAGGAGTGTCCGGTTCGCCAGTTCGCGCCGCAATGAACGATCGCAATCTCGTTCGGTGCTGACGGAACGGCGTACTTGGAGGGTTTTAGCTTAAAAATCTCGATTTTTTGGAAAAGCTGTGGATAACTTGCTTGACACTGTGGATGACCAGCATAGAATCTGTGAACTACCTGTGGGCAAGCCGAGGTATCCGTAGCGGTAAAGGGAGGAAGCAGTCCGATGAATATACAACCAGAAGAGTATCTGACAGGCATGCGTGCCGAATCGCCGGCGCAGATCAAGGTCGTCGGCGTCGGTGGGGGAGGCCAGAACGCAGTCAACCGGATGATTGCCGAAGGCTTGGTCGGCATCGAGTTCATCGCCGTCAATACCGACCAGCAGGCGCTTATGCTCAGCCATGCTCCCATTCGCGTGCGGATCGGCGAAAAAGTGACGCGTGGCCTCGGCGCGGGCAGCAACGCCGAAATCGGCGAGAAAGCAGCCGAGGAGTCGGCCGACGAGATCTACGGCCTGCTCAAGGGCGCCGACATGGTCTTCATTACGTGTGGCATGGGCGGCGGCACGGGCACCGGCGCCGCGCCGGTGATCGCCCGCATTGCCAAAGAGCTGAACGCCCTCACCATCGGCGTGGTCACGCGCCCCTTCTCCTTCGAGGGCACGCCGCGCATGCGCACCGCGGAAGCCGGCATTGAGCGGCTCAAGGAGCACGTGGACACACTGATCGTGATCCCGAACGATCGCCTGTTGGACATCGTCAGCCAGAAGGCCACCTTGCAGCAGGCCTTCCGCACGGCCGACGACGTGTTGCGGCAGGGCATTCAAGGCATCAGCGAAGTGATCACGGTGCCGGGGTTGATCAACCTGGACTTCGCCGACGTGCGCACGATCATGTCCGAGGGCGGCGCTGCACTCATGGCGGTTGGCTCAGCCAGCGGCGAAGGGCGCGCGCGCATGGCGGCCGAGCAAGCCATCACCTCGAACTTGCTGGACGTGACCATTGACGGCGCGCGCGGCATCCTGTTCAACATCACCGGCGGACCCGACCTCAGCTTGTTCGAGGTGAACGAAGCAGCCACCATCATCAAGTCGGCGGCCCATCCGGATTGCAACGTGATCTTCGGCGCGGTGGTGGATGAAAATATGAAGGATCAGATCCGCATCACCGTGGTGGCGACCGGATTCGACCATCAAGGGAACGTGCCGCGCCGCATGATTCGCCAGAACAGCGCGGCAATGCGCACGGCCACAGCCAAATACGCCGCGCGTTCGACTGCGACGGATCTGCCGCCAGCCGAGGCTACACCCGAACCGGCGCGCGTCGCTCAACTCGATCCCGATAACCTGGAGCTTCCCTCCTTCTTGCGCCGGCGATAGAGACAGACGTCAAAGCTTCATCGGAGCTCATCCATGCCAGTGACAGGGTGATTCGCCTCGCGCGGTCACCCTGTCACCGTATGATCATCCGCCAGGGGGATGCGACCATGACGAAGCAAAGCGCACAGTCGTTTGTGGTGGACCGGGTCGACCTTAAATTTCCGACCTGACCCCAACATCTCTCCGATCTCTTATTGACTTTGGAAGCCTCCGTTCTTAGAATTTGCGTCCCTTTCTGGCTATATGTGGCGTAGATCAAATGTTCGGGCGCCAGATGTGGCATAAGTGTATCCATGAAGTGTCCAAATTGCGGTTCCGGCGATACGCACGTGATAGATACCGTGCGTGAGCCTTCGGGGGGCATACGCCGCCGGCGCAGCTGCAAAGCGTGTGGTCGCCGCTTCAGCACCGTCGAACGCATCGTGGAAGCAACACCGTTGGTCGTCAAGCGCGGCGGCCGTCGCGAGGCGTTCAACCGCGAGAAGATCCTGGAGGGGGTGCGCATCTCCTGCGCCAAGCGACCGGTCGCGGCAGAGGACATCGAGCGCCTGGTCAACCAGATCGAGGCCAACGTGCTGGCCATGAACAAGAGCGAAGTGACCGCTCGCGAGATCGGCGATATGGTGTTGCAGGGACTGCGCGAGTTGGACGAGGTGGCTTATATCCGCTATGCGATCGTTTATCTCAACTTGAAGGACTTGGAGAGCGTGAAGAACGAGATCGAGCGGTTGCTGAGTGAGCGCTGAGCGAGCGTTGATCAACCGGTCGTTCGTTGCTGGTCATCAGTCATTAGTCATTCACAGGGAAGGCATCAGGCATGAAAATCACACGACGATTTACCCAGGCTGGCAAAGGCCCGTATGCGAGCATCAAGTTCGTCAAGCGTAGCTCGGTCATCCGCAATCCGGACGGCTCGACGGTGTTCGAGATGCACGACATTGACGTTCCGGAAAATTTCTCGCAGGTGGCCACCGACATCCTGGCACAGAAGTACTTCCGAAAGGCAGGCGTGCCGAGCACGACCGTGCGCGTGAAAGAGCGCGGCGTGCCGACCTGGCTGCAGCGCAGCGTGCCGGCCGAAGGCGCCGAGCTCGATCACGGCGAACGCGACAGCCGACAGGTGTTCAATCGCCTGGCCGGATGCTGGACCTATTGGGGGTGGAAGCACAAGTATTTCGACACCGAGGAGGACGCACGCGCCTTCTACGACGAGCTGTGCTACATGTTGGCCAGGCAGATGGCCGCGCCGAACAGCCCACAATGGTTCAACACCGGCTTGAATTGGGCCTATGGCATCACCGGCCCTGCCCAGGGTCACTACTACGTGGATCCAGCCACCGGCAAGGTCAAGCGCTCAGAGGACGCCTATACGCACCCACAGCCTCATGCGTGTCTGCCATATCGCGCGCTCGTGTCAACGCTGGCTGGTCCCATCCAGATTGGCGCAATCGTTGAGCGACGCATGATCGGCCTGCAGGTGTATGACGAAACTGGCGTGACGCGGGTGGTAGCCGTCAAACACAACGGCGTTAAGCCAGTTTACAAGATTACGCTTGCCAACGGCAATTTCATCGAAGCAACAGCAGATCACCTTGTGCTGACGTGTGATACGCACAAGGGTCAACGCGTCTGGCGCGAAGTAAGGCACTTAAAGCCGGGCATGAGGCTCATCCAGCGCACGAATACGTCGATTGAGAGAGAAGCTGAAGGTTGGGCAGAGGATGAAGCAGCGCTTGCTGGTTGGTTACAAGCTGATGGTTTCGTTGGTCAATACGAAACCGGTACAAACACCAGCCTCACACTGGAGGCAATGACGATCAACGATGATGAGCGCGCATACGTCAATCATCTCATCGCTCAGGTCTTCCCGGATGCGCATCATCATGTTCGGCGCGTGGATGCGCAGAACCCATCGCTTGATATTCTTCGCGTGCGCATCTATGGTGAACAGGCACGTGACTTTGTCAATCGCCATGAATTGTTGAATCGCCGGCTGGAGATGCAGGTGCCGCAGAGCGTGCTCAACGGCGGGCGCGGTGTTGTGGTGGCTTATCTACGCTCACTCTTTCAGGCAGATGGTTGTGTTCGAATCCGTAAAGATCGCCGGACCAGCGACATTGTCTTTGGCACGATCTCGCCAAAGCTGGCCGTGGGCGTGTCGCACTTGCTGAACAACCTAGGCATCTATAACCGCATCGTGCCGTGTAAAGACCCACGCGACAACCGTCAAAACTACTACCAGGTTGTCATTGCATGGAAGAGCGAGAAAGACAAGTTTGCGGCGATGATAGGTTTTGTCTCCGCAGACAAGCAGGCCAAGTTGGCCAAAGCATTGGAGCTCGATGGCCGTTCAGTCGCATTCACGCGGGAGGAGATCATCGAATCTATCGAATACGTGGGCGACGAGGATGTCTACGATATCGAGACAGAAAGCCATACCTTCCTTACCAACAACGTCGTTGTTCATAACTGTTTCATCCAATCCATCGAGGATGACCTGGTGAATGAGGGCGGCATCATGGACTTGTGGGTGCGCGAGGCGCGCATCTTTAAATACGGCAGTGGCACCGGCTCGAACTTCTCCAAGCTGCGTGCGGAGAACGAGCCGCTCAGCGGCGGCGGCAAATCGTCCGGCCTGATGAGCTTCTTGAAGATCGGTGACCGCGCAGCCGGCGCCATCAAGAGCGGCGGCACCACCCGCCGCGCCGCCAAGATGGTCATCCTCGATGTTGATCATCCGGACATCGAAGCCTTCATTGACTGGAAAGTCATCGAGGAACAGAAAGTGGCTGCGCTGGTGACCGGCAGCAAGCTCAACAACAAGCACCTGAACGCCATCATGAAAGCCTGTCATGAGTGGCCGGATCAGGCGACGAAGTTCGACCGCAAACAAAACACGTTGCTGGCGAAAGCCATCGTTGAGGCGCGCCGGGCGATGATCTCGCCCAACTACATCGAGCGCGTGATCCAGTTTGCTCAACAAGGCTACACCAGCATCCACTTCCCGGAATACAACACCGACTGGAACAGCGAGGCCTATGCCACCGTCAGTGGCCAGAACAGCAACAACAGCGTGCGGGTGACCAACGAGTTCATGCAGGCCGTGATCGAAGATAAGGAATGGGGGCTGATCTGGCGCACCGAGATCGAAAGGGCCAAAAAGGAGGGGCGTCCACCGAAGCCGAAGCGCATGGTGAAGGCGCGTGAGCTGTGGCGCAAGATCTGTGAGGCGGCCTGGCATAGCGCTGACCCCGGCATCCAGTATCACACGACGATCAACGAGTGGCACACCTGCCCGGCCGATGGCGAGATACGCGGCAGCAATCCGTGCGTGACGGGCGATACGCTTGTTGCAACTCACCGAGGACTTGAACGCATCGGTGAGTTAGTCGGGCAGGCGCGTGCTATTCGAAGTATTGATGGAAAGTTACACTGGGTCGAGAACATTTTCCCGACAGGAACAAAACCCGTCTATGAACTTCGCACTCGGAGCGGTTACAGGGTGAAACTCACCGGCGACCATCTGGTCTTTACCGAAAATCGCGGCGACGTAAGGGCCTGCGAGCTTCGGAGTGACGATATGGTTCGTCTCGTTGGCGCAGAGTTCGGCAAGGAAACAACCGGCTCAGAAGAGATCGCGCAGTTGATTGGGCTTCTTGTCGGGGACGGGTGTATCACAAGATTAGGCAGCAAAACAGCTCGGGGAGAAGAGCGCCGCGTCTCTTTCCTCACGGTTGATAAAGCCGAGCGTGATGTGGCAGAGTGGGCAAATGCGCTCATCAATAACCTTCGACCCGACCTTGGTGAGCACAACAAGCAGGGAGCAGTGACGCAAACTGTGACAACTGCTCGTGTTTCCGTCGGCAGTCCGAGGATTCTTCAGCGGTTGGAGCAATTCGCAATTCTGGATAAGGGCAGTGAGAACAAAGCTTTCACCGACCGGGCCTTTCGCCTTGTCCGGTCTGAACAGGCAGCGCTTTTAAGAGGGCTTTTCACTGCGGACGGAACTGTTGCAAGCTATAGCGAAAAGTGCCAGTATGTCTCACTCGACTCGACATCGCTTGAGTTACTGCGGCAAGTCCAGTTGCTTTTGCTCAACTTTGGCATCAAGTCAAAGATTTACGAGAACCGGAGAGCAGGCGACCGGGTTGCGCTCCTGCCCGATGGAAGGGGCGGCATTAAAGAGTACCCGGTGCAGCAAGTACACAGCCTTCGGATTAGCCGAAGCTCACGCATCCGTTTTGAGGAAGAAATCGGCTTTATGCCGGAAAGCCCAAAAGCGGCTGCCCTGGCTAAGCTGAATCGCACCGTCGGTGCCTATTCTGAGCCGCTAGTTGATCGCGTTCAGTCGTTGAAGTACCTCGGCGAGGAACTTGTCTTTGACTTGATGGAACCCGATACACATCACTTCATTGCGAACGGGATCGGAGTTCACAACTGTTCCGAATACATGTTCCTCGACGACACAGCGTGCAACCTGGCCTCGCTGAACCTGGCCGCGTTCTACGACGCGCAGACCGGCACGTTTGACATCGAGGCGTATCGTCATGCGGCGCGGTTGTGGACGATCGTGCTGGAGATCAGCGTGTTGATGGCGCAGTTCCCCAGCCGGCGCGTGGCCGAGCTGAGCTATGAGTTCCGCACGCTTGGCCTGGGCTACGCCAACTTGGGCACCTTGCTGATGCTGCAGGGTATTCCTTACGACTCGCCGGAGGGCCGGGCCATCTGCGGCGCATTGACGGCCATCTTGCACTGCACCGCCTACACCACCAGCGCCGAGATGGCCAAAGAACTCGGCCCCTTCCCCGGCTACGCGCGCAACCGGGAGCACATGCTGCGCGTCATCCGCAACCATCGCCGCGCCGCCTACAATGCTCCGCAGTCCGAATACGAGGGCCTCACCATTTATCCGTTGGGGATTGACCCGCAGCACTGCCCGCCGGACTTGCTGAAGGCCGCCCGCGAGGACGCCGACCGCATGTTGGCGCTGGGCGAGCGATATGGCTTCCGCAACGCCCAGGTGACGGTGATCGCGCCCACCGGCACCATCGGCCTGGTGATGGATTGCGACACCACCGGCATCGAGCCGGACTTCGCTCTGGTGAAGTTCAAGAAGCTGGCCGGCGGCGGCTACTTCAAGATCGTCAACCAGAGCGTGCCCCCGGCGCTGCGCCGGCTGGGCTACAGCGAAGCGCAGATTGCCGACATCGTGAAATACGCCGTCGGGCATGGCACGCTGGTCGGCTGCCCTTACATCAACCATGAGACCTTGAAGGCGCGCGGCTTCACCGACGAAGTGCTGGCCAAGGTGGAAGGCGCCCTGGCTTCGGCTTTCGAGATCCAATTCGCCTTCAACAAGTGGACGTTGGGTGAGGACTTCTGCAAGAATGTGCTCGGCTTCACCGATGCGCAGCTCAACGACTACAAGTTCAACATGCTCGACGCCCTCGGCTTCAGCAAAGCCGAGATCAGCGCCGCAAACGATTACGTGTGCGGCACGATGACCGTGGAAGGCGCGCCGCACCTGAAGCCGGAGCACCTGCCGGTTTTCGACTGTGCTAACCGTTGCGGCAAATACGGCAAGCGCTTCATCAAACCCGAAGGCCATATCCTGATGATGGCCGCAGCGCAGCCGTTCCTCAGCGGCGCGATCAGCAAGACGATCAACCTGCCCAACGAGGCAACGATCGAGGACGTGGCCAATGCCTATATGCTGTCCTGGCAAGTGGGCACCAAGGCGAATGCGCTGTATCGCGATGGGTCGAAGCTTAGCCAGCCGCTGAACACGTCGAGCGACGACGAAGAGGCCATCGGCGAGCTGATCGGGGAGGCCGGCCAGCAACTGCCGGTGACGCCACAGCAGCAACAGGTGATCGAGAAGGTCGTCGTGCGTTATCTGGCCAAGCAGCGCCGGCTGCCGAACCGCCGCGCCGGCTACACCCAGAAGGCCAAGATCGGCGGCCAGAGCATCTTCCTGCGCACGGGCGAGTACGAAGACGGCACGCTGGGCGAGATCTTCATTGACATGCACAAGGAAGGCGCCGGCTTCCGCAGCTTGCTGAACTGCTTTGCCATCGCTGTGTCGCTCGGCCTGCAGTACGGCGTGCCGCTGGATGAATTCGTGGATCAGTTCGTCTTCACCAAGTTCGAACCCGCCGGCGTGGTGGTCGGCAATGACCACATCAAGATGGCTACCAGTGTGATTGATTACATCTTCCGCGAGCTGGCGATCACCTATCTGGGTCGCGAAGACCTGGCCCACGCCGGCGCGACCTCGGAAGTGCCCGAGCCGGAATATCACGACGAAGAGGTCATCAGCGAGCGCGAAGTGCCGCCCACGCAGTTACGGCTGCCCGGCCGCGCGTTCGCCGACGAGACGGCCCAGGCCAACGGTCATGCGCACGTCGGAGCGGGTGAGGACGCGGAGCACCACGAAGCCCCTCGGCCTCGCAACGGCCGCACCGTCCCGCAGTCCATTCAGCGCCGCGCAGCTACAACAGCCGCCGGGCTTGATGCCGGTCGCGCCGAAAAGGCGCGCCAGGCGCGCTTGAAGGGTTACGTGGGAGATCCATGCCCGGAATGCGGTGCCTGGACGTTGGTGCGCAACGGCACGTGCCTGAAGTGCGAAACCTGCGGCAGCACCACGGGTTGTTCATAGGCGCCGGCAACGACTGATCATCTGCCCGCCGCGGCGCTCATTAGGGCGCCGCGGCGGTGCTCTTTCCCGCGGCGCGCATCCCCCTGACGACGAGGTTCAGCTCACACTGGGCCGGTGTATCAATGGTAGATGTTCGGGCGGCTGGCAGCTACCCCTGCAGCGTAACCGGCGATGTGGGCAATCAGCAGCAGGATCACCACGAGCAGACCCACGACGACGATCTCCATATCTGCCTCCTTTTCGAACACAGATGGACACATCAATAAGCCGGCTGTCGTACCCGTAGTCGCCTTAGAGTGGTATGGTGCTAACCTGATGGTAATTGTGGTGCGTTGAGCGTGGGTTAACTCCAGGCTAAGGGGACGTGTAGGGGAGGAGAGGCCAATGGCGGCCGATGCGTTCACGCACGGGGGCATTTTCTTGTAGGGGCAGGCCTATGTGCCTGCCTGCGTTTGGCACATATGGACAGGCGGCGGCGCAGGGCCGCCCCTACATCACACCCCGCCGCCCGTTGTAGGGGCGACCCTATGTGGTCGCC